>JAAYAH010000189.1 GCA_012719445.1 Actinomycetales bacterium | reverse complement strand
CCGTCGAGCACCATCAGCGTGCCGAAGTAGGAGGGGTCGACGACGGTGTCCAGCGCCTGGTCGAGGGTGACGCCCTTGTGGGCGCGCAGCTCGGCATACGTCTCGGCGTAGGTCTGGCGCCGGGGGTCCGTCTGCGGGTCGACGCACGTGGCGGCCTCGATCCGCAGGCCGAGCGTGGTGGCCTTGTCCCGGATCTCCTCCTCGGGGCCGAGCAGGATGAGGTTTGCCACGCCACGCGCCAGTAGCTGGTCGGCCGCGCGGAGGATGCGCTCCTCGAGCCCCTCCGGCAGGACGACCGTCGCCGCCGCCTCGCGGGCCCACTCCGTCAGGCGGTGCTCGAACATCAGCGGCGTGACGATCCCGGAGGCGCGGGCGGCGGCCTGGGGGAGGAGCGCGGCAACGTCCAGGTGCTCGCTGACGACCCCGACCGCCTCCTCGATCTTGCGGTGCGAGCCCGGGGCGATCCGCGGGCGGGCACCGTAGCAGCGGGTGGACGTGGTGAACGTCCCGTAGGTCGTGGTCACCACGGGCAGTTGGACGTCCAGGCCCTCGACGAGCCGGCTGACCTGCGGGCTCAGCGGGAAGCCGCCGTTGAGCACGATGCCGGACAGGGCCGGGAAGGTGCTGGCCCGGTGCGCCTGGAGAGTGGCGAGCAGGACCTCCTCGCGGTCCGCCGGGCAGATCACGACGGCGCCCTCCTTGAGCCGGTCGAGCACGTTGGGCATGGTCATGCCGGCCACGATCAGGCTCATCGCCTCCTGGTCGAGCAGCGACTCGTCGCCCAGGAGCAGCTCGCCGTCGATGGCCGTCATGAGGTCCCGGACGGTGGGGGCCGCAAGGATCTCGTTGGCCGGCAGGACGTATGCCGTGTGGTCCGGCAGGTGCTGCGCGAGGACTTCGCGGGTGGCGTCGGTGAGGTCGTGCGCGACCCGGTTGGCGATCACCGCCAGCACGTCCGCGTGCTGGGTCCGGGCCTCGTGGACGGTCACGGAGGTCGCGGTCGCCACGTCCTCGGGCTCCCGGTCGATGGCCGGGACCACCAGGATGATCGGTGCCCCGATGTTGGCGGCGATCCGCGCGTTGACCGAGAACTCGGTGGGGCCGGGGATATCGGTGAAGTCCGAGCCGATGACCAGCACGGTGTCGTGCGCCTCGGCATACTCGTGGAAGCGGTTGACGATCTCGCCCACGGCCCGGTCGGCGTCCGCGTGGACCCGGTCGTAGGTCACGCCCACCGCCTGCTCGGCGCCCAGGGGGGAGGAGGCCCGGGGGAGGAGCAGGTGGAGGAGCGGGTCCGGGACGTCGGCCTGGACGATGGGTCGGAAGACCCCGACCCGGCCGCCCAGCCGGGTGAGTTGTTCCAGGATGCCGAGCGCCACCGCGGACTTACCGGAGCGGGACTCGGCGGAGGCCAGATACAGGCTCGTGGTCACGAGAACGAACCTAGCGGGTCTGGACTGTCGTTTCACGGGGTGGCTCCGCGGCGTGAGACTCTGGGTCCTATGGGTTCAGAGATCAGGGTGTGGGTGGACGGTCGGCGAGTGGACGAAGGGCCGGCGATCGCCGCGCTCGACCACGGCGTGACCGTCGGTGACGGCGTCTTCGAGACGGCCAAGATCGTCGACGGCCAGGTCTTCGCCAAGACCCGGCACCACGACCGGATGGACCGCTCGCTGGCCGGTCTCGGGCTGGCCCCGCTGGACCGGGCACGGGTCGAGGAGGGCATCCAGGCGGTCCTCGCGGACGGGCCGATCGCCTTCGGGCGTCTGCGCTACACGGTGACCGGTGGTCGGGGACCCCTTGGCTCGGACCGGCTGGACGGGCCGATGACCTACATCGTCACGGCAGGCGACCAGCCCGCGCCCGCGCCGGTGACGACGATCGGCGTGGTCCCGTGGATCCGCAACGAGCGGGCGGCGACGGTCGGCTTGAAGACGACGTCGTATGCCGAGAACGTCGTCGCCCTGGCCGCGGCCAAGTCGGTGGGAGGCACCGAGGCGATCTTCGCCAACGGTGCCGGGGACCTGTGCGAGGGGACCGGCTCCAACATCTTCGTGATCCGCGACGGCGTCGTCT
>JAAYAH010000188.1 GCA_012719445.1 Actinomycetales bacterium | reverse complement strand
CAGCGGCACCGTGACCGTCACCAACGCCGCCTACAACGGTCGCCTCGGCGCCGGACAGACCACCAACTTCGGCTTCGTCGGCACCGGCACCGGAGCCGGAGCCACCGTCACCTGCACCGCCACCTGACCCACCCCACCCGCGCACGGCGCGCCGTCCGCACCCTCTGCGCACCGCCGACCGGTGGCAAAACGGGCTCATTTCAGGGATTTGAGCCCACTTAGCCACCGGTCGGCGGTGGAGTCGCTCGCCGGGTGCTCATTCAGGGGTGGGGGCTCGGCCGGCCTCCTGGGGTCGGGCGAGGCGGTCCCTGGGTGGTCTCGGGCGGGGCGACGGCCGGGCCGTCGAGTTCGAGGAGGATGGCACGGTTGCGGCCGCACTGCTTGGCCCGGTAGAGGGCCTGGTCCGCGGCGGCGACGAGGGCGGTGGGCTCGGTGTGTCCGTCGGGGTGGGCGACGGCGATGCCGACGCTCGCGGTGACCACGGGGGCGACGTCGGAGGCGCCGTGCGGGATGGCCCTTTCGGCGAGGGCCGCCTGGAAGCGCATGGCGACGGTGAGCCCGGCGTTGGCGTCGCTGCCGGGCAGGACGGCGGCGAACTCCTCACCGCCGTAGCGGGCGGCGAGGTCCTCCGGGCGGTAGGTGGAATCGTGCAGGCACTCGGCGACGATGCGCAGGGTGTCGTCGCCGGCGATGTGGCCGTGGTGGTCGTTGTAGTCCTTGAACCGGTCGACGTCGACCATCAGCATCGTCAGCGGGTGGTGGGTCCGGGTGAGGGCCTGCCAGTGGTGACCGAGGTGCTGGTCGAAGGCGGCGCGGTTGGCGATGCCGGTGAGGCCGTCGCGCATGGCGACCTGGCGCAGTTCGTCGTTGGCCAACTGGAGCTGCCGTTCCGCCCGTTGCCGGACCATGATCTCGGCCTGGAGCTCCCTGGTACGACGGGCCACGGTGTCCTCCAGGCTGGCGGCGTGCGCCTCCAGCACCCGCTGCTTGAACACCGCGTCCAGCGCCCGGGCCAGGTCCGCGTGCAGGGTCTCGTTGAAGGTGAGCGGGGAGGGGTGGCGCTCCATGAGGAGGTAGCCGAACTCCCGGTGCCCGAGGACCAGGGCGAACACCAGGAGCAGGCCTTCCGAGAGCTGTCCCTGCAACGGGTCGGGGAGCAGTTGGTGGGATGGGAAGGGCTCGGCCGGTGGCGGATGCGTCACCCCGTCTCGGTAGTCCAGCAGCAGGCGCACCGGTGTCGAGGACCGCGGCTGTCTGGTGGACTGCTCGCCGTCCGCGGATCCGGCCACCTGCCTGCCCACCTGCCCGCCCTCGCGCTCGGCAGCGGTCTCGGGAGCGGGTTCGGTGAACAGGTCGGTCGGCACGTCCCGGAGATCGCCGCAGAGGTCTGACCTGACCGCGACGAAGCAGCGACGGAGCTTCAGCCAGTTCAGGGACGAGGCGAGCGCCTCGATCACGTCGTCGAGGGTCCGGCTGGCCAGCGTGGTGCGGGCCAGGTTCGCGGAGGCGTCCCGGTGGGCCAGGTGCGCCCGCGCCGTCTCCACCATGTGCAGGGCGGTCCCGAGCTGCTCCCTGTCGGACCGGGCACTGATCGAGGTGGAGTCCCGGACCACGAGCCGGGAGGGGACGACGACCGTCGGGCGCGCGGGATCACCGGCGATCTGGGAGACGAGGAGTTCGGCGGCCACCCGGCCCTGCTCGGTCAGGTCGGGATCGACGGTGGTCAGTCCCGGCCACTGGAGGGTGTCCCGGTCGTTGTCGAAGCCCGTCACCAGGACGTCCTCCGGCACCCGCAGGCCCGAGTCGGTCAGCGCGCCGATGCAGCCCCGGGCGGACAGGTCGTTGCACGCCACCACGGCGTCGAAGTCCCTGCGGTGCTGCAGCAGCGTGCGCAGCGCCCGGTGGGCGATGTCCGACCAGAACTCGCCGTCGACGACGAGATCCTCGTCGACCGGGATGCCCCGTCTGGCCATCTCCTCCCGGAACACCCCCTCCCGCTCCATCGAGTCCTGCTGGAAGGCGATCCCCCGGACGAGCACCGGACGCCGGACGCCGCACTCGTCCAGCAGGTGGTCCATCAGCTCCCGCATCCCGGTGACGTTGTCCCCCTTGACGCAGGCGACGTCCGGGTAGTCGGAGCTGATGATCACGGAGGGAAGGCTCAGCTCGCGGGTCAGGGTCCTCAGCTCGTCGAGGTGCTCCTCCCGCCAGAGGTGGGTGGAGAGCAGGCCGGTGGGCCTGCTCCCACGGAGGAAGTCCACGAAGTCGGCCGGCAGGCCGGGGGTTCCGAGCTGGTCGATGTAGACGACCCGGGGCAAGCCGTGCGCGTCCAGAACGGGGTGGATCCCGCGCAGCAGGTTCGCCTGGAACTCCTCGACACCGGTGGTGGCGAGGATCACTGGGCTGGCGGGATGCTCTGCCATGCACCCCGCCTTCCTGACTTCGCGCGGTGGTGTCCGGGCTCCTTCTCCATCTCGTCGGTACGTTCGGTACGTCCCTTGAGACCACGGTCGTGGCACGCACCCTGACCGCTGGTGCCCCCTCCGCGCTCGAAGCGGTGACCCGCGCGTCTCTCCGGGGTCGAGATGGGCCGCGAGC
Source organism: Actinomycetales bacterium (assembly GCA_012719445.1). Lineage (GTDB taxonomy): Bacteria > Actinomycetota > Actinomycetes > Actinomycetales > Kineosporiaceae > JAAYAH01. The sequence goes on along the minus strand of JAAYAH010000188.1, from coordinate 979 downwards.
AGGGCCGCGCGCAGGTGCCCGGGACGACAGGCTGAGGGACGGCGTGCGGGGTGAGTCCCGCACACCGTCCGGGTCGGTGAGGTGGATGGCTAGAGGTTGATGACGACGGTGGAGATGCTCCGCGCGTCGGCGGTGACGCTGACCTGCCTGCCGTTGACGGTGACGGGTGAGCTCGCCCGGCTGCGGGTCTGCGAGGTGAGGGTGTGCTGCGCCGAGGCGACGGCCTGCGGCACCTGCACGACCGCGTTGTTCACCGCGCTGGTGGTGCGGTTGAGGATCACCAGGACGATCTTGCCGTCGCCGGTGTAGGCGGTGACCTCCAGCGGCGAGGCCTTGGAGCTCTTGGTCAGGCCGACCCGCTGATACCCGGGGCGGACGTACTTGGCGTACTGCGAGAACGCCCATCCGCGCTTGAGGACGGCGCCCTTGGTGGTGCCGTAGGCGCTCTCGCCGTCACCGACGAAGGAGTAGAACCGGCGCCCGTACCACCAGATGTAGGCGCTCCAGTTGGACTCCATCGACAGGTGCACGGTGCGCATGATGTCGTCGAGGGACTCGTTCCAGGCCGCGGCGTTGCTCGGGTCGCCCCAGATGGCGGAACCGCTGCCGTCGGCGGCGTGGAGGTTCCACTCGGTCATCCACTGGTTCTTGCCGTACTGGGTTGCCAGCGGGTAGGGCGAGAGATTGCCGCTGTTCTCGGTGTCGTACAGGTGCCCGCCGAGGTAGCCGATGTTGTTGCGGGCGGTCGCGTCGTTCAGCGTCGGGTCGGTGTAGGCCCGGTTGAAGCGCAGCGACTCGGCGATGAGCAGCTTGGTGCCGGTGACCCGTGCGCCGTGGTCACGGACGAAGTCGCGCAGCTCGGTGCCGGACCAGTCCATCGAGTCGTAGTCGGGATGCCAGTCCGGCTCGTTCTGCACCGACGTGACGTCGATCGTCACGCCCTGGCTGCGCATGTAGGTCACGTAGCTGTTGAGGTGGT
>JAAYAH010000187.1 GCA_012719445.1 Actinomycetales bacterium | reverse complement strand
CTGACCGACCCGACGCGGTGACCGGTCGGCGCGTCGGGGTCAGTACCGGTACGGCTTCGGCGGTACGTCGAGGACGGTGCGCGGGCACTCGGCGAGGGTGAGTCCGGCCAGGCCGAGGGCGTCGTCGGTGAGACTCTGCACCGACCAGCCGAGCTCCGACCCCAGGGTGGTCACCGAGACCCGGTAGATCGTGATGTCGTAGCGGCGCGGGGTGCCGTAGGCGACCTGGATGGTGCCGATCAGACCGGCGTCTCCCGGGGCGTCCAGGAGGGTCCACGGCTTGTCGTACCGGTTCCAGCGGCTCGGCTCGGCGAACCAGACACCGTCGGCGTGGACGCTGTTGAGGGACAGTTCGATGAGGATCGACCGGGCCGTCTCCTCCGGCACGACGGCGGCCGGACGCAGCACCTCGGTGATGAGGCCGGAATCGTAGGCCTCGTCGACCTGGTTACCGTGGTGGTCCTTGCTCATTCGCGACCCTCTCGGACGCCTCGGCTCGTCGGTTGCCTCGTCGTCATCGAGTCTACGGCGTGCCGCTCACTCTGGGTATGACAGTCATGACATTCTGTCGCTGCCAGGCGCTCTGGTGAAGGTCCGGTCCATACGGCAGAATGACCCCGCAGTCGCGCGCGTGGCGACATGACGGCATCCGCGCCGCCGAGGTCGTTGGGGAAGACGTCCCTCGGTCGGTGGAGGAGGTCAGGATGTCTGGTGCGGTCACGCGCGGTGTGCTGTTCGTCCATTCCGCGCCGCGCGCGCTGTGCCCGCATGTCGAGTGGGCGGCGGGCGGCGTTCTCGGCGTGCGCCTGTCCCTGGATTGGATCCCGCAACCCGCGGCGCCGGGGTTGTGTCGCACCGAGCTGTCCTGGCAGGCCGAGCAGGGTACCGGGGCGCGGCTGACCTCGGCCCTGCGCGGGTGGGCGCACCTGCGGTACGAGGTCACCGAGGAGCCGAGCGCCGGCCACGACGGAGCCCGCTGGAGCCACACCCCGGAGCTGGGCATCTTCCATGCGATGACCGATGTGCACGGGAACGTCGTCATTCCCGAGGACCGCGTCCGGTCCGCCGTCGAGGCGGGGACCGCCGACCCCTCGCGGATGGTCGACGAGCTGCGCCTCGCCCTCGGCAGCGCCTGGGACGACGAGCTCGAGCCGTTCCGGTACGCGGGGGACGGGGCGCCGGTCCGATGGTTGCACCGGGTGGGCTGACCGTCCGGACGCACTGACCACCGGGTGGTCGACAGGCGTCGGTGACGCCTGTCCGGCCTGCCCGGACCCCACGTGCCCGATGGCCCGGGGCACGGCAACGTGTCCTGGGCCGGCTCGGACGACAACCGGGCCGGCCCAGGACACGAGGTCCTCGCGGAGGAGGCCGGGTCGGGACCCGCGGACTCCTCCCTGGGATCAGGAGGCGGTGCGGAAGGCCAGGGCGATGTTGTGGCCGCCGAAGCCGAAGGAGTTGTTGATCGCCACGAGGTCGCCGTCGCCGAGCCTGCGCGGCTCCTTGACCACGACGTCGAGGTTCACCTCGGGGTCGAGGTCGACGGTGTTGATCGTCGGCGGCGCCGTCCGCTGGTTCAGGGCCAGCACGCAGAACAGGCCCTCGAGGGCACCTGCCGCGCCGAGCAGGTGGCCGGTCATCGACTTCGTGGCCGAGACGGCCACCCGGTCCGTCGCGTCGCCGAGCGCCCTGCGGATCGCCTTCGCCTCCGGGACGTCACCGCTGGGGGTCGACGTCGCATGCGCGTTGACGTGCACGACGTCGGCGGGGGTGAGGTCACCGTTGGACAGGGCGAGGGACATGGCACGGGCGGCGCCGAGGCCCTCCGGGTCGGGGGCGGCGATGTGGTGGGCGTCGGAGGTCAGGCCGGCGGAGACCAGTTCGGCGTAGATCGTCGCGCCTCGGGCCCTGGCGTGCTCCTCCGCCTCGAGGACGAGCATGGCCGACCCCTCGCCCATGATGAACCCGTCCCGGCTCACGTCGTAGGGACGCGACGCCGTCTCGGGCTCGTCGTTGCGGGTGGACAACGCCTGCATGGCGGCGAACCCGCCGATCGGCAGCGGGTGGATCGCGGCCTCGGTCCCGCCGGCCACCACAAGGTCGACCCGGCCGCTCTTGATGATCTCAAGGCCGTACGCGATCGCCTCGGCGCCGGAGCCGCAGGCCGAGACCGGGGTGTGCGCCCCGCCCCGCGCCTTGAGCTCGATCTCGACGGCGGCGGCAGCCCCGTTCGGCATGAGCATCGGGACGGTGAGCGGGTAGATCCGCCGCGGACCCTTCTCGCGGAGCGTGTCGTAGGCGCTCAGCAGGGTCCACACCCCGCCGATGCCCGAGGCGCAGGCGACGGCGAGCCGTTCCGGCTCCACCTCGGGGCTCCCGGCGTGCGCCCACGCCTCCCTGGAGGCGATCATGGCGTACTGGCCCGAGGGGTCCAGCCGGCGGGCCTCGACCCTGGTCAACACCTCGCTCGCCGGGACGGCCAGTTCCGCGGCGAAGGTCACCGGGAGGTTGTACTGGTCGACCCAGGCATGGGTCATGGTCCGGGTGCCGGAGCGCCCCTCGAGTGCTGCGTTCCAGGTGGTCGTCGCATCTCCGCCGAGCGGCGTCGTGGCGCCGAAGCCGGTGACGACGACGCGTCGATTCCTGCCTGTGGTCATGGTGGTGCTCTGCTCCTCGTCGATGGTGGCACGGGGCGGGGCGGCCGGGTCCTGGTCCCGCGCACCCGGCGCCCCTCGTCCTCGCGCGCCCGCCGGCAGCGGTGCCGCCGGCGGGCGCGCGGGCGCTGGGGTCAGCCCTGAGCGGACTGGATGTAGCTGACGGCGTCGCCGACGGTCTTGAGGTTCTTGACGTCGTCGTCGGGGATCCGCACGCCGAACTTCTCCTCGGCGTTGACCACGATGGTCATCATCGAGAGCGAGTCGATGTCGAGGTCGTCGGTGAAGGACTTGTCGGACTGGACGGCGTCCGCCGGCAGCCCGGTCTCCTCGTTGACGATCTCGGCGAGACCGCTGAGGATGTCCTGTTCGCTCAGTGCCATGAAAGTGCTCCTTCTCGCGGTGTGGGTCCGGTCGTCCCTGACCGGGGATCGTGCTTCCGCTGACGTCCGGCGTCGTACCCCGGAGCGGAGACCAGGGGGCAGCCTCGCCCGGTCAGGGCAGGACCACCACCTGGGATGCGTAGACGAGTCCAGCGCCGAACCCTATGAGTAGCGCCAGCGATCCGCTGCTCGCCTCGCCGGAGGCCAGCAGCCGATCCATCGCCAGCGGCACCGACGCGGCCGAGGTGTTCCCCGACTCGGCGATGTCCTTCGAGATCACCACGTGCGGCGGCAGCCGGAGCTGCTTGGCCATCGCATCGATGATCCTGCCGTTGGCCTGGTGCGGGATGAACGCGCCCAGATCGCCCGCCTGGACCCCCGCGGCGTCCAGTGCCTTCTGCGCGGCGGGCGCCATCTGCCACACCGCCCAGCGGAACACCGTCTGCCCGGCCATGGTGAGGTTCGGCCAGCCGGGGTTCCCGTCCCGGAGGGCCAGCCAGGAGTGGGTGTGGCTGATGGCGTCCCACTGCGCGCCGTCCGACCCGGAGACGGTCGGGCCGATCCCCGGGGTGTCGCTGGGGCCCACGACAACGGCTCCCGCGGCGTCGCCGAAGAGGAAGGCCGTCGCCCGGTCCTCCGGGTCGGTGAAGTCGCTGAGCTTCTCGACGCCGACCACGAGGACGTGCCGGGCGGAGCCGCCGCGGATCATGTCGCTGGCCATGCCGAGCCCGTAGCAGAACCCGGCGCAGGCTGCGGACAGGTCGACGGCGGCTGCCGGCGTCGCGCCGAGCCGATGGGCGAGCAGGGCCGCGGCGGACGGGGTCTGGTAGGGGTGGGTGATCGTGGCCACCAGCACGGTGTCGATGTCCGCTCCGGTGAGACCGGCGCGTTCCACGGCGACGGCGCCTGCGCGCTCCGCCATGTCGACCACGGTCTCCTCCGGCGCGGCCCAGCGCCGGCTGACGATCCCGGACCGCTCCCGGATCCACTCGTCGGAGGAGTCGATGCGGGTGCAGATCTCCTCGTTGGTGACCACCCGTTCCGGCCGGTAGGAACCGACGGAGAGGATCCGGGCGTGCGGTACTCCCACGGGAGTCGTGAGGCTCATGCCTGCCCTCCCTGCCGTCCGGTCCGGTCGACGAGCGGGGTGCCCGCCTCGCCGTCCGCCGCCGTCGTCGGTCCGTTGGCGTGCTCGGTGACGAGGGCGCGGGCCGCCTCGAGATCGTCGGGGGTGCGCAGGGCCACCACCTGCACGCCCCGCATGGCCCGCTTGGCCAGGTTGGCGAGGGTTCCCGCCGGCGGGAGCTCCAGGATCGCGGTCGTGCCGAGGGCGGCGAGCGTCTCGATGCAGAGGTCCCAGCGCACCGGGTTGCTGACCTGGGCGACGAGGCGGCGCATCACCTCGGTGCCGTCGTCCACCGCGGTCCCGTCGGCGTTGGACAGCAGCCGGACCTCCGGGTCGCGCGGGGCGGCGAGGGCCGCCTCGCGGGCGAGGGCCGCGACGGCGGGCGCCATGTGCACGGTGTGGAAGGCACCGGCGACCTGGAGGGGGATGACCCGTGCCCTGGCCGGCGGGCTCGCGGTGAGCGCCGCGAGCTGGTCGAGGGTTCCCGCGGCGACGACCTGCCCCGCGCCGTTGACGTTGGCCGGGGTGAGGCCCTCGCGCTCCAGCACGGCGGTCACCTCCGCCGCGTCGCCGCCGAGGACGGCGCTCATGCCGGTCGCCGTCACCGTCGCCGCGGCCGCCATCTCCCGGCCGCGGACGCCGACGAACCGCATCGCGGTGGTCTCGTCGAGCACGCCGGCGGCAGCCGTCGCAGTGATCTCCCCGACGGAGTGACCGCCCAGTGCGACGACGCGGTCCGGGTCGACCAGGGCCCCGGCCGTCCGGTCCGGGAACAGCTCCCCGAGGGCGAGCAGTCCGCAGGCCACGATGAGGGGCTGGGCCACCGCGGTGTCGCGGATGGTCTCGGCGTCGGACACGGTGCCGTGCCGGAGGAGATCGACCCCGCAGGCCTCGGCGAGCCGGGCGAGGTGGTCGGACAGTCCTGGGAGTTCGAGCCAAGGGCTCAGCAGACCTGGGGTCTGCGCGCCCTGGCCCGGGCAGACGATGGCGAGCACCCCCTCAGGCTTCCGAAACGCGGCCTCCGGTACTGCAGTCGGCAGGCACGAAGCTGCGGCGATCATCTTGTAGGAAGGGTACAAACGGCGGTCGGCGTCACCGTCGGGACGGCGACCGGGCGAGCCGACCGAGGGCGATCGCGATCTGGAGCACGAACGCCTCGCGCGGGTCCGCGGGATCCCACCCGGTGATGTTGGCGACGCGGCGCAGTCGGTACCGGACCGTGTTGGGGTGGACGAACAGGGCCCTGGCCGTGCCCTCCAGCGAGCGGCCGAACTCCAGGTACGTCGCCGCCGTCTCCAGCAGCGGGGGACTGGCGGAGAGCTTGGCGTAGGCCCGGTCGACGAGGGCTCTGCGCGCCGTCACGTCACCGCTCAGCGCCCGCTCGGGGAGCAGGTCGTCCGCAGCGATCGGCCGGGGCGCCCCCGGCCACGCCCGCGCCGCGACCAGCCCGGCGAGAGCTGCTCTCGCCGAGCGTCCCGCCTCGACGAGTCCCGGCACCAGCGGCCCGATCACGACCGGTCCCTCGCCGAACTGGGCAGAGAGCACCTCGGCGACGGCGACCGGGTCCGTGGTCCGGCCGACGACCACGACGAGACGGTCCCCCTGCACTCCCACCAGGGCGTCGCCGCCCTCCGACCGGGCCCGCCTGCGCAGCCCGTCGACGACGTCCTCGACCTGCCCGGACGGGGTCGAACCGACGAGGACGGCGACCCTTTCGTCGTCCGGCCAGCCGAGCGCGGCGGCCCGGGAGCGCATCCCGTCGTCGGCGTCGCCGCGGACGAGGGCGTCGACAACCAGCGCCTCCAGCCTGGCGTCCCACGCCCCCCTGGCCTCGGCGGCCTGGGCGTAGACCTCGGCGGCCGCGAAGGCGACCTCGCGGCTGTACCGCAGCACCGACTCGCGGACGTACTGCTCGTCGCCCGGGGCGGCCAGGTCGGTCACCCGATCCTCGACGACCTCGACGACGGTGCGCACCATCTCCAGGGTCTGTTGCAACGAGATCGACCGGGTGAGCTCCCGCGGGGCGGTGCCGAAGACGTCGGCCGTCACCGCGGCCGGCGACCCCTCCGGGCTGGAGAACCAGGCGATGAAGGCCGCGATCCCGGCCTGCGCCACCAGGCCGACCCACGACCGGTCCTCCGCGCTCATCGCCCGGTACCAGGGCAGGTGCTCGTCCATGTCGTGCAGCGCGGCGGTCGCCAGGGTCCCGCTGCTGCGCCGTAACCGGAGCAGCGTTGCCTCGTGCGCGGGCGCCTTCACGCCGCGAGAGTAGCCGACGCCGCGCCTCCTACCACCGAACGCCTTTGTGCGTGACCGACAAGACACCGATGTGATTCCCACGACAGGACGACCCGTCGGACACCGCCGGAACGGCCCGCCCGACTCGCCGCGGTCCGGCCCCCGCCGTCGGACCCCGGAGCCGGCTCCCGGAGCCGGCCCCCGGGCGGGATCACCGTCCCCGACGACCGGAGCCGCCGCCGGAGACGAGGCCGGCCGCGTGGTCGGGAACCTGACGGAACAGGTCGCGCGGTGGGCGGACGTAGTCCTCGGCCGGCGGCCGGGGCGGGATGACGATCTCCGGTTGCGGGACGTGCCGGTAGGGCAGCGTCGACAGCAGATGGGCGATGAAGTTGATCCGGGCGTTCCGCTTGATCTCCGCCTCGACGACGTACCAAGGCGCCTCGGGGATGTCCGTGTGCAGGGTCATCTCGTCCTTGGCCCGGGAGAAGTCCACCCAGCGGTCCCAGGTGCGTAGGTCGTTCTCGGAGAACTTCCAGCGGCGCAGCGGGTCCTCCAGTCGGGACCGGAACCGGCGTTCCTGCTCCTCGTCGCTGACCGAGAACCAGTACTTGCGGAGCAGGATGCCGTCCTCGACGAGCATCCGTTCGAAGGTGGGGCACTGTCGCAGGAACAGCCGGTACTCCTCGACCGTGCAGTAGCCCAGCACCCGCTCCACCCCGGCCCGGTTGTACCAGGAGCGGTCGAACAGGACGATCTCTCCCGCGGCGGGGAGGTGCTCGACGTACCGCTGGAAGTACCACTGGGTGCGCTGTCGTTCGGTGGGGGTCGGCAGGGCGGCGACCCGGGTCACCCGGGGATTGAGGTACTCCGTCATCCGCTTGATCGCGCCGCCCTTCCCCGCGGCGTCCCTGCCCTCGAACACCACCACGATCCGTTGCCCGGTGGCCCTCACCCACTCCTGGACGGCGACCAGCTCCGCCTGCAGACGGAGCAGCTCCCGCTCGTAGAGCTTCTTCGGGAGGCGGGGCGGTCTGTCGTTGCTGCGTTCGGGTGAAGTCTCGTCTCTTTCCGTGACCGCCGCCGCCCGATCCGGGGTCGGCGAATCATCGGACCTGTCCCGATCGGCGGCCCTGTGGCCGTCCTCCGGTCGCTGCGTGTGCCCCATGAAGTAACCACACACGGTGAAGGGACCGCCACGCAAGCACGACTCACGCGTCACTCGCCACCCGACCTCCGGACGGCTAGTGTCGAAAGCCGGCCGGTGGGGCAGGGGGTGTCCGGGACCACGCCGGGCGAGGCAGCGGAGAGGACGACATGGACCAGGACATGGACGACCCGCGCGTCACCGACAGTCACACGTCCGAGGCCGGCTCCGGGGGGCGGCAGGAGCCGGGGGACACCGGGTCCTCGGGAGCCCAGCGAGACGACGAGAGCACCCTCCGGGCGGCACTGGGAGCCGACCCCAACGACGTCGCCGCCTTCGGCTGCCTGGTGGAGATCGTCCGTCGGCGGGCCGTCGAGGAGCTGCGCGGGCTCGACCCGGCCCGGGTCGCCGCCGACGCGGCCTGGTCGCTGGCCGAGGAGCTCGCGGGCTCGCCGCGGGCCTGGTACCCCCTCGTCGAGCTCGGCTGCCTCTCCGTCGCCGGGGACCGGGAGGCGGCCATGCGTCGCTTCCGCACCGCCTCGGACCGTGACCCGCGGGGTGCCGCCCTGGCGATGAGCCTGCGGCGGCTGCGCGAGGCCGGCCACGCCGCCGACGCCGTCGTCCTGGGGATCAGCAGTTGGCGTCCCGCGACCCACGGCCTGGCGGCAGGGCGGCACCTGGTCGCCGCAGCGGTGGACGCCGGTCGGGCCGCCGAGGTGCGCCGTCACCTCGACGCTCTCGCCGCGAGCTCCGCGGTGGACCTCTCCGGGCTGTTCGCCGAGCTGGAGCGGCTCGTCGCCGCAGCGGCGGAGCGGGCCGGAGCGCAGCAGGCCCGGCCGCGCGAGATCGACCTTCGCGACGGCGCGGTGTCGGGGGAGCGCGGCACGGCGACGGACGCCGAGGGGCCGTCGCACCCGACCATGCGTGCGTGAACACCACCACATGAACACCACCACATGAGCGCCACCACATGAGCGCCACCACATGAGCGCCACCACGTGAGCACCGGGTCGCGGGCTCCCGGGGCGGAGGGGATCGGGTGCTCGGGGTCACTCCGGAGAGCGACGTCGATCCGGTCCCGGGGGTGACGACACGGGACCCGTCACGTCACCATGATCCCTGACATGACTCCTGGTGAAGCTCCTCCGCTCAGTCCGAAGGCCGAGGCCGCCCGGGCCGGGACCCCGGCCGGGCACGCCCGTGAGGCGGTGCCCGGCACGCCGCCGGCGCTCTCGGTTCCGAGACGGGTGCTGGGAGTCCGGCAGGTGCCCCCCTCCGCGTGGCGGCCCGGCTGGGCATCACGGCCTTCCTGCTGTTCATGTTGGGTGTCGGCCCCGCGTGGCTCGACACGGTGGACAGTGCGGGGGAGGGGTGGAGCGGCGGCGACCCCAGCCCTCGACGCCTGCTGGGGCTGGCGCTGGCCGTCGGTGCCCTCGTGGTGCTCACCCGCCGGCCGCGGAGCGGTCGAGGCTGGCCCGCGAGCTGCACGACGTCGTCGCCCACCACGTGTCGCTGGTGGCGGTCAGGGCCGAGACGGCCCCGTACACGGCGCCGGGGCTGTCCACCGAGGCCGCCGAGGCCTTCGCCGAGATCGCGGAGGACTCGCGGCGGGCGCTCACCGAGCTGCGCACCATCCTGGGAGTGCTGCGCCGTGAGGACGGGACCGCTCCCGAGCTGGCGCCGCTGCCCGGCGCGCCGGAGCTGCCGGCGCTGGTCGAGCAGGTCCGCCGCTGCGGTGTCCGGGTGGACGCCGAGCTTCCCGCCGACCTGTCCCGGCTCGACGGGGCGGTCGGGCTGGTCGTCTACCGCGTCGTCCAGGAGTCCCTGAGCAACGCGGTCCGGCACGCCCCCGGGGCCGCCGTCGAGGTGCGGGTCGCGTTCGGGACCGACGTGCGCGTGACCGTGACCAACACCCCGGCCACCGGTACCGGCACCCCACCGGACCGCCCGTCCGGCACCGCTGCCCCCGGCACGGCGGCCCCGGGCAGGCCCGCTCTGGGACTGATCGGGATGCGGGAGCGGGTGACCTGCCTCGGCGGTGCCCTCGACGCCGGGCCGACCCCGGACGGCGGGTTCCGGGTCGACGCCAGGCTGCCGTTCGAGGGGGCGGAGCGATCCGGGTAGTGGTCGTCATGGACATCCGGATGCCGGGGATGGACGGGATCGAGGCGACCCGGCGGATCGTCGGGCCGATGCGGGAGGGAGGTGTCGCGCCGGAGGGGAGCGGCAGCCCCGTGCCGAGGGTGCTCGTCCTGACCACCTTCGACCTCGACGAGTACGTCTACGCCGCGCTGCGGGCCGGAGCCAGCGGCTTCCTGCTCAAGGACGCGACGGCAGAACGGATCGTCGACGCGGTGCGGGTGGTCGCGGCAGGGGACGCGCTGCTCGCGCCGTCGGTCACCCGCCGGCTCGTCGCGGAGTTCGCCGTCCGCGCCCCCGGCGGCCTACCACCCACCGTCGACGGGCTGACCCCGCGCGAGGTGGAGGTGTTCACCGTGGTCGGCCGGGGACTGTCCAACGCCGAGATCGCCGCGCGGCTGGTGGTCAGCGAGCAGACGGTCAAGACCCACGTCAGCCGGGTCCTCGGCAAGCTCGGGCTGCGGGACGGCGTCCAGGCCGTCGTCCTCGCCGAGGCGGAGCCGCCGACCCGGGCAGGGCCCCCGGGTGCCTGCCGGCACCCGGGGAGTCCTCAGGAGTCGCCGCCCGCGCTGCCGGTCGTGCCCGCCGTGACGTCGTGGAGTCGGTACCGCTCGATGGCCCGGGACGGCGCCGTCCAGTCGACCTCGCCCCGGCGGGACAGCTGGTACAGCGCCTTGGTCGCGATCGACGGCCCGTCCACCCGGAAGTGGCGCCGCGCCGCGGGGCGGGTGTCGGAGATCCCGAACCCGTCGGTGCCGAGCGAGGCGAAGTCGGTGGGCACCCACGGCCGGATCTGGTCCGGCACCGCCCGCATGTAGTCGCTGACGGCGACGACCGGACCGGGTACCCCGTGCAGCCGTCGGGTGAGGAACGGGGCAGGGGTGCCCTCCTCCGGGTGGGTGAAGGCCTGCTCGTCGTAGCGCAGCCCGTCACGCCGCAGCTCCGACCAGCTGGTGACGCTCCAGACGTCGGCCGCGACCCCCCAGTCCTCGGCGAGCAGGCCCTGGGCCTCCAGCGCCCACGGCACGGCGACGCCCGAGGCGAGGAGCTGCGCCCGCGGCGTGGCGTCGTCGCCGAACTCGGCCCGCTTCAGCAGGTACATCCCGCGGAGCACGCCCTCGACGTCGAGGTCGGCCGGCTGGGCCGGCTGCGGCATCGGCTCGTTGTAGACGGTGAGGTAGTAGAAGACGTTCTCCGGGGACTCCCCGTACATGCGCCGCAGGCCGTCCCGGACGATGTGCCCGATCTCGTAGCCGTACGCCGGGTCGTAGGCGACGACCGCCGGGTTCGTCGAGGCCAGCAGCGGGGAGTGGCCGTCGGCGTGCTGCAGGCCCTCCCCGGTCAGGGTGGTCCTGCCCGCGGTGGCGCCGATGAGGAAGCCTCTCGTCATCTGGTCCGCCGCGGCCCACAGCCCGTCACCGGTGCGCTGGAAGCCGAACATCGAGTAGAAGATGTAGACCGGCACCATCGGCCGGCCGTGGGTGGCGTAGGACGTCCCTGCGGCGGTGAACGCGGCCACCGACCCGGCCTCGTTGATGCCCTCGTGCAGGATCTGCCCGCCGACCGCCTCCTTGTAGGCGAGCATGAGGTCCCGGTCGACCGAGGTGTAGGTCTGGCCGTGCGGGTTGTAGATCTTCGCCGTCGGGAAGAAGGAGTCCATCCCGAAGGTCCTCGCCTCGTCGGGGATGATCGGGACGATCCTCGGCCCGAACTCCTTGTCCCGCATGAGGTCCTTGAGCAGGCGGACGAAGGCCATGGTCGTGGCGACCGGCTGCCGGCCGGAGCCCCGGCGCGACCCCTCGTACGCGGTGTCCTCGGGGAGCTTGAGCCCTTCGGCGACCACGCGACGCTCCGGCAGCGGGCCGCCCAGCTTGCGCCGGTGCTCCAGCATGTAGCGCAGCGTCTCGTCGTCCTCGCCGGGGTGGTAGTACGGCGGCAGGTAGGGGTTGGCCTCGAGCTGCGCGTCCGGGATCGGGATGCGCAGCCGGTCGCGGAGCAGGCGCAGGTCCTCCAGCCGGAGCTTCTTCATCTGGTGCGTCGCGTTGCGCCCGGCGAAGGACGGTCCGAGGGCCCAGCCCTTGATGGTCTTGGCAAGGATCACGGTCGGCTGCCCGGTGTGCTCCACCGCCGCGCGGTAGGCCGCGTACACCTTGCGGTAGTCGTGGCCGCCGCGGCGCAGGCCCCAGATCTCGTCGTCGGACAGGTGGCCGACCAGCCGTCGGGTGCGCGGGTCGCGGCCGAAGAAGTGCTCCCGGATGTAGGCGCCGTCCTCGGCCCGGTAGGTCTGGTAGTCCCCGTCCGGGGTCCTGTTCATGAGGTTGACCAGGGCCTGGTCCCGGTCGGCCGCGAGCAGCGGGTCCCACTCCCTGCCCCAGATCACCTTGATCACGTTCCAGCCGGCGCCGCGGAAGTACGCCTCCAGCTCCTGGATGATCTTCCCGTTCCCGCGTACCGGCCCGTCCAGCCGCTGCAGGTTGCAGTTGATCACGAAGGTGAGGTTGTCCAGCTCCTCGAAGGCCGCGAGCTGCAGGGCTCCCCGCGCCTCCGGCTCGTCCATCTCGCCGTCGCCGAGGAAGGCCCACACCCGCTGCGCGTGGGTGTCCTTGATCCCCCGGGCGTGCAGGTACTTGTTGAACTGGGCCTGGTAGATGGCGTTGATCGGGCCCAGCCCCATGGAGACGGTCGGGAACTCCCAGAAGTCGGGCATCAGCCGGGGGTGCGGGTAGGAGGGCAGGCCCTCGGGGCGGGAGCGCTCCTGGCGGAACCCGTCCAGCCGCTCGGCGGACAGCCGGCCCTCGAGGAAGGCCCTGGCGTACATGCCGGGGGAGGCGTGCCCCTGGAAGAAGACCTGGTCACCGCCGCCGGGGTGGTCCTTGCCCCGGAAGAAGTGGTTGAACCCGACCTCGTAGAGGGTCGACGACGACGCGTAGGTCGAGATGTGCCCGCCGACCGAGATCTCGGGTCGCTGCGCCCGGTGCACCATGATCGCGGCGTTCCAGCGAATCCAGCGCCGGTACGCCCGCTCCGCCTCCTCGTCCCCGGGGAACCAGGGCTCGGCCTCGGGCGGGATGGTGTTGATGTAGTCGGTCTGGGCGAGGCTGGGGACGCCGACGCCCCTCTCCCGCGCGCGTTGCAGCATGGCCAGCATGAGGTACCGGGCACGGGTCCTGCCCCGCTCGTCGACGGCGGAGTCCAGGGAGGCCAGCCACTCGGCGGTCTCCTCCGGGTCGATGTCGGGGAGCTGGCTCGGGAGCCCGTTGAGGATGGGTCCCGCGTCCTCGCGTCCTGCCACGTCGGCGTTCCTCTCCGTCGTCGGTCGGTCGGGTCGGCGTCTCCGGGATCGAACCGGGACCGCGCGGACATCCTGACCGGCCAGGTGGTCCTCACTGACATCCTGGCCCGTCAGGCCACGGACGGCACCTCCGACCCCGGACGGACGGCGCCCCTGACCCCGTTGGACCGCCCGTGACCTGCCCTTCGCCCGCGGTGTCGCGGTGTCTCCCGGCTCCTCCGGCGGCGCGTCGGAGGGGGACACGCCGGTGTCGGCTCCATTCGGCGGTTGCGCGGGAGCGGGTGCTTCTAGTGCACTAGCGTCACACGGAACCGTGGCACCTGCCCGGAACCCCGATCGGGGGCCGGTGGAGAGCCACAGACCCGTCGCGTGACCGCGCGGCGGGACCAGGGTACGAGGAGGGCACTCAGGTGGGCGCGACCGCGGAGTCCGCGGCGGAGAAGTCCCTGGCGAGCCGGCTCGGCCTCCGGCCGGGGCAGTTGGTCCAGGAGTTCGGGTACGACGACGACGTCGATCACGATCTGCGGGCAGCCATCGAGGACCTGACCGGGACGGAGATCGCGGACGAGGAGTCCGTCGACGTCGTCGACGCGGTGCTCTTCTGGTGGCGGGACGGCGACGGCGATCTGTTCGACGCTCTCGTCGACGCTCTGACCAATCTCGCGGAGGGCGGCGTCGTCTGGCTGCTCACTCCGAAGTCGGGGCGGCCGGGGCACGTGGAGTCCAGTGACATCGAGGACGTGGCACCCACGGCCGGTCTGCACGCGACGAGCACGATCAGCGCGTGCCAGGACTGGACCGGCACCCGGCTGGCCAGTCCCCGCGGCCGCCGCTAGGCGGTTCTCCGACCACGACCACCGGGACGGCACCGCCGTCCCGGTGGGGACGTCGTCACCCCGGGGTCCGATGCCGCCCGGGGCCCGGCGCGGACGACCGCACGGGTCACGCCGGAGCCCTCGGCGGGTCGGCGCATGGACGCCGGTCGGGGTCCTGGGGTGGAATGGCGGTGTCGACCACCGGCAGTCGGGCGCGGATTGGGTGCCCGGGCCGGCGCGGTGGCACGATACGGCGGACCACGAAGCCGGCTGGACGTCGAGGGAACCGGCCGGCGGACACAACGAGGGCCTGTAGCTCAGCCTGGTAGAGCACCGCGTTTACACCGCGGGTGTCGTCGGTTCGAACCCGGCCGGGCCCACCACACCGACGGCCGTCGGTCGATCCGTCCAGGAACGCGAGGATTGCCGGTCGGACTCCAGGTCGGGGAGACGTGGACACCGCGTGGCGGATATTGTGCGGCGCGTGACCACCACTGCCTCGCACCCGACACTCGCCGAGGTCATCTCGGTTCTGGAGCAGATGTACGACCCGTTCTGGGCCCGTGACTGGGACGCGGTGGGCCTGGTGTGCGGTGACCCCCAGGCACCGGTGCGCCGGGTCCTGATGGCGGTCGATCCCGCCCCGACGGTGGTCGAGGAGGCCCTCGCCTGGCACGCCGACCTGGTCCTGACCCACCACCCGCTGCTGTTCCGCGCCGTGCACGGGGTGCCGACGAGCACGCCGAAGGGGCGGATCGTCCACCAGCTCATCCGCGCCAACTGCGCGCTGTACACGGCACACACCAACGCCGACGTCGCGGCCCCCGGGGTCTCCGACGCCCTGGCGCGGGTGCTCGGTCTCACCGATCTCGTGCCGCTGTCGCCGGATCCGACGGAGCCCCTTGACCGGATCGTCGCCTTCGCCCGGTCCGAGATCGTCGGGAACGTCGTCGACGCCGTCGTGACCGCGGGGGCGACGACGGCCGGTCCGTTCCGGGGCGGCGCCGACGGTGACGGCGGCGCCGGGCGGGAGCGCCGGGTCGAGGTCGTCTCGCCACGGGCGGCCCGGTCGGGGGTGGTCGCGGCGCTGCAGTCGGTCGACCCGGAGATCTCGCACGAGGTCTACGAGCTGGCGACGAGCTCGAGCCCGCGCGGCATCGGCCGGATCGGGCGGCTGAGCGCTCCGACGACCCTCCGCGAGTTCGCCATGCTCGTCGCGGAGGCCCTCCCCAGCACGACGCAGGGGGTCCGGGTCGCCGGTGACCCGACCGCGGAGGTGTCCCGGGTGGCCGTGTGCGGCGGGGCGGGGGACTCCCTCCTGGACACCGTCCGGACCAGCGGCGCGGACGTCTACGTCACGGCCGACCTGCGGCACCACCCCGCGTTCGACCTCCGCGAGCACGGCGGCGACGGTCCGCCCTACCTCGTCGACGTCGCGCACTGGGCCAGCGAGTGGCCGTGGCTGGCCGGTGCGGCCAACCGGCTGGCCGGTGCCATGGAGGTGGCGGGGAGCCCGATCGAGGTCCTGGTGTCGGTGAAATGCACGGATCCGTGGACCTTCCGGGTACCCAGTCCCGGTGGCGTCGTAAGGTGACCACCGCGCGGCCCGGCGGGATGTCCGGTGCGCTGGCCGTCCCGGTGCACCGGCGGAACGGCCCCATCAGCGGCAGGAGGTGGCTCCCGTGGTGACCGCGGCTCCCCAGGACCAGTGGCGGCTGCTCGACGTCCAGGGGCACGACACCCGCCTGACGCAGCTCGCCCACCGGCGGCGCACGCTGCCCGAGCACGCCGACGTGGAGCGGCTGGCCGCCGTCCTGCGCCAGTCCGACGGTCGCCTGGTCGCGGCGAGGACAGCCGTCGGTGACCTGTCCCGGGAGCTGGCCAAGGCCGAGGCGGACGTCGACCAGGTCCGTCAGCGCGCCATCCGCAACCAGGCCCGGCTGGACGCCGGGACGGGCACGGCCAAGGACCTCCAGGCCCTCCAGCACGAACTGGAGGCCCTCGCCCAGCGCCAGTCGGTGCTGGAGGAGATCGAACTCGGGGTCATGGAGCGGCTGGAGGCCGCCGAGGCCGAGGTCGCCCGGATCGTCGCCGACACCGAGCTGGCCGGGCGGGACCTGGCGGAGGCCACCGACCGGCGGGACGGCGCGCTCGCCGGACTCGCCGAGGAGGAGGCCGCCGAGCGGAGGGCCAGGGCCGACGCCGCCGCCGGGCTCCCGGAGGACCTGCTCGCCCTCTACGAGAAGGTCCGCGAGAACACGGGCGGGATCGGCGCGGCGAGGCTGTTCCGCCGCCGCTGCGAGGGGTGCCGGCTGGAGCTCAACACCACGGACCTCGGCCGGATCAGGACCGCGGCCGAGGACGCCGTCGTCCGCTGCGAGGAGTGCAGCCGGATCCTCATCCGGACCCCGGACTCCGGCCTGTGACCGCACCGGTCCCTGCCGGACCCGTCTCCGCCAGGGCACCGCGGTCGCCCGACCTGGGACAGCCGACGACGCTGCTGCTGGTGCGGCACGGCCGGACCGCCTACACCGAGCAGGGCCGGTTCGCCGGTGGCGGGGGGCCGGACCCCGACCTGTCGCCTGCGGGCAGGGACGACGCCCGCAGGGCGAGCGCCGTGCTCGCGGCCCGCCCGGCAGCCCGGCCGCTGGACGGACTGCCCGACCCCGTCGCCGTCGTCAGCTCTCCGCTGCGCCGCACCCGCAGTACCGCGGCGGCCGTGGGCGCGGCGCTCGGCCTCGACGTCCGGATCGACGAGGAGTGGACCGAGGCCGGGTTCGGCGCCTGGGAGGGGCTCACCTACGCCGAGGTCTCCGCCGGCTGGCCGGAGGAGCTCCGCCGGTGGCAGGGGTCCGCCACCGTCGCGCCGCCGGAGGGCGAGTCGCTGGACGAGGTGGTGGCCAGGGTCGGCAGGGCCCGGGCGCGGGTGACCGCGGCGTTCCCCGGCAGCACCGTCGTGGTGGTGTCCCACGTCACCCCGATCCGGGCGGTGGTGCGCGAGGTCCTGGACGCCGGGTCGGCGAGCCTGTGGCGGATCCGGGTGGACCCCTGTTCGATCACCGTGGTGCGGTTCTGGGCGGACGGTGGCTGCGAGGTCCTCGCCGTGAACGCCGTCCCGGCGCCCTAGCGTCCTCGGGGCGCCGCCGAGGGGCCCGACCCGTCGAGGAAGACGGTGACGACCGTCGCCCCGGCCTGCTCGACCCCGAGTCGGCCGGCCAGCACGAGCCGCAGCCCGTGTTCCAGCAGACAGGCGAACACCTCGAGCAGCACCTCGGGGGACAGGTCCCGGCGGAGGCTCCCGTCCTCGACGCCACGGGCCAGCAGTTCCCGCACCGGTCGGACGACCACCCGGTCGAGCTCCCCGGACTGCCCCTCGCTCTTCCCCCCGGTGTGCACGAGGGCCGCGTACCGGGTGCCCGCGGCCAGGAACGCCCTGCTGACCCGGGCGATCCCCTCCCGGACCGGGACGAGGGCGAGGTCGGCGTCGGTGAGCCGCGACCCGAGGTCGGTGATCGCTGCCTCCGTGAGCCCGTGCAGCAGTTCCGTGCGGCTGGGGAAGTACCGGTACAGGGTGGCGCGGGACACCCCGGCCGCGTCGGCGATCGCGGCCATGCTCGCCTCGTCCCCCCCGGCCAGGACCCGGGCGGCGGCGTCGAGGATCGCCGTCCGGACATGGCTCCGCAGAGCCGGGCGGGTGACCACGGCGGTAGCGTACATGTCTGTCTCATACGTTGACGATGCAGTCCATCAATGAGACAGTCATGTCTCATCGTGGTTCCGAGGGGAAAGGGCGCCGGTGCCCGGGACGGAGACGAGGCCGGATGGACAGGCGAAGACTGGGGCGGACGTCGTTCGAGATCACACCCGTCGGGCTGGGCTGCATGCAGTTCTCCGGTCGCGGTCTGATCGAGGGGTTCTACCCGCCGCTCGGTCAGGAGACGGTCACCGCGGTGGTGCGCACGGCGCTCGACGGCGGCGTGTCCTGGTTCGACACGGCCGAGATGTACGGGCGGGGCCACTCGGAACGTGCGCTCACCACGGCGCTGCGGGCACTGGACGTCGCTCCGGGGCAGGTGGTGATCGCCTCCAAGTGGTCGCCGGGGCTGCGCAGGGCGTCGAGCATCGGCCGGACCGCCGGTGCCCGGCGGGAACACCTGCAGGGCTACCCCCTCGACCTGCACCAGATCCACATGCCGTACGGCGGGCTCTCGTCACTGCGCAGCCAGGTCACGGCGATGGCGAGGCTGTGCCGGGAGGGCGGGATCGCCGCCGTCGGGGTCAGCAACTTCTCCGCCCGGCAGATGGTCCTCGCCGAGGAGACGCTGCGCTCGCACGGGCTGACGCTGGCCTCGAACCAGGTGCAGATCAACCTGCTCACCCGCGAGGTCGAGCGCAACGGGGTGCTGGAGACCGCCCGCCGGCTCGGCGTCACCCTGATCGCCTACTCGCCGCTGCGGGGCGGACTGCTCACCGGCCGGTTCCACGAGGATCCCGCGTCGCTGCGGTCGCTGCCGCGGGTCCGCAGGGTGCTGGGCAGGATGACTCCCCGGACCGTCGCCCGCACCGCACCGCTGGTCGAGGGGCTCCGGGAGATCGCACTGTCCCACGGGGTGACCGTCGCCCAGGTCGCGCTCGCCTGGCTGATCACCTTCTACGGCGACACGGTGGTGGCGATCCCGGGAGCCTCGGCGCCGCGTCACGCCAGGGAGAGCGCCGGCGCGATGAGCGTGCGGCTGTCGCCCGCGCAGCTCCGCCGCATCGACGAGCTGTCCCGCGCCTGCGGGGCGTGAGGCCCGCGACCAGGACCCCGCGGAGGGCTCAGCCGGCGAAGGCCTCCTCGAGGATGTCCAGTCCCTCGGCGAGTAGGTGGTCCGGGATCACCAGCGGCGGCAGCAGACGCAGCACGTTGCCGTAGCTGCCGCAGGTGAGGGTGACCAGCCCGGCGCGGTGGCACGCCGCGCTGATCCTGCCGGTCCCCACCGGATCGGGGACCGTCGTCCCGGGCACCACGAGCTCGACGGCCAGCATGGCTCCGCGACCGCGGACGTCGCCGATCGAGGGGCAGCGCTCGGCGAGGGCGTGCAGCCGCGGCAGCACCGTCGCCTCGATCCGGCGGGCGGCTGCGGCGAGGTCGTCCCGTTCGATGACGGTCATCGCGCCGAGGGCCGCGGCGCAGGCCAGTGGGTTGCCGCCGTAGGTGCCGCCGAGGCCGCCCGGGTGCACGGTGTCCATCAGCTCGGCCCGGCCGGTGACCGCGGCCAGCGGCAGGCCGCCGGCGATCCCCTTGGCCGTCGTGATCAGGTCGGGGACGACGCCCTCGTGCTCGCAGGCGAACATCGTCCCGGTCCTGGCGAAGCCGGTCTGGATCTCGTCCGCGACGAGGAGGACGCCGTGCTCGGAGCACCACGCGGCCAGCGTGGGGAGGAACCCCGGGGCGGGGACGACGAAGCCGCCCTCGCCCTGGATCGGCTCGACGACGAGCGCGGCCGCCCGGTCGGCCCCCACCTGGCTGGTGATCACCGAGATCGCCCTGGCCGCGGCCTCCTGCCCGGTGATCGGGGCCGGCTCCCGGAACGGGTAGGACGTCGGCACCCGGTGGACGTCCCCGGCGAACGGTCCGAAGCCGTCCTTGTAGGGCATGTTCTTCGCCGTCATCGCCATGGTGAGGTTGGTCCTGCCGTGGAAGGCGTGGTCGAGCACGACGACGGCCTGCCGCCCGGTGGTGTACCGGGCGATCTTGACGGCGTTCTCCACCGCCTCGGCCCCCGAGGTGAACAGCGCCGAGCGCTTCTCGTGGTCGCCGGGGGTGAGCCGGTTGAGGGCCTCGCACACCTCCACGTAGCCCGGGTAGGGCGTGACCATGAAGCAGGTGTGGGTGAACGCGTCGAGCTGCTCGCGGACCCGCGTCACGACCTCGGGGGCGCTGTTGCCGACACCGGTGACCGCGATCCCGGACCCGAAGTCGATGAGCTGGTTGCCGTCGACGTCGACGAGGATCCCCCCGCCGGCGCGGACGACGTACACCGGCAGCATCGTGCTGACCCCGGCCGAGACCGCCGCGGCCCGGCGTCCGGCGTACTCCAGCGATCGGGGGCCGGGGATCTCGGTGCGCAGCAGCCGGCGTTGTTCGACGCGGGAGGGATCACCCACGGTGCTCCCGCCGGGCGCCGGGGGCGGGGATTCGGTCATACCGCCCACCGTAGCCGTGGCGACCCTCCCGGATCGCCCCTTCCGGGCCGGTGACGGCAGCGAAGGGTGATCCGGGTTACAGGACCGGCTCGTCGGGTTCTGTCATCATCTGGCGGTGGGCCGACCGGCCGCTCCCGAGCGGCGCTGCCGGGGGCCGCTCCGTGGACCGACAGCCGGAGGTGTGATCCGTGACGTACGCGGGGGACCTGACCCCAGGACAGACCTGGTACCTGCTGCAGGACGAGCCGAAGACGGTCCTGGTCGACGTGCGGACGGCGGCCGAGCTGCAGTACGTCGGCGAGCCGGACCTGTCGGCCCTCGGCCGGGACACCGTGCGGATCGAGTGGCTGCGGTACCCGGGAGGGGCGCTCAACGACCGGTTCCTCGACGAGCTCGCCGCGGCGGGGGTGACGCCCGAGACCCCGGTCGTCTTCCTCTGCAAGACCGGGGTCCGGTCGGTCGCGGCGGCCGAGGCCGCCACCGCTGCCGGGTACGCCAGGGCGTACAACGTGCTCGGCGGGTTCGAGGGACCGCTGGACGGCTCGGGGCACCGGGGCGGCGTCGACGGCTGGAAGGCCGGAGGGATGCCCTGGCGCCAGCCGTGACCCGGTCGCGGGCCGGACGAGCCCCGGCCGTCACCCGCCCGGCGTCGGTGGGGTGACGCTCACCCCGCGTCCCTCGCCGCGGTGCGCATGAGCTCCCACAGGGCCGCGACGTCCTCGCGCTCGGTGGGCTCCGCGCCGACGGAGACCCTCGCCATCCAACGCCCGTCGAGTTGCGCCGGGGTGAGGAACGCCCTTCCGGAGGCGTTGACCGCCTCCACCCAGGCCAGGGTGTGCCGGTCGAGGGCGTCCCCGTCGTCCGCGGGCAGGCCGGGCGGCTGGTGCCGCGCGCACACCGTCTGCAGCGGGACGGGCGCCAGCACCCGCCACTCCGGGTCGGCCGTCACCTGCTCAGCCAGCCACCTGGCGTTGTCCAGGTCGCGGCGCAGCCGGGCTCTGATCGCCTCGACGCCGTCGAGTCGGAGGTGGAACCACAGCTTGAGCGCCCGGAACCGCCTGCCGAGCGGGATCCCCCAGTCGCGGTACTGGGTGACCCGGCCGTCCGCGGCGGACCGGAGGTAGCTCGGGTCGGTGGACATCACCCGGACCAACTGCTCGGGGTCGCGGAGGTAGAGCAGCGCGCAGTCCAGCGCCGTGCCCATCCACTTGTGCGGGTTCCAGGCCAGCGAGTCGGCGCCCCCGGCGCCGTCCGGTCCCGCCGCGGGCTCCAGGCCGTCCGCCAGCCACCGGAACTCCGGCAGCAGCAGGGCGGACCCGGCGAGGGCTGCGTCGACGTGCACCCACATCCCGTGCTCCCGCGCGACCGCGACGACGGCGGGCAGCGGGTCGACGGCCGTGGTCCCGGTGGTGCCGAGGGTGGCCACCACGGCGGCGGGCCGGCGTCCGGCCGTGACGTCGGCCTCGACCGCGCGCCGGAGGGCTGCGGGGTCCATCGCGTAGCTCACCGGGTCGACGTCGACGAGCCGCAGGTTCTCCCGGCCGAACCCGGCCAGCAGCACGGCCTTGACCACCGACGAGTGGGCGTGTGCCGTGGTGTACACGGTGAGCGGGGCCGGGCAGGCCTGCAACCCGCCGCCGAGGGCGCAGTGGCCGCCTGCCCGCTCCCGCGCCGCGAGCAGGGCGACCAGGACGGCGGTGGACGAGGTGTCCTGGATCACCCCCTTCCAGGCGGGGGACAGGCCGGTCAACCGGCGCATCCAGTCGCAGACCACCTCCTCCACCTCGGTGAGCGCAGGGGCCGACTGCCAGCTCAGGCCGATCGCGCCGAGTCCGGTGGAGGCGAGGTCGCCGAGGGCCGAGGCCAGCGAGGCGTTGGCGGGGAACCAGCCGAAGTTCCTCGGGTGCTGGACCTGGGTGATGCCGGGGACGACGACGCGTTCGAGGTCGGCGAGCAGGGCCTCCACCGGTTCGACCCCGTCGGGCGGCAGGATCGGGAGCGCCGCGGCGACCTCCCCGGGGGAGGTCACCGCACGGACGGGGAGGTCGGCCAGCCGGGCGCGGTGATCGGCGATCCAGTCCACGAGGGCGTGGCCTGCGGTTCGGAACTCCTCGGGGGTCACCGGCCCACCGTACGCGGACGGTGACAGGATCCGGTCAGGGCGAGAGGACCTTCCGCGACGGCGGAGGGAGACGACGCCGCGAGGCGAGCGGGAGGAGAGACGGGTGCCGAACCGGGCGGGAACGGGCAGCGCGGGGACGGGCGGAGGCATCGGCCACGTCGAGATCGGGGCCAGTGACCTCGAGCGGTCGGTCGACTTCTACCGGGACCTGCTGGGCTTCCGGCCGGTCGAGGGGCCGCAGGACGTCGGCCCCCGCGTGGGCCGGGTGCGCTGGCTCAGCGCGGGCCCCGCGCTGATCGCCCTGGTCGCGGCGGGGGAGGGCGGGACCCTCGGCGGCTGGGTCGGCGACGACCTGCAGCGCGGGCTCCGGCACGTCGGCTTCCGGGTGGGCGACGTCCCCCTGCAGGCCGAGCGGCTGCGGGACGCCGGGGTGCGGTTCGTCGTCGAGCCGCTGGAGGCCGTCGGCGGGGTCCGGCTGGCCTTCTTCCCCGACCCGGACGGGACCCTGCTCGAGATCGTCGACCGGCACCTCACCTACCACGAGATCATGTCGGCAGAGCTCGCCGAGCGGGAGCGGCTGGCCGCCGTGGCCCGCCCGAGGGAGGCCGGTCCCGCCTTCGACCACGTCGCGGTCACCGTCGCCGACCTGGACGCCACCCTGGCGCTGTACCGGGACCGGCTGGGGTACCAGGTGATCGGACGCCTCGACCAGACCCAGGACCCGCGGGGCTTCACCATCCACTACCTGCAGGCGGGGGCGGCGGTGCTGGAGGTCTTCTCCTTCTCCGCCGACACCGCGGACAGTCCGTGGACCCCGGACGAGGATCGGCTCGGCATCCGCGGTCTGGGGCTGGGGGTGCCCGACGTCCCCGGGGCGGCCGACGCCCTGGAGTCAGCCGGAGCCCGTCCGGTGGGTACCCCGGCGGCAGGCACCGCTGTCGTCGCGGCCGATCGGTTCGTCGACCGGGACGGGGTGGCGATCCGATTGCACGGAGACGGCGACACCTGCTGATTTTGAGTGACTGGTGGTCGACGCTCAGTGACAAGACGCCGTATCGTCGTGACCAATGGCGGTGTCTCGGCGGTGTGACGACGGCGGGACTCCCAGGACGCGAGACAGGAGGCACCCCCGCCGTGGCCGAGGATGACGTCAAGCGTGAGGTCGTCGACGACGCGTCGGCGATGCCGCGGATCAACACCCTGGTGAGGGTGGCCGTCTACGCGGACGGTGATCTGGAGGGGCACCCGACGCGGCAGGACATCCCCTCCCGGACGGAAGAGGTGGTCCTCGCCCAGAGTCCGGGTGAGCGTCACGTGCTGATGATCGCCTCGCCACGGTACGTCGGTGACCTCGACGAACTCGCGGTGGGCACTCTGTGCAGCCTCACCTGGCCCACCGAACGGGGGCTGATGGAACTGCCCGTCGCCTACCTCGGGGAGCAGTACATCCGGAACTCGGTCGAGGTCTGGCGGGTCGAGGTCGTCGGCCCCGCGGTGCGCACCGAGCGGCGCAAGTTCTTCCGGGTGACCATGACCCTGCCGGTGCGGGTCGAGGTGCTGCCGGGCGGGATCGGCATCGGCGCCATCTCGCCGAGCACCGACGTCACCCTCGAGGGGCACACCGTCGACCTCAGCGAGGGCGGCCTGCGTTGCGTGCTGCCCGGCCCCGAGCTGCCCATCGGCGGCCTGCTCACGGTGTGGGTCGAGGTGGAGCGGGTCCAGATGGAGCTGCGGGCCTCCGTGGTCTGGTCCGGCGCCGTCGAGGGCCGCGACGAGAGCATGTGCGAGACGGCGCTGCGCTTCGTCGACCCGGAGCGGTTCGCCGACGCCATGCGCCGCATCGTCTACGCGGAGCAGATGCGGGCACGGCGCCTGGAGCGCGACGACGACTGAGCGACCGGGCCGGGACCTGACCGGGTGACCCGTCCGTGCCGGCCGGTGCAGCCTCGGTTGCCGGTGGGGCGCGAGGACGGGGCGCACGCACCCTAGGGTGCTGGTCATGGTGCGACGACCCCTCCGGCTGGGCCGGGACCGTGACGGGAGGGCCCTGCAGGGCCGGGCGGTGCCGGAGACGAGGGCCGACCTCCCCTCCCGGTTCGCCCGGATCAGGGCCGAACTGGGGATCCCCGACGCCTTCCCGCCCCACGTCCTCGCCGAGGCAGCCGACGCCGCCGGCAGGGCTCCGGTCACCGACGCCGACCTGCGCGACGTCCCGTTCGTCACCGTCGACCCGCCCGGGGCGACGGACCTCGACCAGGCCCTGCACCTCACGGTGGCCGGGGACGGGTTCCGGCTCCTCTACGCCATCGCCGACGTGCCTGCGTTCGTCGAACCGGAGGGGGCCGTCGCCGTCGAGGCCGCGCGCAGGGGACAGACCCTCTACAGCCCCGACCTGCGCACCCCGCTGCACCCCCCGGTGCTCAGCGAGGACGCGGCCAGCCTGTTGGAGGGTAGGGACCGCCCCGCCTACGTGTGGCGGCTCACCCTGGACGCGCGCGGCTCCCTGACCTCGGCGGACGTGCTCCGGGCTGTCGTGCGCAGCCGGAGTCGGCTGGACTACGCGGGGATGCAGGCGCTCGCCGACGCCAACCCCGACCCGGAGCCGGAGCGCTCTCCCGGCGACCTCGCCCGGTGGCTCGACACGGCCGGGATCGACGGGCCGGCGGCTCAGGCGGTGCTGCTGCGCGCCGTCGGGCGGCGCCGGATCGAGCTCGAACGGAGCCGTGGCGGCGCCGGGCTGCCGATGCCGGAGCAGGAGGTCGAGGAGACCGACGAGGGCTACCGGGTCCGGCTGCGTCCGGCGCTGGCCGCGGAGGACTGGAACGCCCAGCTCTCGCTGACCACGGGGATGGCCGCCGCGGCGATAATGCTGCGCGGCGGGGTCGGGCTGCTGCGGACCCTGCCGGAGCCGGACCACGCGGTCGTCGACCGGTTCCGCCGCCAGGCCGATGCCCTCGGCGTCCCGTGGCTGGAGAACCTCCCCTACGGCGAGTTCCTCCGCGGCCTGGACCTGACCGACCCGGCCCGGTTGGCGCTGGTGCACGAGGCGGGTGCGCTCTTCCGCGGCGCCGCGTACACCCCCTTCGACGGCACGGAGCCCGCGGTCCGAGTCCACGCCGCGGTCGCCGCTCCGTACGCCCACGTCACCGCGCCGCTGCGGCGGCTGGTGGACCGGTTCGGGCTGGCCTGCTGCCACGCCCTCAGCCAGGGGCTCGAGGTGCCGGAGTGGGTGCGCGAGGCCCTGCCCGCGCTGCCGGCGGCGATGCGCGCCTCCGACCGGCTCGCCGGTGAGCTCGAACGTCGCTGCCTCGACCAGGTCGAGGCGGCGGTGCTGGCTGGCAGCGTCGGCCGGGACTTCGACGCGGTGGTGGTCGAGGTGCGGCGCGGGGGCGAGAGCGGCCAGGTGCAGGTGATCGGCCCGCCGGTGCTCGCCGGCTGCGACGGCCCGCTCCGGCTCGGCGAGCCGGTCCGGGTCCGGCTGACGGACGCCGACCCGGACACCGGCCGGGTCCGCTTCGCCGCGGCCCCACCGCGGGAACCGGGGCGGGGCCCGGGCGGTTACCCTGGTCCGGCGGACGAGCCGGACGGGCGGCCGCGTCGGGCGGGGTGACCCGCCCGCCGAGGAAAGTCCGGACTCCACAGGGCAGGGTGGTGGGTAACGCCCACCCGGGGTGACCCGCGGGACAGTGCCACAGAGAACAGACCGCCCGTCCGGACGGTCACCGACCGTCCGGACGGGCAAGGGTGAAACGGTGGTGTAAGAGACCACCAGCGTGCCGGGTGACCGGTGCGGCTCGGTAAACCCCACCCGGAGCAAGGCCAGACAGGGAGCGTTCGAGGGCTGCCCGCCCGAGCTCCCGGGTAGGCCGCTGGAGGGCGCCGGTGACGGCGTCCCGAGATGGATGGCCGCCGCCGATCCCGGGTGACCGGGACCGGCACAGGATCCGGCTTACAGTCCGGCTCGTCCGCCCTGGGGAACGACGCTGTGCGTGACCGCCCGACGCTGCCGGGTCGCGGTGCTGCGACGTCCGGGTGGTGGTGGCGGGCGAGGGCTTGCCCGGGTTCCCGGGCTGCTGGTGCGGTGGACCGCGGACCAGTGCATCGCGGGAGGGATCGTCCATGTCGGCCGTCGACCGCCGGGGTGCCGCGCGCGCCAACCAGCGGGCCGCGGCGTTCATCCGGTTCCAGCTGCTCGGCGACCACCAGGCGATGCACTACGTGCTCACCGAGACCGTCGAGGACGACGCCGCCCGGCTGGCCTTCGTCGCAGCCCTCGCCTCCATCGCCTCGACGCTGGCGACGGCGACGCTCGGGCGCGACCGCGCGCTGGAGTACCTCCAGGCGATCGCGCACAACAGCGCCGCCCTCTGCTCCGCGGACGACATCGACCGTTTCTTCGACTGATCGCCTCCGGCGCCACGACGAGCTCCGTCGACGATCATGTGGGCACGCGGATTCGTGCACTGCGTGAGCCCTCGCCGACGAACGGTTAGGGTACGGGGGTAGATGTCCGTCTCGACCAGGACTCTCCCGGCTGCGGGGTCGTCGGCAGCCGGACCGAGGCCAGAGACGTCGGGAAGGGAGGCCGTTCTGGCAGCCCCGGTCGTCGCCGTGGTCGAAGGGCTGGACCAGTACCAGGGACGTCTGGTCCGGGGGATGGCTCGCGTCCTGTCCGGACGGGGGATCCCGTTCGTCGTCCTCGTCAACGACCACGAGCCGGGCAGACCGCCGTCGCCCCTCCTGACCCAGGCCGTCGACCACCTGGTCCCGCGGGGGGCCGTCCTGTCGGTGGGGACCCACGTCGAGGACGCCGACCCGGTGCTCTCCCCGCTGTCCCGGCTCGACCTGCCCGTCGTCCACCTCGGGTACGCGGTCCCCGGTGCGGACTCGGTGCACGGGGACAACGTCACCGGGATGCGCGCGTTGATGACCCACCTCCTGGACGAGAGGGGGAGGCGCCGCCCGGTCCTGGTCCGCGGCATCCCGCACCAGCAGGACTCCGTCGAGCGCGAGGAGGTCTTCCGGAGCGAGCTGGCCCGGCGCGGACTGCAGGTGCCGGACGACCTGGTGCTCGACGGCGCGTTCAGCGCCGGCTGCGCGTACCGGGAGATCCTCGTCCTCGCCGAGACCCGGCCGGACATCGATGCCGTCGTGGCGGCCAACGACGTCTCGGCCTTCGGGGTCCTCGCCGCGCTCCGGACGGCGGGGCTCCGGGTGCCGGAGGACGTCCTCGTCACCGGCTTCGACAACGAGCCGTCCGCGGAACTGCGCTGGCCGGGCCTGACGACGGTGGACCAGAACCTGGAGGAGCAGGGCAGGGTCGCGGCCGAACTGCTCCTGGCGAGGCTGGACGGGGCCCGCGGCCCGGCACGCCAGGTCGTGGTGCCGTCGCGGCTGGTTGTGCGGGGGACGACGACGCCGGGCGGGTCGTTCCCGGAGCGGCTGGGCCGGGCGACGGACGCGGCCCGCGCGGTACGGGGCGAGCTGGCGAGAGCGCACCCGCTGCTGAGGATGCACCGGGAGCTGAGCTACTGCCGCAGCACGGAGGACGTCGCCCGGGTGATCGCGGCGGAGCTGGTCCGGCTGGGCGTCACCCGGTGCGTCCTCGCCGCCTACGACCACGTGGGCGGGAAGGCGGAGCCCTCAGACGCCTCGGCGACCGCCCGGATGGTGATCAACTTCCGGGACGGCAGTTCCCAGCCGGTTCCCGGCGACGTCCACCCGGTCTCCGAGCTGCTCCCGGACGAGCTCCACCCGGCGTCGTCCGACGGCTTCCTCTACCTGCTGCCCCTGTGGGTTCCGGACCGCGAGGTCGGCTACGTGCTGTACGAGCAGGAGTCCGGGCCGCTCGACCTGGCCTGGACGCTGCGGATCGACGTGACCCAGGCGCTGCACGCCGTGCTCGCCCGGCAGCGGCTCGAGGCCTATGCCGAGACGCTCCGGGCGGCGGTCGCCCGTCGTGCCCAGCAGCTCAAGGCGGAGGTCGTCGGCAGGGGCATCACCGAGCGCCGGCTCCGGTCGATCAACGCGAGGCTCCAGGAGTCCGTCAAGCGGGACGGTCTGACCCAGGTCGCCAACCGGGTCACGCTGCAGTCGTTCCTGGAGCACCGCTGGGACGTCCAGGCCGGCACCGGCCACGAGCTGGCCCTGCTCATGGTGGACGTCGACCTCTTCAAGCCCTACAACGACCACTACGGGCACGTCCAGGGCGACGAGACGCTCCGGACGGTGGCCCGGTGCCTGCACCATGCCGTCCGTGATCCCGAGGACCTGGTCGGCCGCTACGGCGGCGAGGAGTTCGCCGTCGTCCTGCCCCGGGGCGGGCTCCGGGGCGCCATGGCCGTCGCCGTCCGGTTCCGGCGGCTGCTGGCGGAGGCTGCCGTGCCGCACGAGGTGTCGACGGTCGCCCCGGTCGTCACGGCGAGCATCGGGCTGGCCGTGACGCGGCCGGCGCGCGACCGTCAGTCGGCCACCCTGGTGGAGTCGGCCGACCTCGCCCTCTACCAGGCGAAGCTGCTCGGCAGGGACCGGCTGGCCGTCGCGGACCCCGGCACCGGGGCGATCGCAGGCCGCGCCGGGGGGCGGCCCGCCGCCGTCCCCGTCACGAGCCGTGCCGAGTCGGTCGGGTCGGTCGAGTCGGCATGCCCGGGCGCGCCGCCGACCGATCGGAACGGGGCGGCCCTCGGCGACCGGCCCGGTACCGGAGGGCTGCTGTCGTGACGCGCCCCGTGGTGGCCATCGTCACCGGATCGAACGACTACCAGCTCCGGCTGCTCCGGAGCACGCTCGGCCCGCTGGAGCGGCACGGCATCCCGCTGATCGCCCACACCAACGACATGCTCCGGCGGGAGGCCGTCTTCTCCAGCCTCGACCGCCTGCTCCGGGACGTGGACCCGCTCGGGGTCATCCGGTCCGGCGCGCTCGGTCCGGACGACGAGCAGCGCCTCAGCGTGCTCCTGGCGTCCAGGAGGGCCCCGGTCGTCAACGTCGGGTTCGACACGCCGGGGGTCACCGCGGTTTACGGCGACAACACCGCCGGGATGCGTGCCCTCATGACCCATCTGCTCGACGAGGTCGGGGTCCGCCGGCCGGTGCTGATCCGAGGCATCCGGCACCAGCCGGACTCCGTCGTCCGGGAGCAGGTCTTCCGGGAGGAGATGCGCCGGCGGGACCTGGACGTCGACGAGGACCTCGTGATCGACGGCCGGTTCTCGTTCGACGTCGCCCTCGGCGCCACCGAGGCCCTGCTGGCCAGGCGGCGGGATCTGGACGCCGTGGTGGCCCTCAACGACCCGGCGGCCCTCGGGGCCCTCACCGCGCTGGAGGACGCCGGTCTCCGGGTCCCGGAGGACGTCGCCGTGACCGGCTTCGACAACGACGAGGCCGCCCACCACTGGCCGGGGCTGACCACCGTGGATCAGGACCTGGAGGGGCAGGGCGGGCTGGCGGCGACCCTGCTCCTCGAGCAGGTGGCCGGAGGCCCCGTGCGGGGGAACGTGGTGTCCCCGTCGCGGCTCGTCGTCCGTGGTTCGACCGACCCCCGGCGCCGGGAGGACCTCTCCGGCGCCCTGGAGATCACCACGACCGGCATGGAGCTGCTCCACGCCCAGGACTCCGTCATCGGCATGAACCGGGCACTGACCCGTAGCCGATCCCTCGACGACCTGGCGCGGGAGCTCGCGATCCGGCTGGACTGGATCGGCGTCCCCCGGTGCTTCCTTGTCCTGCACGAGGGGGTCGAGGTGGATTCCGGCGGTCCGGTGCGGCAGCAGCCGCGCACTCCGGCCGCCGGCACCAGGGGGCGGCTCGTCTTCGCGTACCGGGGACGGCAGTCCTACACCAGCCCCGGCCAGGTCTACGACAGCCGCGGCCTGCTCCCGGCCGAGTTCCGGCACGAGCTCGACCGCGGGCTGCTCGTGCTGCAGCCGCTGTCCATGCTGGACCGGGACCTCGGGTTCCTGCTGTTCGAGCCGGCGCCGGGGATCGCGGCGCACACCGAGGGCCTCCGGCTGGACCTCGGCCGGATCCTCGACGGGCTGCTCAGCGCCAGGGCGCTGGAGGAGCACACCGCGCGGCTGGAACGGACGGTCCGGCTGCGGACGGAGAAGCTGGAGCTCGAGGCGGCCACCCGGCGCCGGGCCGAGGAGGCGCTGCACGAGGCGAACCTCGCGCTGGAGCGTTCGCTGCGGGTCGACGGCCTGACCGGGATCGCGAACCGGGTGGCCTTCGACCAGCACCTCGAACGGCACTGGCAGGCGCACCGCGACGACGGTGCGACCATGGCCCTGCTCATGATCGACATCGACCTTTTCAAGGCGTACAACGACCGGTACGGACACGTCTACGGCGACGACACCCTGCGTGCCGTGGCGGCTTGCCTGCAGCGTGCCGTGCACGACCCGGACGACCTGGCCTGCCGCTACGGCGGCGAGGAGTTCGCCGTCGTGCTGCCAAGGAACGGGATCACCGCGGCGATGGCGGTGGCCGGGCGGTTCCGCGAGCTGCTGGCGGAGACGGCGATCCCGCACGGTGCGTCCCCGGTCGCGCCCGTGGTCACGGCGAGCATCGGGGCCGCGGCGGTCACCCCGGCTCCGGGGCAGGCGCCCAGCGTGCTCGTCGAGCTCGCCGACGAGGCGCTGTACCGGGCGAAGACCGGCGGCAGGGACCGGGTGGTCGCCCGGCAGTAGCCGCCGGCGCCTCGGCGCTCAGGCGTGCGCGTCGCCGATCTCGGCGGCGAGCAGGGCAGCCCCGACGATGCCGGCGCCGTTGCGCAGCGACGCGGGGACGATGGGCGTGCGCAGGTGCAGCAGCGGGAGGAACTTCTCGTGCTTCTTGCTCACCCCGCCGCCGACGACGAACAGGTCCGGCCAGAACAGGTCCTCCAGCACGGTGAAGTAGCGCTGGACGTGCTTCGCCCACTCCTCCCAGGACAGGTCGTCGCGTTCCCGGGCGCTCTCGGCCGCCCTCACCTCGGCGTCCATCCCGTCGATCTCGAGGTGTCCGAGCTCGGTGTTGGGCACCAGCCGGCCGTCGAGCAGCAGCGCCGTGCCGATACCCGTGCCGAGGGTGCAGACGATGACGATGCCGGACACCCCCCGGGCCGCCCCGTAGCGGGCCTCGGCCAGCCCCGCCGCATCGGCGTCGTTGACGACGTGAACGGGGCGCCGCAGCTCCTCGGTGAACACGGCGTCGACGTCGACGCCGATCCAGGCCTTGTCGACGTTCGCCGCCGTCCTGGCGACCCCGTGCTGGATCACCGCGGGGAAGGTCACCCCGATCGGGCGGCGCCCGGAGGACCGGCGGAAGGTCCGCACGATCTGGCCGACCACCCGGGCCACCGCCTCCGGGGTCGACGGCGTCGGGGTGGGGATGCGGACCCGGTCGGCGGCGAAGGAGCCGGCGCGGAGGTCGACCGGTGCCCCCTTGATGCCGGAGCCCCCGATGTCGATGCCGAACCCCCGGCCGCGCTGGACCGTGCGGGCCTTGGTCATGCCGGAACCCTCCCTGCTGCCCACCGCGCCGTCCCTCCACGCCGAGGATGATCTCCGCTGTGAGCCTACGAGGTGCGGCTGCGGGGGAGCCGGTCACGCGGCGGCGAGTCGGGATCGTGCCGGTGTCCGGACCGTTGGCAGCCTCGGAACTGACATACCGCGAGCCGTCCCGGTCCGCCCAGGGCTCGGGCAGATGCCGGTCGGGTGGGTCAGGGCAGGGTGAGGATCTCCGCCCCGGTGTCCGTCACGAGGACGGTGTGCTCGAACTGGGCGCTGCGGCGGCGGTCCTTGGTGACCACGGTCCAGCCGTCGTCCCACATGTCCCAGTCGTGGGTGCCGAGGGTGAGCATCGGCTCGACGGTGAAGGTCATGCCGGGCTCCATCACGGTGGCGTGGTTCGGCGCGGCGTCGAAGTGCGGGACCACCAGGCCGGAGTGGAAGACCGTGCCGATCCCGTGCCCGGTGAAGTCCCGGATCACGCCGTACCCGAACCGGCGGGCGTAGGACTCGATCACCCGGCCGATGACGTTGATCTCCCGCCCGGGGCTGACCGCCCGGATGCCCCGCATCATCGCCGCGTGGGTGCGCTCCACGAGCAGCCGGGACTCCTCGTCGACCTCGCCGACCAGGTAGGTGGCGTCGGTGTCCCCGTGGACGCCGAGCCCGTCCACGACGAGGTATGCGGTGATGTCCACGTTGACGATGTCGCCCTCGACCAGGACCGTCGAGTCGGGGATCCCGTGGCAGACCACCTCGTTGACGCTCGTGCACAGCGACTTGGGGAACCCCCGGTAGCCGAGCGGGGAGGGGTAGGCGCCGTGGTCGAGGAGGAACTCGTGCCCGATCCGGTCCAGCTCGTCGGTGGTGACCCCGGGCGCGACGGCCTGCGAGACCTCCACCAGTGCCCGCGCCGCCAGGGTGCAGGCCTGCCGCATGGCGGCGATCGTGACGGCGTCCTTGACCTCGGAGCCGGTGAACCGGCGCGGTGCGGGCCGGTCGACGTACTCCGGGCGGGGGATGTGCGGCGGGACCGGTCTCCGCGGGCCGACGACCCCGGGTTCCAGCGACCCGCGGGTTGACCGACCGGTGACGTTCGCGGGGGTGTGGGCCATGGAGCGAGTCTAGGTCCGCGGGTCCCGCCCTTCAGCCGGGACCGCCGGGTGCCGGTGTCCTCGCTGACCGTCGCTGTCCCGGGTCTCCGCCCGGGTCGCGGCGGCTCCCGAGGACGACGGCGGGAGGTCCGGCGTGGAGACGGAGTTCGACGTCCTCGTCCGGCGCGCCCGGAACCGAGAGACCGACGCCTTCGAGCAGCTCTGGCAGCTGTTGTCCCCCCGGGTCCCCGGGTACCTGTGCCGGTCGTCCGAGTGCCCCGACCGCCACCACTGCCACCAAGGACAGCGGGGGCGAGGGCACGGGGCGCGGTGGTGGTGCCTCCGGTTCCGGCGGTCAGGGGTCGCGGGGCTGAGAACGGGCCGGCTCAGGAGCCGCTCGTGGACTCGCCCCGCCCTCGGGCCAGGACCTCTCCGACCGGGAGTACCTCGGCTCCGCTGGCCGCGATGTGATCGACGATGGTCCGGAAGTCCGCCGGGGTGGTCCCGTGGACGGGCGCCGGCGACTCGAGTTGGTGGAACACCAGGATGAGCCATGCCCGGTCGGCGACGGCCAGGTCGACGAGCTCGGTCACCGCCGAGACCGGGGTCGAGCCGGTGAGCATGTAGGCACGCAGCCGGTGCGGGTCCGAGGGACGCCAGGTCTCGAGCGGGGTGTTGATGAGGATGCGGCCGGAGGCGGTGATCCGGCGGGCGACGGTGAGGACGCCGTCGTCGTGGTAGCCCTTCGGGTAGGCGAACTGGGCACCCCCGTGGAAGCCCCGGGCCAGCAGCCACTCCTGGACGGCACGGAGGTCCGCCTCGACGACGGCCGGTTCGGAGCTGGCGTAGCCCCGCGCCCGGTCGTGCACGGTGGCCTTGTCGGCGTGCGCGGCGATCTCCCACCCGCTGTCGTCCTGGAGGCTGCGCAGTTGGCTCTCGTCGAGGTGGGACCCGCCGGCGTCGACGTAGGAGCGGAGCACGTACAGGGTCCCGCGCATCCCCCTGGTGTCCAGGTACCTGGCGGCCTCGGTGCTCTGGGTGGCGTACCCGTCGTCGAAGGTCAGGCTCACGACCCCGTGGGGGAAGGGATTGCCCGACCGGGACACGGCGGCGAGGCCGTTCCAGTGCACCCGCACCGGGTGGCCGGAGTTGTCGTCGAACACCTGGAGCTGGACGGTCCTGATGGCGGACCGGTCGACCGTCGTCCCCGGCTCGGGTACTCCGTGTCCCCAGGGCACCACGAACCTCACCCACTCGCCCGGGCGGCAGTACCGCAACGCGTCGTCGGTGAGGGTGGTCAGGTCGAAGGTCACGGCGTCGGTGAAATCCCCCTCGTCCGAGGAGAGCCACAGCCGGAGGACGTCGAGGTGTGCCCAGTCGTCGACCTTGACCCACACCACCACGTCGCGGTCGGTGAAGTCGTACGGCCCGATGCCTGTGTGCCCGATGCGGGTGTTCTGCCCGGTGCCGCCCGAGCGCATCCACGCCGACTGCGTGCCGAGACAGGTGTCGGTCGGGTCGTCCAACTGGAAGGTCGCGTCGGTGCCGCTGCCCCACCAGCCGTGACCTGCCTGGAAGAACGTGATCGGGAGGAACTCGGCGGGTGTCTCCGGGCCCGTCGACGCGTGCAGCGCCTGCGTGCAGTGCGCCGGGTTCACCGCGATGCCCGGGATCCACGCGGGGTGCGTGGCGGGATCCGGCCCGTCGCCACCGCAAGCAACCAGCAGCAGCATGCCGAGCACCGTGGTCGTCGTCCGGACCCTGCGCAGGAGGCTCTGCCGCCGGGATCCCCGGACGGCCCACCGTGCCCGGGTCGTGCGGGAGCCGCGGGCTCGCCACGACGTGCGGGTGGTGCGGGACACGGCCACCGGGGTGTCGCTGTGCCCCGCCATGGGTCTCACCCACCCTCACCGATCACACTGGGTAACCAGTAGCAACTTACAGCAATACGGGTTGCGGGCCACGAACCGGCGACGACCCCACCTGGGTGCTGCGGCGGGTGCGGGAGTGCCTCACCACACCCGGCACGCCTACGCTGCGGGGATGGCGGAGCGTCAGTTCTGGTTCAACGTCCGTACCGGTGAGGTCGAGGAGTTGGACCGCAAGAGCCAGTCCAAGGACGTCCTCGGCCCGTATCCCACCCGTGAGGCGGCGGAACAGGCCCTCCGGCTCGCCCGGGAGCGCACCAGGTCCTGGGACGAGGACGACCGCCGGTGGGCCGAGGGGGACGGCGACTGAGCCCCCTGGTCGGTCGGCCCGGGTCTGTGATCACCGTCTCTGGGCCCAGCCGGTCGGTCATGCGGTCGTACCGGCCCGAAACCGGCGATCACCGGGGGCGGGGGAGGCCGGAGGGACCCGAGGCCGGAGGTCGAGGGCTGAGGGTCGGACGGGCTCAGTGATCGAACGACTCGTCGGGGGAGGGGAAGGCTCCGGAGCGGACCTCGTCGGAGTAGGCCCTCGCCGCGGCCAGCAGTTCCGTCCTCAGGTCGGCGAAGCGCCGGGCGAACCGCGGCGACCAGGACGTGAGGCCGGCCATATCGGTCCAGACGAGCACCTGACCGTCGCACGAGGGACCGGCGCCGATCCCGATGGTGGGGATCTCCAGGATCTTGGTCACCTCGGCCGCGACGGGGGCCGGGACCATCTCCAGGACGACGGCGAAGGCCCCGGCCTCCTGGAGCGCGACGGCGTCGTCCACGAGGTGCCGGGCGGCCTGCTCGCCCCTTCCCTGCACCCGCTTGCCGCCGAACTGGTGCTCGGACTGCGGGGTGAATCCGAGGTGCCCGAGGAAGGGGATGCCCGCCGAGGTGAGCGCGCGCACCTGCGGCACGACCGCCGTCCCGCCCTCGAACTTCACCCCGTGGGCCAGGCCCTCCTTCATGAAGCGGGTGGCCGTGGCCAGTGCCTGCTCCGGTGACCCGTGGTAGGAGCCGAACGGCAGGTCCGCGATGACGAGCGGGCGGACGGCGGTCCGGCTCACCGCCCGGACCAGGGGGATGAGCTCGTCGACCGTCACCGGCAGGGTCGTCTCGTGCTCGTAGAGGTTGTTCGCGGCCGAGTCGCCGACGAGCAGGACGTCGACGCCGGCCTCGTCGAAGATCTCCGCGGTGAACCGGTCGTAGGCGGTGAGCATGGTGATCCGCTGCCCGGCGTCCTTCATCTGCTTCAGGTGGTGCACCCGAACCCGCTTGGGGGTGATGGTCGGCTCGGTCATCGGGTCCTCCTCGCTCGGCGGTGCACGGTCGGGCGGGTGGCCCGGCCGCGGGCGGTGCTGCGGTGGACTCACCCTGTCACAGAGTGCCGGTGAGATAGGCACCGGGTGCCACGAGGGTGGCGGGGTGCTCGTCGGATCGGTGGCCTTCGGGGCCCGTGCTCGTCGGGGCCCGTGCTCGTCGGGGCACGTGCTCAACACGATCGTTGGTCGTCAGGACCCGTGTTCGCGCCAACGGCTGGTGATCGGGAGCCTGCGGTCTCGACCGAAGGCCATCCGGGAGATCTTCGGACCGGGGGCGGACTGCCGCCGCTTCCACTCGGCCCGGTCCACCAGGGTCACCACACCGTCGATGAGCGACGGGTCGAAGCCCTCGGCGAGCAGCTCCGACCGGCCCTCCGCCCCGCTGACGTACCGGTCCAGCACCTCGTCGAGCACGGGGTACGGCGGCAGCGAGTCCTGGTCGGTCTGGCCGGGCCGCAGCTCGGCCGACGGCGGCTTGGTGATGGAGCTGTCCGGGATCGGCGGGGTGGTGCCGCGGCGGGCCGCCTCGGCGTTGCGCCACCGGGCCAGCTCCCAGACCAGGGTCTTGGGCACGTCCTTGATCGGGTTGAACCCTCCCACCGAGTCGCCGTAGATCGTCGAGTAGCCGACGGCCAGCTCGGACTTGTTCCCCGTGGTGAGGGCGAGGTGCCCCTCCGCGTTGGACAGGCCCATGAGGACGACGGCCCGCACCCGGGCCTGGAGGTTCTCCTCCGCGACGCCGGTGAGGCCGAGGGCGTCGAGGAATGGCTGGACCAGCGGCTCGATCGGCACGACCCGGTAGTCCAGGCCGGTGCGCTTGGCGAGGTCGGCCGCGTCGTCCCGGGAGTGATCGCTGGAGTACCGGCTCGGCATGGACACCCCGACCACGTTCTCCGCGCCGAGGGCGTCGCAGGCGATGGTGGCGACGAGGGCCGAGTCGATGCCGCCGGACAGGCCGAGGATCACCGAGCGGAACCCGTTCTTGCGGGCGTAGTCGCGCAGTCCCAGCACCAGTGCCCGGTACACCTCCTCCTCGCCGTCCAGGGCGGGGGCCACCGTGGGCCGGAGGGCCGAGGACACGGGGACGGGGCCGGGGTGCAGGACGGCGCGGACCACCCCGGGGGGCCCGGCCGCGCCCTCCTCGCGATCGGTCCCGAGGGGATCGGTCCCGAGGGGATCGGTCCCGGGGCGATCGGTCGCTGGGCGCTCGGGCAGGTCCAGGTCGACGACGAGCAGGTCCTCCGCGAACCGTGCCGCGCGGGCGAGCACCTCGCCGGACGGCGTCACCACGAGCGAGTCCCCGTCGAAGACGAGATCGTCCTGGCCGCCGACGAGGTTGACGTAGGCCAGCGGGCAGCCCGCCTCGGCGGCCCGCCGGGTCACCAGATCCCGCCGCACGTCGTCCTTGCGCAGCTCGTAGGGGGAGCCGTTGAGGACCAGCAGCAGGTCGGCCCCTGCGGACCGGGTGAGGGCAACAGGCCCGCCGTCCTGCCAGAGGTCCTCGCAGATGGCCAGGGCGACGTCGACCCCGTGCACCCGCACCACGGTGAGGTCCCGGCCGGGGACGAAGATCCGGAACTCGTCGAACACGCCGTAGTTGGGTAGGTGGTGCTTGGCGTAGCGGGCCCGGACCCGCCCGTCGAGCAGCACGGCGGCGCAGTTCTGCGGCATGCCCCGCGGTACTCCCCGGCCGGTGGCGCCGGAGCCGGTGGCCGGGGGATCACCGGCCGGGGGATCGGCGGTCATCCCGTCCGTTCCCACCCGGTCGAGGTAGCCGACGACGACGGCAAGGTCACCGAGCCCGTCGACCACCAGTTCGCCGGCGAGTTCGCGGACCGCCTTCCGCGACGCCTCGACGAAGGACGCCCGCAGGGCCAGGTCCTCGACCGGGTACCCGGTGAGCACCATCTCCGGGAAGGCCACGAGCTGGGCGCCCGCCGCCGCCGCCTCCGCGGCACGCCGTCTGACGAGGGCCGCGTTCCCCGCGAGATCCCCCACGGTGGGGTCGACCTGGGCGAGGGCGAGTCGCAGTCGGGGCATGGCAGCAGCCTAGGCCGGGGTGCCGCTGCCGGCCGGTCGCCGTCCTCCCGTCGGGTCAGACCGTGAACTGGCCGACCAACTCGGACA
Organism: Actinomycetales bacterium; assembly: GCA_012719445.1. GTDB lineage: Bacteria > Actinomycetota > Actinomycetes > Actinomycetales > Kineosporiaceae > JAAYAH01. The sequence continues at coordinate 21,073 of JAAYAH010000187.1, read as the reverse complement.
GCCTGCGGGAGGTCGTACTGAGCTCGTCAGCGGCTCTGCGGGCGTCCTCGACCGAAGCGGCGGTCAACGCCGCCGTGTCCTTGATCCCCTGCAGGCTCCTGGCGATGCCCTCGCTGTCCCGGGCGGCCTGGCCGACGCTCCGGGTGACGTTCCCGGTGGCGGCGCTCTGCTCCTCCACGGCGGCGGCGATCGACTCCTGGAAGCCGTTCACCTGCCTGATGGCATCCCGGATGGCGGACACCGCCGTGGTCGCCCGTCGGGTGTCCGTGTTGATGGTCTCCACCATGTGGGTCACGTCCTCGGTGGCCCGGGCCGTGCCCTGGGCGAGATCCTTGACCTCGCTGGCGACGACGGCGAAGCCCTTCCCCGCGTCACCGGCCCGCGCTGCCTCGATGGTGGCGTTGAGGGCGAGCAGGTTGGTCTGCTCCGCGATCCCGCTGATGACCTTGATGACGTCGCCGATGCGGTCCGACGACTCGTCGAGCTTGTCGATCGCCTCCGTGGCCTGGTCGGTCAGGGAGACCGTCTCCTGGGAGATCCGCGCCGCCTCCTGCGCACTCGTGGAGATCTCGGAGATCGAGGCCCCGATCTGCTCCGATCCGGTGGCGACGCTCTGCGCGGCGTCCGACACCTCCTCCGCCGCGGTGACCGCCGATGCCGTCTCCTCGGTCGCTCGCTGTGCGGAGGAGGCCAGGTCCTGGCTCATCCGCAGCGTCTCGCCCGCGGCACGGAGCAGGCCTGCCGACGACTCCGTGATCTGGGCGAGCAGGTCGCGGAGCTGCGAGATGGCCCGCTGCACCGATGAGGCCATCCGGCCGATCTCGTCGGTGCCGTCGACCTCGACGCTCGCCGTGAGATCCCGCCGGGCCAAGGTGTCGACGGCTGCGGTGACCTGCCCGAGGCGAGCGCCGATCCGGCCGGCCCACAGCCACGTCCCGAAACCGGCGCCGAGCGTGATCGCCAGAGCGCAGATGACGAACCCGAGGATCATGGAGCGGCGCCCCCCGGCCAACTGGTCCTGGGCGGTCCGGAAGTCGGGCTCGTACCCGTGGACGATGATCGCCCACTTGTTGGCCTTGTTGTAGGTGACGACGGTCGTGACCGGTGCCGCCGGGGCACCGAGGCCGGGGAGGTCGTACCTGCCCGTCCAGCTCTCGCCGTCCGAGAGGCTCGCCGCCCTGTCGAGGATCTCGGCCAGGTAGGGCTTCCCGGCGGCGTCCCTCGCGTCGGGGGCCGTCGTGCCGACCACGCTCCGGTCACCGGAGGCGAGCACCCGGCCACGGTCGGCCGTCCCCGCGCTGATCACCGAGACGTACCCGTGCTCACCGACCTTCGTCGCGGCGACCGACTCCCCCAGTGTCTCGATCGCCTCCGCCTGGGGTATCCCGACGTAGAGCACGCCGACGACCCTGCCCGAGCGGTCCTTGATGGGGTCGTACGCCGTGAAGTACCACGTGTCGACCACCTGCGCGATGCCCCGGAAGGGCTTGCCGTCGAGCACCGAGGCGACGACGGCGTTCCTCTGGCCGCCCGGTTCCGTTGCGGGAATGTAGGTGCCGATGGCACGGTCACCGGACTTCGTCACCACGTTGGTCGCCACCCGGAGCATGTCGCCGTCGTCGTTCATCCGCTGGAAGACCGTGGCCGTGCCGCCGACGAGGCCGCGGACCTCGTCGACGACGGGGGTACGTGTCTTCTGGTCGGCGTTCTTGCCCAGCCAGGTGTCGCCGACCATGACCCGTGGCAGCCGGACGGTCCTCTTCTCGCCGCTGAACTGGTCGGTCGCGGTCCACCGCACCGTGGTGCCACGGTCGAGGGACACGTGGCCGTCGCTGGTGAGGACGGCTTCCGCCGCGGTCATGGCCTGGTTGACCTGCGCCTGCAGCCGGTCACTCACGGTGGCGACGAGCCGGGACATGTCCGCGGACGTGTTCTCGATGCCGGCCGTGTTCTGGCGGGTCACGGTCTCCGTCGCGGCGTTGCTGAACCGGGCGGTCTGCCAGGCGCCGAAGCTCGTCAGGGCCAGTGCGGTCAGCGCGGTTCCGCCGATCCCGGCGAAGGCGATCTTCTCGCGGACGCCGATGCGGCTCGCGGTTCTCACAGGAACGGTCTCGTGACCACTCATGGGCTCCGTCATCGGATCTCCACCGGATCGTTGTCACCCCTGTCACCGGGCAGGTGGAGGTCCTTGGGCCGTTCGGGTGACGCTGTGAGCGATCACCACCCGATCGGACCACCACGGACAGCCTCAGCCGACTCCCCGAACCTGTGGCCCGGTGTGGTGCCGCGTCCAGGCGACCCGGCGTGGTGTCGCGGTCGCGGCGACCGGGGCGGTGCCCAGATGGTGGTGATCGGGTCATGGCGACCGGGGCGTGGTAACAGGGCGGAAACCTGGGCGGGAGACACTCGCGGGTGAACGGACGGCTCCCGACACGCGGTGCGGGACGATATGACCCGCGGCAGACGGACGCCGCATCGGGCCCGACACGGCAGCGGAGTGTGGGGTCGACACGACAGCTCGGCCGGACGGGGAACACGGCGTCGTGCCCCCGCCGGGACGGACCCGGATCGAGGGGATCCCATGGACAGGCAGCAGGAGTTCGTCCTCCGCACCATGGAGGAGCGCGACATCCGGTTCGTCCGGCTGTGGTTCACCGACGTCCTGGGGTTCCTCAAGTCCGTGGCCGTGGCCCCGGCCGAACTGGAGGGCGCGTTCGCCGAGGGCATCGGGTTCGACGGGTCCGCGATCGAGGGGCTGGCCCGGGTCTTCGAGGCCGACATGCTGGTCCGGCCGGACCCCTCGACCTTCCAGGTGCTGCCGTGGCGGGGTGAGCACCAGGGCACGGCGCGGATGTTCTGCGACATCCTCACCCCGGACGGCGAGCCCGCGCTCGCCGACCCCCGGTACGTGCTCAAGCGGGCGCTGGCCAGGGCCGCCGGGCACGGCCTGACCTTCTACACGCACCCCGAGATCGAGTTCTACCTGGTCAAGGACGGGTTCGCGCCCGGAGCCGAGCCTGAGCCGGTCGACAACGCCGGGTACTTCGACCACGTGGCCCGCGGCACGACGCACGACTTCCGGCGAGCCGCGATCACCTTCCTGGAGTCCATGGGGATCTCGGTCGAGTTCAGCCACCACGAGGGCGGCCCCGGCCAGAACGAGATCGATCTGCGCTACGCCGACGCCCTCACCACGGCGGACAACATCATGACCTTTCGTTCCGTCGTCAAAGAGGTTGCGCTGGAGCAGGGCACCTACGCGACCTTCATGCCCAAGCCCTTCCCCGAGCACCCGGGTTCCGGCATGCACACCCACCTCTCGCTGTTCGAGGGCGACCGGAACGCCTTCCACGAGGCGGGCGCCCAGTACCAGCTGAGCAAGATCGCCCGGCAGTTCATCGCCGGCCTGCTGACCTACTCCTCCGAGATCACCGCCGTGACCAACCAGTGGGTCAACTCCTACAAGCGGCTGTGGGGTGGGGGAGAGGCGCCCAGCTACATCTGCTGGGGGCACAACAACCGCTCGGCGCTGATCCGGGTGCCCATGTACAAGCCGGACAAGGGCAACTCCACCCGCATCGAGTACCGGGCCATCGACCCGGCCTGCAACCCCTACCTGTCCTTCGCGCTCATGCTCGCCGCCGGGCTCAGGGGGATCGAGGACTCCCTCGAACTCCCCGACGGCGCCGAGGACGACGTGTGGTCGCTCACCGACGCCGAGCGGCGGGCGATGGGCATCAAGCCGCTGCCGGCGAGCCTGGACGAGGCGATCCGGGTGATGGAGGCCTCGGAGCTCGTCGCCGAGACCCTCGGCGAGGGTGTGTTCGACTTCTTCCTGCGCAACAAGCGCTCCGAGTGGGCCGAATACCGCCGCCAGGTCACCCCCTTCGAACTGGACCGCTACCTGACCATGCTGTGAGTGCAGGTCGGGGGGCCGACGACTCCCGAGCGACGCGTGCGGGCCGGTGGCAGCGACCACCGGCCCGCACCGTGTCCCCATCGCCCCGAGGGCGGGTGGCACGCTCGCTCCCGCGCGACGACGTGCCCGGGGGTCGTCAGTGCACCATGTCCTCGACGGAGGTGTAGTCGGTGCGGCCGTCTGCCGCCGTGAAGTCGGTGGTGACCCAGACGGTGAGGTGTTTCACGCCGTTGACGGTGTAGGACCTGATCGCGACTCTCTTGGTGGCCCAGCTGTACACGTAGTCGGTGTAGTAGGTCTGCGCCACACCGGGATAGCCCACCAACGGCTTCTGGCCCCAGTCGCAGTCGGTGGGGGAACACTTCCCGTAGGGACGAACGGTCAGGTAGGTCGGCCACGAACTGCACGTCCCGTTGGCGGAGCACACCACCCCACCGCAGACGATGCCGACCTCGAGACGGGTGAGGCCCCTCGTGGCGGGGTTGACGTTGTGCCAACTGCCGACCACCTCGGGCGTCGCGCAGGCGGCCTGGGCGGGAGCTGCCTGGGTGAGTTCGATCGCGACCACCCCGACGGACAGCACGGACAACGCGGCGAAGGCCAGAGCCCCTCGACGCAGAACAGAAGAGACGATCACGATTCTCCTTCCCGGCCGCCGCCACGACGGCCGTCACCGAAGGAGAACCCGGCGGAACCGGACAGGTTGGCTGCCGTCCCGGCGTCCGCCCCATGAGGCAATGCCGTCGGCACCATGGGGTAACGGCGTCCGCACCATGGGGCAGTTCCGGTGTCCGGCGCGGTGCCGTACGGCGTTGCCGTTCCTGCGACCAGACACGGCGGGAATCCCCGTCGTCGACGCTCCCGCGCCGGGTCAGGCGAGTTCGGGTCTGGTGATGCTCTGCGAGGGTGAGGTCTGCGCGGGTGAGGACGGGGGAGCCGGCTCGTCGTTCTCGAAGAGGACCGCGCGGTTCCGGCCGAGTTGCTTGGCCCGGTAGAGGGCCCGGTCCGCGGTGGCGATCAGCCCCATGGGCGTGAGGTGGTCGTCGGGGTGGGCGACGGCGATCCCGATGCTGGCGGTGACGATCTCGGCCACGTCGGAGGCCGCATGCGGGATCGCCCGCTCGGCGAGGGCCGCCTGGAACCGCATGGCAACGGTCAACCCCGCCCGGGAGTCGCCCTGGGGCAGGACGACGATGAACTCCTCCCCGCCGAAGCGGGCGACGAGGTCGGCGGAGCGGTTCACGGACCGCTGCAGGCACTCGGCGACGGCGCGCAGGGTGTCGTCCCCGGCGATGTGGCCGTAGTGGTCGTTGTACGTCTTGAACAGGTCGACATCGACCATCAGCACCGCCAGCGAGCCGTGGACGCGGGCGAGCAGTTCCCACTGCTGGACGAGGTGGTTCTCGAAGGCGGCGCGGTTCGCGATGCCGGTCAGACCGTCGCGCATCGCCGCACGGTGCAGCTCCACGTTGGCGAGCTGCAGTTGGTGTTCGGCCCGCTGGCGGGTGCTCACCTCGCTCTGCAGTTCCTCGGTCCGCTTCGCCAGCTCCTCGGTCCGGCGCTCGACGGCCTGCTCCAGCCGGGCGGCGTGGGCCTCCAGCGCCTGCCGGTTGAACACCGTGTCCAGCGCCCGGGACAGGTCCATGTCGATGGTCTCCCGGAACGCGAACGTCGTGGGACCCCGGTCCATGAGCACGTAGCCGTACTCGCGCCGTCCCATGCTCAGCGGGGCGGCGACGAGGAACCCCTTCGTCAGCTGGTCCCGCAACGGGTCGGGGAGCATCTGGTGGGCGGGGAAGGGGTCGGGGGGCGGCTGGTGCACGGTGCCGTTCCGGTAGTCGAGGAGCAGCCGGACGGTCAACACCGGTCGGGGCTCCCCGACCGGTGCGTCCTCGTCCTCGGCGAACAGGTCGGTCGGGGTGTCCATGAGGTCACCGCAGAGGTCGGTCCGGATGGCGACGAAACAGCGGCGGAGCTTGATCCAGCTCAGGCACGAGGTGAACGCCTCGATCACCTCGGTGAGGGTCCTGGCGGCCTGCATGGCGCGGGCCAGGCCCTCCGAGGCGTCCTTCCGGCCCAGGTACGCCCGGGCCGTCTCGACCATGCGCAGGGCGTCCGTCAGCTGTTCCTGGTCGGATCGCGGTCTGGTCGACGTCGAGTCCCGGACCACGAGGCGGGACGGGACGGCGATCGCGGAGGCATCGTGCCCGCGGTTCTCCATCCGGGCCACGAGCAGCTCGGCGGCCCTCCTGCCCTGCTCGGGCAGGTTCTGGTCGACGGTGGTCAGTCCTGGCCACTGGAGGGTGTCCTGGTCGTTGTCGAACCCGGTGACCAGCACGTCCTCCGGAACCCGGATCCCGCTGTCGGCCAGCGCTCCGATGCAGCCGCGCGCGGACCGGTCGTTGCAGACCACCACGGCGTCGAAGTCCCGGCGGCGCTGGAGCAGGGTGCGCATGGCCTGGTGGGCGACGTCGGACACGAACAGCCCGTCGACCAGCAGTTCCTCGTCGACGGGGATGTCCCGCCGGGCCAGCTCCTCCCGGAAGATCACCTCTCGCTGCACGGAGTCCTGCTGGTGGGGAATCCCGCGCATCAGTACCGGACGTCGGATCCCGCAGTCGTCCAGCAGGTGGGACATCAGGGTGCGCATCCCGGTGGCGTTGTCCCCCCGGACACAGCTCACGTCGGAGACGTCGGCTCCGATGACCACGAGGGGCAGCTCCAGGTCGCGGGCCAACTCGGTCAGCCTGTCGAGATGTCCGTTTCCGGACAGGTTCGTGCAGAGCAGGCCGACGGGCTCGGCCAGTCGGAGGTACTGCACCAGGTCCCCGGGGAGATCGGCCGTCTCACCCCAGTCCATGTAGATCACGCGAGTCAGTTGATGGGCGTCCAGGACCGGATGGATCCCGCTCAGGAGCTTGACCTGGTACTCCTCCATGCCGGTCGTGACCAGGACGACGAGGCGCGCGGGATGCTCAGCCATGGTCCTCGCTTCCGCCTGGCCGGTTCGTCCGTGAGCCCCCCGTGTCCATCGGCACCTCCGGTGGAGCTCTGAAGATCGTGTCCGGTTCGCGGCGTGACCCGGGCGTCGGCGCGGCTCCACCGGCCACGGCAGGACCACGACCGGCCCCTGCCCGGGTCCCTGCGGCAGAATGAGGCGGTGATCGTGGTCGTGAACACCTCCGTCACCACCGGATCCCACCGGTGAGGTCCCGGCCGGAGAGCGTCGCCGGGCGGCTCGCCCGTCTCGGGTTCGCCGACCCCGTCCGGGCGGAGGAGCTGCTCGCGGACCCGGTCCTGACCGAGGTGGTCGGGCAGGACGGCGTCCCGGCGGGGGAGCTCCTGGCGGCGCTAGGCGCCGTGGCGGACCCCGATCTCGCCCTGCTCGCCCTGGTCCGGCTGCTGGAGGCGTTCACAGCCGACCCGGACGCGTCCGGGGAGGACGGCCGGGACCGGCTGCGCCGGGTGCTCCGCGACGGGGACGAGACGCGGGACCGGCTGCTCGCCGTCCTCGGTACCTCGGCAGCCCTGGGCGAGTTCCTGGAGCGACACCCCCGGCAGTGGGCGGTGCTGCTCGACCCCGATCCCGTCGCCGCCGAGGTCCTCCCCGCGACGGCCACCGGCTCCGGGGTGGACCCGGTGCTGCGGCGTCCCCTCGTCGCGGCGAGGATGCGCACGGAGCTGCTGCGGGCCGTGGGTGCCGACCCGCACGCGCCGGAGCCGGTCGCCGCCACGGACCTCGCCCAGGGGGCGGACGCCCTCCGGGTGGCCTACCGGCGCCAGCTGCTCGCGATCGCCGGGCGGGACCTCACCGCAGCGGACCCCTTCGCCGCCATGCCGGAGATCACCGCCGACCTGTCGGACCTGGCGACCGCCGCGCTGGAGGCTGGCCTGGCGATCGCCAGGGCGGAGCTGCCGGACGGGGCGGCTCCCTGTCGCATCGCGGTGATCGGTCTCGGCAAGTGCGGCGGGCACGAGCTCAACTACGTCAGCGACGTCGACGTCGTCTATGTGGTCGAACCCCCTGTCGCTGCGGACGCCGGTGCTGCGGCCGGCGACCCCGGGTCACCGGCCGCCGGTGCCGTCACGGGCGCCGGTGCCGAGGCGGAGGCCAGCGCCGCGACGGGGGACGACGCCGAGGCGGCCGCGCTGCGGACCGGGACCCGGCTGGCGGCCTGCCTCGCCAAGGTCTGCTCGGCGGCCACGGCGGAGGGGACGCTGTGGCCGGTCGACGCCGGGCTGCGTCCCGAGGGGCGCAGCGGGCCCCTGGTGCGCACCCTGGCCAGCCACGTCAGCTACTACGAGCGGTGGGCGGCGACCTGGGAGTTCCAGGCCCTGCTGAAGGCTCGGCCCGTCGCGGGGGACCTGGCCCTCGGCCGGGCCTACCTGGACGCGATCCGGCCGATGGTGTGGCGGGCGGCCGAGCGGGAGAACTTCGTCCAGGACGTGCAGGCCATGCGGCGCCGGGTCGAGGAGCACGTGCCGGCCAGGGACGCCGAGCGACAACTCAAACTGGGGCCGGGCGGCCTGCGCGACGTCGAGTTCAGCGTCCAGCTCCTCCAGCTCGTGCACGGCCGGGCCGACCCCCAGCTGCGCCGGGCCAACACCCTGGAGGCCCTGGAGGCCCTCAGCGGCAGCGGCTACGTCGGCAGGGACGACGCGGCGGAGATGGACCGGGCGTACCGGGAACTGCGCACGCTGGAGCACCGGATCCAGCTCTTCCGACTGCGCCGTACCCACCTGGTTCCCGACAGCGCTCCCGAGTTACGCCGGATCGGCCGGTCCTTCGGGTTCCTCTCGGCTCCCGAGAAGGAGATCACCGCGCTGTGGCGGGACCGGTCGCGCGCCGTCCGCAAGCTGCACGAGAAGCTCTTCTACCGGCCGCTGCTCGCCGCGGCGGCCGAGCTGACCACCGACGAGGTCCGGCTCACCCCCGAGGCCGCGCATGCCCGGCTCGCCGCGCTGGGGTACCGGGATCCCGAGGGGGCGATGCGGCACCTCGCCACGCTCACAGCCGGGCTCAGCCGACGCGCGTCCATCCAGCGCCAACTGCTACCGGTGATGCTCGGCTGGTTCGCCGACGGCGCCGACCCGGACGCCGGGCTGCTGGCCTTCCGCCGGGTCAGCGACGAGCTCGGTGCCACGCACTGGTACCTGAAGATGCTGCGGGACTCCCGGGCGGCGGCCGAGCGGATGGCCTACGTGCTCTCCTGCAGCCGGTACGTCGCCGAGCTCATCGAGCACGCCCCGGAGACGGTGGCCATGCTCGGCGACGACGCGGAGCTGGTTCCGCGGGCCCGCGCGGCCGTGCTCGCGTCGGTGACGTCGGCGATCACCCGTCACGACGAGCCGGAGGCGCTGCTGTGGGCGGTCCGGGCGCTGCGCCGTCGGGAGATCGTCCGGACGGCGATCGCCGACCTGGCCGGGCTCGCCGGGCTGGACGAGGTCGGGCGGGCACTCAGCGACGCGGCCGTCGCAACGATCGCGGGTGGCCTGCAGGCCGCCCGCCACACGGTCACCCGGCGTCACGGCGGGGAGCTGCCGACCCGGTTCGCCGTCGTCGCCATGGGCCGGCTCGGCGGGGGCGAGCAGGGGTACGGCAGCGACGCCGACGTCCTGTTCGTCCATGATCCGCTGCCGGGGGCGGAGGAGCGACAGGCGCAGGAGACGGCGATGGCGGTCTTCAGCGAGCTGCGCAGGCTGCTTGCCCTGCAGGGGCCGGAACCACCGCTCGACGTCGACCCCGACCTGCGGCCGGAGGGCCGCAACGGGCCGCTGACCAGGACCATCGACTCCTACGCGCGGTACTACGAGCGGTGGTCCGAGCCGTGGGAGGCCCAGGCGCTGGTCAGGGCGGTTCCGGTGGCGGGGGACGCCGAGCTGGGGGAGCGCTTCGTCCAGCTCGTCGACCCGCTGCGCCGGCCGGCCGGTGGGCTGTCCGAGGCCGACGTCAGGGAGATCAGGAGGATCAAGGCCAGGGTGGAGTCCGAGCGGCTCCCCAAGGGCGTCGACCCGCGGCGGCACGTGAAGCTCGGTCCCGGCGCCCTCGCCGACGTGGAGTGGACCGTGCAGCTGCTCCAGCTTCGCCACGCCCACGAGGTGCCCGGGCTACGGACCACGTCCACCGTGGCGGCCCTGCACGCCGCGGTGGCGGCCGACCTCGTCACGCCGGGCGACGCCGCGGTGATGGAGGCGGCCTGGCGGTTGGCCTCCCGGGTGCGGAACGCGATCTTCCTGTGGCGCGGGCGGGCGTCCGACCAGCTGCCGGGCACGGTGCGGGACCTCAATGGGGTGGCCCGGATCGTCGGGCACCCCCCCGGGTCCGCGGCACGGCTGGAGGAGGAGTACCGGCGGGTGACCCGTCGCGCCCGGGCCGTCGTCGAGCGCGTCTTCTACGGCTGACTCCCTGTCGGGCGGCGTCCGTCACCCCGCCTCGATCCGTTCCAGCGCCTCGGCCGCGGGCGGACCGATCTCACCGGGGCACTCGGCCTCCGGCCCTCGTTCGTCGGCTGCTAGCTTCTGATCATGGTGCGGATCCACGGCGTCGCCGAGTACGGGGACGAGCCGCAGACCCCGACGAGTCCGGACCGGCTGTACGCGCCCGCGAGCCGGCTCGGGTGGGGGCCGGTCCCCGGGGTCCTCGGTCTCTCCGCCGGCCGGGCGGGGAAGCCGCGGCTCCGGCGGGAACGGGCTGCCGGGTGACACGGGGTCAGGAGAGTCCGTCCGGCGACCCGTCCGGCGCCGTGCGGATCGTCGAGCGGCTGCCGACCGTGGACGAGTCGTTGGCGCTGCGGAGAGCCGTCGGGTGGACGGTGCACGACCCGGACGCCACCGCGGAGGGGCTGGCCCGCACGCTGTTCGCCGTCTGCGCCGAGTTGGACGGGAAGATCATCGGCATGGCGAAGGTGGCCGGGAACGGCAGCACCTGCTTCTACGTGCACGACGTCGTGGTCGCTCCCGGCCATCAGGGCAGGGGGATCGGGCGACGACTCATGGAACGGGTGATGGCCTACCTCGCCACGAACGCCTGTGCCGGTGCCGTGGTGGCCCTGATGGCTGCGGAGGGCAGGGAGGGGTTCTACGAGCCCTTCGGCTTCGTGCGGCGGCCGACCGCCTCACTCGGCCACGGCATGACGCAGTTCTGGCAGGGGTAGCCGGTCCTCCACCCGCGACTGTCTCCATCCGCGACTGTCTCCACCCGTGACCGGTGGCCAATGGGGATCATTCTGGGGTTTTGAGCCCCATTGGCCACCGGTCGACGGTCGGGTCGGTAGCGCAATCGGATCAAACTCACCCGGCGCGGCGTGACGCCGTGGCATCCTCGCTCCCGTGGTCTCCAGGACGATCAAGGATCCGTACGGACAGGAGTACCGCGTACGAGTCCGCTGGCTGCCCCGGCGCCGTTGGCTGATACGACGATTCCGTTTCTGGCGGCCGGAGTCGTCCTTCGACCGCAGTTGGGTCCCCAGCAACGCCGACGACCCGGTGAGCGCCATCGTGCTCACCATCCTGGTGGTCTTCGCTCTCGTCGTCCTGTTCTTCTGGCTGGTGCTGCCGCTGATCCTCCTGGTGGTCGACATCGTCGTCGTCCTGCTGCTGTTCGTCGGCAGTGTCCTGTTCCGGGTGTTGTTCCGGCGGCCGTGGTCCGTCGTCGTGTCCCGCGACGGCACCGAGGCCGCGACGGTCGGGGTCGTCGGCCGGCGCCGCGCTCTGCGCGTCCGTGACAGGATCGCCGACGCTCTGCGCTCCGGGGCGTCGCTGGAGAACGCGATGGCCGCGGCGCGGTCGGAGATCGGGCAGCCCCCTCGTGACGTGATCGGGCAGCCCCCTCGTGACGTGATCGGGCAGCCCCCTCGTGACGTGACCGACTAGGTCCGCTGACCGCCGCGCCGAGCCGTCCTGCGGGTCGCCGTCGCCGTCGTCGGGTCCTCCGGCCAGGGGTGACGCGGGTAGCGGCCACGGAGTTCGGCCCGTACCTGCGGGTATCCGGTACGCCAGAACGAGGCGAGGTCCCTGGTCACCGCGACCGGACGGCCCGCGGGAGACAGCAGATGCACCACGAGCTGAACCCCGGCCGGCTGGTTCGAGGCGTCGTGGCCGTCCCCGTCGTGGCGGTCGGGCCCGGTGGCGCCGACTCGGGGTGCAGTCGACCATCCGAACAGCTCCTGGAGCTTCACGGCCAGCACCGGGGCCTCGGCGTCGGCGTAGTCGATCCTGATCATCGATCCGCTCGGGACCCGGACCCGTTCCGGGGCGAGCTCGTCCAGCCGGGCCGCCTCGGGCCAGGGCAGCAGCCGACGCAGGGCCGCGGTCACGTCGAGCCCGGCGAGTCCGGCCCGCGAGTGCACCCGGCGCAGGTCGGGGCCGAGCCAGGAGTCGAGACACTCCAGCAGCGCCTGCTCATCGACGTCCGGCCAGCGTTCGGGACGGACGGCGTGACAGAAGGCGAGCCGCCTGCGCAGCGCCGTTGCGGCGTCGGTCCAGGTGAGCAGGCGGAGCCCGTCCCGGCGCAGTCCCTCGCCCAGTGCCGCCGCGACGCGTCCGGGGGCCGGGTCGACCAGCCGGTTCTCGGCAAGGACCACCGCCCCGAGACGTTCGACCCGCCGTGCCACGACCTCGCCGTCCCGCCAGACGATCTCGTCCTCGGTGCTGAGCAGGCCCTCCGCAGCCCGGATCGCGGTGCCCCGGTCGAGGGCCTCGGCCAGCCGGATCCGGGCACTGGCCTGTCCGGGGGAACGATCGGCGACGGCGATCGCGAGCCACTCGGTACCGGCGAGCGGGGATCCGGGGGCGAGGTCGGCTGCCGTGCCCTGGGCCATGAGGTAGGTCGACGATCCTGCGCCCCGCGCACGGGCGACCCGCTCGGGGAAGGCCAACCCGATCACGGTCGCCGCCGCGAGGTCGTCGGGCGGGACGTCGCCCGGCGTCCGGCGGGTCTGCGGGGTCTGCGGGGTGGGTACGGCGGCGCGCAGCCGCCTGGCCTCCGTCCGCCACCGGGCGGCACGCTCCCGGTCGGTCGTCCGGCGCAGGGCTCGCCATACCGCCGTCAGGTCGTCCTCCCCGCCGGCGAGACCGTCCTCCGACAGCAGGGCGACCACCTCGGCGGCCCGCTGCGTCCCGACCAGTTCCGCGCCGTCCAGCAGCGCCCTGGCGAGACGAGGGTGGACACCGACCGTGGCCAGGGCGCGTCCGCGGGCGGTGATCCGGCCGTCGGCGTCCACCGCGCCAAGCCAGTGCAGGGTCTGCCCGGCGACCTCCATCGCTGCTGCGGGTGGTCGGTCCAGCAGGGCGAGGCCCGCGCCGTCGGGGACGCCCCAGCAGGCCAGGGCCAGAGCGAATCCGGTGAGGTCGGCGCAGGAGATCTCGGGACGGGCCGCTGCGGGCAGCCGGGCGTGGTCCGCCTGCGACCAGCACCGGTATACGGTCCCCGGTGCCTCTCGCCCCGCTCTGCCCGCTCGCTGGTCGGCCCCGGCCCGTGACACCGGGACGGTGGTCAGGGAGCCGAGTCCGCGGCCGAGGTCCTGGCGGGGCTCGCGGGACAGTCCGGCATCGACGACGACCCGGACCCCGGGCACGGTGAGGCTGCTCTCCGCGACAGCACTGGCGAGCACCACGCGCCGCCGCGGGCCGGGTCGCAGGGCGGCGTCCTGTTCGGCGGCGGGCAGACGGCCGTGCAGGCGGAGCACATCGAGGTCGGCGAGGTCGGCGAGTCGTCCGGCGACGGCCGAGATCTCCGCGACGCCGGGCAGGAAGACCAGGAGATCCCCGGACCGCTCGCGCAGCGCGCGGTGTGTTGTGTTGGCGACATGGTCGAGGACGCGGGGATCGACGCGCAGGCCGTGTGGCGCGGGCAGCGGTCGGGGTGGCGGGCACCAGACGGTCTCGACCGGGTGCAGGGCGCCGGACGCCGTGACGACGGGAGCGGGACAGTCGGCCCAGCTCCCGAGCGCCTCGGCGACGCTCGCGGCGTCCAGGGTGGCCGAGGTGGCGAGCAGACGGAGATCCGGGCGTAGGCCCGACCGCGCGTCGACGGTGAGGGCAAGGGCGAGGTCGGCGTCGAGGTGGCGCTCGTGGCACTCGTCGAGGACGACGGTGCCGACGCCCGGCAGCTCCGGGTCCCGCTGCAGCCGCTGCACCAGTACCCCGGTGGTGACCACCTCGACGACGGTGGACGCCGAGACCCTGCGGTCCCCGCGTACGGTGAGCCCGATCCGGCCGCCGACGGTCTCGCCGAGCAGCTGGGCCATCCGGCGGGCAGCCGCCCGCGCGGCCACCCGGCGGGGCTCGGCGACGACGATCCGTCCCGGCGGCCCGGCCAGACCTGGACCGGCCAGACCTGGACCCGACGGGCCCCCGGTGAGCGGGTGGATTCTGGTCAGCGGAAGGATCCCGGCCAGTGCCAACGGGACGAGGGTCGTCTTGCCGCTGCCGGGAGGTGCGACGAGGACAGCGCTCCCGGCCGCGTCGAGGGCTGCTGCGAGGTCGGGGAGGCAGGCCCGCACCGGGAGGTCGGTCGGGTAGACAGCCTCGGTCCGGCCGCTAGGCATAATCAGCCGTCGGTCGGTGGCGCCGTCGACGCCCGGACCACCAGTTCCGGTGTGATGACGACCTGCACCACGCTGACGGGGTGGGCTCCGCCACCGTGGTACGTCGCCAAGGGAACCTCCTCCGCCGACCCGGGCATCGAGGCGATCCGGAGCCGGTGCTGTTCATGCCGGTTCTCCGTGCCGGAGCCGGTTCTCCGCGTCGGAGCGAACGATATCGCCGCCCTCGCGCGATGGCGGCGGGGCGCGGGCGGGGCACCCGGCCGCCCGGATCACCCCTGCGGGTTACCCCGATCCGGCACCTCGGGGTGACGACACGGGGCCTCCGGCGCCACCATGATCCCTGACATGAGTCCGATCGATACGCCGTCACCCGGCCAGGGGCACCAGGCCGGCGAGCCCTCTGCTGTCCCCGAGCCCGTGACCGAGCCTGAATCCGTGGCCGAACCCGAATCCGTGATCGAGCCCGAATCCGTGATCGAGCCCGAGCCCGTGGCCGAACCCGAGCCCGTGGCCGAACCCGGATCCGCGAGCGGCACCGGCGGCGGGTCGGTTGCGCTGCCGTGGCGACCGGCGTGGAACCGGGTGATCGGCGTCCGGCAGGTCCCCGTCCGGGTCGCGGTGCGGCTGGGCCTGCTCGCCTTTCTGCTGTTCCTGGTGGGGGTCGGCCCCGCGTGGATCCACGACACCAGCGACGTCGACCTGGAGCGGTGGGGGACCGCGGTCACCCATCCGGGCCGTCTGCTCGCTCTCCTGGTGGCCACAGGTGCCCTGGTGGTGGTCATCAGGCGGCCACGGGTCGCGGCGGTCATGTCGGGTACCGCGATGCTGGCCTATCCGGCCATGGAGTACCTCCTCGAAAAGCAGTACTTCCCGGAACACCGTCCCGTTGGTGTCGACGATTACGCCCCGGTGTGGGATTACCTCCTCGGACAGGAGTACTACCCGGAACTACCGCTGTCGGCCTGGATCGTGGGGGTCCTGAGCTGCTACGCGGTGACCCGACTCGACCGGCGGGCCGGGCTTGCACTGTCCGGGGTGGGGGCCGTTTCGACCGTCGCCTCGGGCCTGATGTTCACGACGGTCATGATCCCGTGCTGGCGGGCGGTCCACCTGGCCCCGCCGAGCCCCGTCCTGCTGGTCGGGGCGCTCGTCCCGTTCCTGGCCTGGGGACTCGCCGCCTCCCGGCCGAGGTGGACCGCAGACGTCTGGCCGGTGCGTCACGTCCTTTTCGGGCGCGCCCCGGGGCTGCGGGCGATCGAGACCGCGGGGGTCGTCGCGGCGTCCGCATTCGTCCTGGCCACCGAGCTGCCCCATCTCGTGACCGACGGGTTTCCCGTCGGGCTGACGTCGTGGCTGGGAGTCCGAGCCGTGTTCGTCATCGTGCTGACGGTCCTGTCCGTCGCGGCGACCGCGGCCACCCCGTGGCGTCCGCTGCCCGCCGCCGCTGTCGTCCTCGGCTGCCAGATGCTGCTGGGCGGCATGTACGGGTCGCACGGCGCGGAGGGCTCGGAGATCTCGACCGTCCTGCTGTCGGTGACCGTGTACGCGGTGACCCGGCAGGCACCCGTCTGGGGGGTCTGTGCCGGGGTCGGGTTGTCGGTGTCCCTTCTCCTGCTGCTGCTCACCTGCCCCGACCTCGCGAGGGTGATTCCCTGGGGGTACGAGTACACCCGGCCGGACACCGCCCTCGACGTGCTCATCGAGGCCGTCCGCTTCGTCAAGGCGAACCTCACCGACCTGGTGGTGGCGTTGTACAAGGAGGACGTGCTCGGCCTGACGCTACCCTTCGTCGCCGTGGCAACGGCCCTGTACATCACCTCGAGCCTGGCCCTTGCCCGGCAGCGGAGCCAGGCCAGGGAGAGCGAACTGCGGGCGGAGAGCAGGGTCTCCCTGGCCGCCGAGCGCTCGCGGCTGGCCCGGGAGTTGCACGACGTCGTCGCCCATCACGTGTCGCTGGTGGCGGTGCGGGCCGAGACAGCTCCCTACACGGTGCCAGGGCTGTCCCCGGAGGCCGGCCGGGCCTTCGCCGAGATCGCCGACGACTCCCGCCGGGCCCTCGCCGAGCTCCGCGCCATCCTCGGGGTGCTCCGGCGGGAGGACGGCGCCGGTCCCGAGACCGCGCCGGTCGCGCACGCGAGATCGATCCCGCAGCTCGTCGACCAGGTCCGTCGGTGCGGGGTGCACGTCGACGCCGACCTGCCGGACGACCTGGACCGGATCGACGGAGTGACCGGGCTGGTGGTCTACCGCGCGGTCCAGGAGTCCCTGAGCAACGCCGTCCGGCATGCGCCGGGATCGGAAATCGCCGTGCTGGTGGAGACCGGCGGAGAGGTGCACGTGGTCGTGACCAACACCCAGCCCCCGGTTCGGCCGGAGCCCGTCCGTCCGGCGGCGAACCCCTCGGCCCTCGGGCTGCTCGGGATGCGGGAACGGGCCGCCGGCCTCGGCGGGACGGTCGACGCCGGGCCGACTCCGGACGGCGGGTTCCGGGTGGAGATCCGTCTCCCGATGGGAGGGGCCGAGTGATCCGGGTCCTTGTCGTCGACGATCAGCCCGTCGTCCGGGTCGGGTTCGCTGCGCTACTCGACGCCCAGCAGGATTGCGAGGTCGTCGGCGAGGCGGCTGACGGCGCGGCGGCCGTCCGGGCTGCTCGCCGGCTGGCCCCGGATGTGGTGGTCATGGACATCCGGATGCCGGGGATGGACGGCATCGAGGCCACCCGCCGGATCACGGGACGGACGGAGGAGGAACGTGTCGGGCCGGAGGGGGACGGCGAACGGCGACCACGGGTGCTGGTCCTGACCACCTTCGACCTCGACGAGTACGTCTACGCGGCGCTGAGGGCGGGGGCCAGCGGGTTCCTGCTCAAGGACGCCACGGCGGACCGGATCGTCGACGCGGTGCGGGTCGTCGCGGCGGGGGATGCGCTTCTCGCCCCGTCGGTCACCCGCAGGCTGGTCGCCGAGTTCGCCTCCCGAGGTCCCTGTGTCCCGGCGCCGGAGCTGGCCGAGTTGACCCCTCGCGAGCTGGAGGTGCTCACCGAGCTGGGGCAGGGGCTCTCCAACGCTGAGATCGCCGAGAGGTTCGTCGTCAGCGAGCAGACCGTCAAGACCCACGTCAGTCGGGTTCTGGCCAAGCTGGGGCTGCGGGACCGCGCCCAGGCGGTCGTCGTCGCCTACGAGTCGGGGCTGCTGGTACCGGGCCGGGGACCGGCGTCACCTGACGGTCGCCGGTCGGGCAGTACTCGATAGACCTGACCGGAACGGACCTGACAGGGTCGGTGGTATGGACGTTGCCGCGCCGAAGATCCTGCCGTTGTCCGCAGCCGACGCACCCGCTGTCGAGGATCTCCTCCAGTGGGCGTTCGGGTTCACCGTCGTCGACGCCGGCGAGTGGTCCCCCTTCGATTCGATCTCGTGGGAGAGGACTTTCGGGGCCTGGCTGGACGATCCATGGCGGCTGGCCGGGGTCAACACCACGCACTCCTTCGACGTCCCGGTGCCCGGAGCCACCCTGCCGGCAGCGGGGGTGAGCTGGGTCGGCGTGCACCCGAGGGACCGTCGCAGGGGTGTCGCGACGGCGATGCTCCGCCATCACCTGCACGAGGTGCACGACCGTGGTGTCGAACCGTTGTCGCTGCTGTTCGCCTCGGAGGCCGGCATCTACGGCCGGTACGGCTACGGGATGGCGGCGACCGAGCTTCAGCTCGCCCTCGGCCGCGGGGTCGGATTGCGCGACGTCGCCGGCACGGAGGGGCTCACCGTCAGCTTCGAGCGAGCCGACGCCGAGCGCCATGCCGAACTCCTGTACGAGTGCTACACCGTGGCTCGGGTGGGACGCCCCGGGTGGGTTGACCGGCCGACCACCGGCCTGCGTCGGGAGGTCCTTGCCGACCCGCGGTGGCGGCACCGGCTGGGGGGCGAGGTGCTACGACTGCTGACCGTCGCCGGGGAAGGCGGCCGGATCCGGGGCTATGCGCTGTTCCGGCGCTGGTCCGGCGGGCCGAACGCCGGAACGGTGGAGGTGGTCGAGGCGGTCGCCGTCGATCTCGCCGCGTACCGGGTGCTGTGGGGGCGCCTGGTGGACCTCGATCTCACCTCGCGGATCACCACGCCGCGGCTGGCAACCGACGACCCGCTACTGCACCTCCTCCTCGACGTTCCCGCTGCCGAGCCGAAGCTCGGGCACAACCTGTGGTGCCGGGTGGTCGACGTCCCCGCCGCACTCGCCGGTCGCCGGTACGCGGCGCCGGTGGAGGCGGTGCTCGACGTCACCGACCCGATGTGCCCGTGGAACCAGGGCCGCTGGCGGCTGGTCGGCGGGCCGGACGGCGCGAGCTGCGAGTCGACGGACGACGCCCCGCAGCTCCGGCTGGACGTGCGGGAGTTGGGGGCGGTGTACCTGGGCGGGCAGGCGCTCCACGCGCTGGCCGGGGCGGGGCTGGTCGAGGTCGGCGACGAGGGCGCGCTCGCCGGGATCTCCACGGCGTTCGGCTGGCCGCGGGCACCGCTGTGCCCGGCGGTGTTCTGACAGTCCCTAGTAGCACCCCACAGGAGCACCCCCATACGGAGGTGTCGCGGAGCCGTGGTCGGGAGCGACCGGGTGGCGGAGGCGGTCGGACCCCCCCGGGTGGTCGTGGCCGCTGCTGTGGTGCTGGGCGCGGCGTCGCTCGGGGTGTTCACCATCGCCCCGTCGGCGACCGCGGGAAGCCTGAGCGGGACCCTCTACCGCGAGCCCACCACCAAGGTCGCCCAGTGGGTCGCGGCCAACCAGTCCGACTACCGCGCCTCCGTGATCTCCAGCAGGATCGCGAGTCAGCCCGCCGCGAAGTGGAGCTCGGTGGACAACCCCTGGACGGTGCAGAGCGAGGTCCCGGCGTACGTCACGGCAGCGAACAACGCCGCGCGGGTTCGCCAAGCTCGTCGCCTACATGATCCCCAACCGGGATTGCGGAGGGGCCAGCGCCGGCGGCGTCCCCGACCTCAACGCCTACCAGACCTGGGTCGGCAACTTCTCCAAGGGCCTCGGGACGAGGCTCGTCTCGTCGCTGCACCAGGTCATCGACACCGCCCATAACGGGAACGGTCCGCTCGGCTCCGAGTGGTGCGACCCGGCGGGGCGGCTCATCGGCCAGGCTCAGGACGTCGGCCGCCGCGCCGCCGCGATCTCCAGCAGCCGGGTCAGGTACGGGTCCGTCGAGATCCCGTCGAGCTCGGCGGCGAAGACCGCGACCACCTGGCGCTCAGGGGCCGTGCTCGCGTGCAACTCACGCCAGGCGCGCAGGTTCGGATGGTCGTACGCCGTGCAGGCCTCGGCTGGCGTCAGCAGGTCGATCGCCAGCTCCAGATCGGACCGGGGCATCGGGTAGGAGCGGGAACCGTGCCGGTGGCCGACCACCGTCGCGAGGACGACGCCGGGCAGCAGGTGCTCACCGACCTCCACCCGGGCGAACGTGATCCCTGGTCCCTCGCCCACCGGAGCACCGTCCACCCCGACCCAGCCGACCCCGAAGGCCGCCGGGCGTGTCCAGCCGAGGGCGCGCTCGAACCGGTCCCTCGCCCGGGAGATGTCCTCAGGTGTGACCCAGGCGTCCACCGGCTACTGCCCCGTTGCCGGCGGGCGCCAGTAGACGCCGGCCTCCCGGTCCAGGAGACCTTCCTGGACCAGATAACGGCGCAGCGCGGCGACGTCGGCGTGGCAGGGGCGGAGGATCCGGTTGACCTCGGTCTCGGGGTAGCGCACCCCAGGGGTGAACAGCCGGACCAGGTGCTCCAGGACGATCACCTTCTTGTGCTGCCGTGCGGGGATCGAGCGGAGGCTGCCGTCCTCACGGACGAACGCCCGTAGTACGGCCGCGCGCCGCGCGTCGTCCGCACTGTCCCCACCGGAGAGATCGCGACTCATGTCCTGACGCTAGGGGCAGGGCCGGGCAGGACTCCAGCCATTACCAGGGCGGGAGGGCTTCCGCGCCATCGCCGGGGTGGGCGGGTTCCTGCGTGACCATGGTCTGCCCTCCGTGCCGGGTGCCGTCGGGTGTTCTCCGCCGGGTCCCACGGCGATGTCGCACCGAACTGGTGCCGGAGTCATGGCAACGATCGGCCGGCCTGTGGCGTCTACCAATGCGACAGCGCGTCCGGTATGCGCTGGATCTCCCCGGGCGAGTGATCGTCGTCCGAGGGCTGTGATCTCGGCAGGGCACACCACGAACTGCCGAGGGCGACCGGCGAGAAGGTGATCGGTCTCTCACGGGGGAGGTGACCGCCGCCTCGCAGGGGGTGATCGGACCTCGAGGTCCGATCACCCCCCGTCGGCGTCCCCCCCGTCGGCATCCCGCCGTCCCCCGCCGACCGGTGGCTAAGTGGGCTCAAATCCGTGAAATGAGCCCGTTTCGCCACCGGTCGGCGGTGCGCAGAGGGTGCGGACGGCGCGCCGTGCGCGGGTGGGGCGGGTGGACGGCGCGCCGTGCGCGGGTGGGGCGGATCAGGTGGCGGTGCAGGTGACGGTGGCTCCGGCTCCGGTGCCGGTGCCGACGAAGCCGAAGTTGGTGGTCTGTCCGGCGCCGAGGCGACCGTTGTAGGCGGCGTTGGTGACGGTCACGGTGCCGCTG
>JAAYAH010000025.1 GCA_012719445.1 Actinomycetales bacterium | reverse complement strand
GCAGGGTGCCGTCCGAGGCGAACTCCCACACCTGCCCGGAGCTGTCACCGCAGGTGTTGATCCGCGCCGAGGAACCGTTGCCGGTCCCGCTGACGTCCAGACACTTGCCCGCCGGCGTCACCAACTGCCCAGCCCCCGAACCCGGCGTCGTACCCGTGCTCGTCGTCGTGGTGGTGCGCGTCGTGCTCGAACTCGTCGTGCTCGAGGTGCTGCCGTCCAGCGTGAGGTTCTTCTGCTGGACCTGCCAGGTGCGGCACAGACCGCAGTTGCTGCCGACGAAGTTGGTGCCGGCTGACGTGTCGCCCTTGAGGCGCCACTTGAGGTAGAGCACCGCGACCCGGCCGAACTCGCCGCCGTTGGTCTGGTCGTACGTCCCGCCGTGCCCGACGTTGAGGTTGCCCATCCACGCCGGCAGTCCCGACGGCAGCTTGCCCCAGTCGTCCATGGCGTTCGGGTAGGCGATGTCGCTGGACCCGCCGATGAAGTAGGCGATCGGTTTCGTCAGCCGCTTGAGCTGGTAGTCGTCGGAGTCGTTGAGCAGCCCGCTGCTGAAGATCCCGGTCGTGGTGACGCGCGAGTCGTTGGAGACCGCGTAGGCCTCCAGGCCTCCGCAGGACCAGCCGGCGACAGCGATCTTGCTGGTGTCGAGCTTGCCGTAGTACTTGCTCCCCTGCCGCGAGTTCTCCGAGACGGCCCAGTCGATCGACTGGGTGTGCATCTGCGAGGACGTCGAGCCGGAGCCGTTCGGGGCGCCGTTGGCGATGGCCAGGAACCCGTGCGAGGCGATCTCCCGCAGGAAGTTCTGCTGCGACAACCCGTTGCCGGAACAACCGCCGTTGCCCCACACGAAGATCGGCAGTTTCTCGGACGGGAGGGTGTTGGGCCGGTAGATGGTGTGGTTGGACAGTCCGCTCGAGGTTTCGTAGTCGGCCGGATACGGACCCGAACCGCCGGTCGCCGCATTCGCCGGTGTCACGATGAGAGGCGCCGTCACCGCGCCGGTGGACACGACCATGGCAGCCAGTGCTGCACCGATGACTGACCGCTTTCTCATTGAATCCTCCGGGGTCCCGGGTCGGCGCTCTCGTCGGGGTGGTATTCCCTGGCAGTGTTATCGGCGCGGTCCGAGGTCGACCTCCCTGCTGGCCGATGGCTCGGACCATCGGGTTGCCAGGGGCGCCGGCATCGAGCGCGCGGTGCCCCCGAGAACTGTGTGCAGTTACTATTACTACAGTCCAAATAACTGTCAAGAGCATCCGTAAAATGCTTCAGTGTCTGCCGTGAAAGGTTTTCGAGATGACGCGATGAAACATTTTCGAGACCTCATGCTGTGAAAGGTTTTCGAGCGGTCCGGCCGGGAGGGGACACGGGACGCCGCCGAGCGGCTGTGACAGCTGCGGCGGCGTCCCGGGACCGGCGGGTCCCCGCCGTGCGGGGGCCGACGGCGGGCAGCCCCTCGGCGGAGCCTCCTCAGTCGCGTCCGCCGGCGGGGGGGAGTGCGGGATCCTCGGCCGCCCGGAAGTGGGTGATCCACGACGGGGCGGCCGGCCAGTACGGTGCGGTGACTTCGACGAGGCGGGCCTCGGCCAGGGGGCCGAGCGCCGAGTGGATCTCCAGGAAGAGTTCCCTGGCGGCTGGGCGAGGCCACCGAGCCGGCAGGAGGTGCTCGGGGAGGTCGGGGTCGGTGTCCGGGAACCTCCGCCAGGAGTCCATGACGGAGGTGCGCGCTATCAGTGCTCGCGGTGCGTCGACCGCTCCGGCACGCACCCGCTCCCGAAGGTCGGAGTACCGATCGATGAAGGATCGGTAGGCCGACGCCAGACCGGCGAGATCGTAGGCAGCGGTCGGCCCGTGCGGGCCGGCCTCGTCGTCGAACCGGACGTGCATCACCGACCATCGAGCGCACCGGACCGTGTGCAGCAGCTCGTGCAGGGCCCGCGTCGCCTCCCCGGAGTCGTCACCGGGGCGGATCCACACGCCGTCGTACAGCCGCACGAACCGCAGCGAGCCCAGCATCGTGCGGATGCCGTGCCGTTGTGCCTGCCGGGCCTCGGGGAGTGAGAAGGACACGGCCACCCAGTCGCCGGTCCATTGCGGCGGCTGAGCGCCGAAGCTCAGAAAACGGTGCATCGTGGAGCGGTGCCTGGCGATCGTCTGCGAGGTGAGGTGGTAGACCGGCGGCCGCTCGGACCCCCGGACGGCGATCAGACCACGCCGGGTGAGCCGGGACAACGCAGCACGGGCGCTGGACTCGCTGACGTCGAACTCCCGCAGCATCGCGACCACCGCCGCCGAGGGGAGGTCCGCCTCGGCGGAGTCGAGGTACTCACCGAGCAGGGTCCTCAGCAGGTGCTGCGGGTTGGGGCCGGCCTGGCTCCGTGGGTCTCCGGCGTCGCCCGCCGGATCGGGAGGACTCACCTCGTCAGCTTGTCGGGCCGCTCGGCCCGGTGACAAGCCCGCGCCGCCGACGGTCACCACCCGGGGTCGTCCGGGTCGGGGAGGGCCACGCCGAGCCCGAGCTCGGCGGCCCTGTGCTCGACCGCCGCGGCCAGGGCCAGGTCACCGATCGCCATCCCGAACGGGTTGACGACCACGATCTCGCCGTCGTGCCTCCGGCCCGGCGCCGTCCCGGCCACCAGATCGGCGAGCTCGGCGTCGACCCGCCTGGCGCCGTCGACCGGTGGATCGTGGGGACCGGTCACCAGCCCCTCGCGATGGAGCCTGCCGAGCAGCCGGTGCTGGTCGTCGGCGACGAGTCCCCAGTCGTCGACGACCAGCACGTCGGCGCCGAGCATCAGGCTGTGGCCGACGTCGTCGAGGGACACGTTGACGACCAGCGCCCCCGGCCGGACGTCGTCCCGTTCCAGGTAGGGCGTCTCGGTCGTGGTCACCGTCACCACGATGTCGCCGGCGGCCACGGCGTCCATGGACACCGGGCCGCCCTCGACCGTGATCCCCGCAGTGACGGGATCGGCCGCGAACCGACCGGCGAGGGCTCTCGCCCTGGCCGGATCGAGGTCCAGCACGTCGACCCGGCGGAGGCCCGGCAGCCGGGGCAGGAGTACCGACAGGTGGGCCGCCGCGAGGGGACCGGCACCGACGACGGTGAGACGCCCGGCCGGCCTGCTCCCGCGGAGCAGCTCCTCGGCAAGCCCGCTGACCGCGGCGGTGCGGACGGCCGAGATCCTCGCCGCGTCCATCAGGCAGCGGACCCGCGCGGTCTCCGGGTCGAACAGCAGCACCAGCCCCGAGGCCCGGGGGAGCCCGCTGGCGACGTTGGCGTACCCCGCGTTGATGATCTTCACGCCCGCGGTCGGCTCGGCGCCGTCCAGGAGGGCCGGCAGGCCGAGGCTGCGGGCCCTGGCACCGGAGGGCGTCGTCCACCGCAGGCCGTACTCCATCGGCAGCACCGTCCGGCCCGCCGCCCGCAGCGCGAAGGCGTGCCGCACCTCCGCGACCGGGTCCAGGCCGGACAGGCACGTCGCGACGTCCGCGGCGCCGAGGAACATCATCGGGTCGCCACCCTCCCGAGGAACCGGACCCCGACGCCCGGGTCCCCGGCCAGGCGGGCGAGCCAGCCGCGCGCCGACACCCACGAGTCGTCGTAGACGGTGGTCAGGTAGGAGTCACCGAAGTCGGGGCAGACACAGATCGCGTCGGTGAGGTCCGGGCGCGCGGCCATCCGGCGCAGGCAGGCCGCGAGCACGGCACCGCTGGACGCGCCGAGCCGGAGGCCCGTCGCCCCCAGCAGGGCGCGGCACCACCGGACCGCCTCCCACTCCGGCACGTGCACGTCGAGGTCGCGGTGCCAGGCCGTCACGAAGGAGGACACCCTGCCGGAGCCGATGCCCGACAGGTACCGGGGCCCCGGCCCGTCACCGCCGACGGCGACGGACCCGACCACATCGACGGCGACCAGTTCGACCCACGGGCACGTCTCGCGGAAGAAACGGGCCAGCCCCGCGAAGGTGCCGCCGGTGGAGACGGCCGCGAACAGGGCCTGTGGGCCCCTGCCCGCCTGGCCGAGCAGCTCCGGCCCGGTCTCCCGGTAGTGCACCAGGGGGTTCGCCGGGTTCGTGTACTGGTCGGTCCACATGATCTGGGGGGAGGTCGCGAGGAGGGCGCGGACGGCCAGCAGCCGGGCACCGAGGTACCCGCCGTCGGGGCCGGCACGCTCGATCTGCCGCACCTCGGCCCCGAACGACTGCAGCGCGGCCCTCAGCTCGGCGGTGATGGTGGGGTCCACGACCGCGACGAACCGCACCGAGCGCTCCCGCGCCAGCATGGCGAGGGCCACCCCGAGGTTGCCGGACGTCGACTCCACCAGGGTCGCGTCCGGCTCGTCCAGCCGCGCCGCGGGGAGCGAGGCGATGAGGCTCCGCGCGGTGCGGTGCTTCACCGAGCCCCCGGGGTTGGCCCCCTCCAGCTTCAGCCGGATCCGGCGCTCGATCCCGTCCACCAGGGTCAGGACCGTCACCAGCGGGGTCGGCGGGCCGGTCCGGTCCAGCCCCGTCCCCGTTCCGTGGGCCCCGGTGCTCCCGGTCGCCGGGTTCTCGCATCCGGACCGGCGCGGGGTCGGTGGAGCGGGGTGTCGTCGCGGGGAGAGGACCGCGGTCACCGTCCGCAGGAGGATCGCCAGGTCGGTCCGCAGGCTCATCCGGAGCAGGTACTCCTCGTCCAGGTCGAGCTGGCGGTGCCTGTCCAGGTATCCCGTCGCGGCCAGCTCGAGCTGCGCGGAGCAGGTGAGCCCCGGCCGGACGGCGTGCCGGTTCCCCCCGCCGCCGACCAGGGCGAGGTGTGTCGCCAGCAGCGGCCTCGGCCCGACGAGGCTCATCGCCCCGGTGAGTACGTGCAGGAGCTGGGGCGCCTCGTCCAGCCGCAGCCGTCTGAGCACCCGGCCGTACCGGGTCACCCGATGCCGCTCGCGGTAGGCCCGCCCGTCCCCGCCGTCGGTCATCGTCATGGTGCGCAGCTTCACCAGCATGAACGGCCTGCCGTACCTGCCGATCCGCCGCTGGGTGAACAGCACCGGTGGCCCCTGGAACGCCAGCGACCCCAGGGCGGCAACGCCGAGCACCCCCAGCGTCGGACCCAGCAGGAGCACGGCGACCGTGAGGTCAAGGAGCCGCTTCACCGTCGGGTACCACCGCGCCGTCGGCCTCCGGGACACCGGAGGTCCTGGCCGAGACCGCATCATCGAACGACTCCCCCCGTTCGTACTTGTCGAGGAACAGCGAGCCGGTGCCGCAGCCCGGCGAGAACACCACTGCGGCCTCCGCGACGCCGAGGGCCCGGTCGACGGCGTCCGGGATGCCCGTGCACCGGGCCAGGGCGTCGAATCCCGCGGCGCACAGGGCCCGTTCGAGGTGACCGGCCATGGGTCCGGTGGTGCAGACCAGGGCGGCGTGCGGACTGGCCGCCACCGCCGCCGCCAGCGCGTCGAACTCGCCGGGGCGGTACCGCTGGCGGTCGCCGCCGCAGATGAGGACGAAGCGCTCGGCCATGGCGCCCACCAGTGCCGCCGTCGACGCCGGCATGCAGGAGGCGGAGTCGTTGACGACGAGGCGGCCGGCCAGCCGGCGGGCCGTCCGCCGGTACCGGGGCGCCGCGTCCGCCAGGGCCCGCGACCTGGCCTCGATCTCGGCAGCGGGGACGCCGCACAGCAGGGCGGCGACGGCGGCGGCCAGGGCGTCGTCCCGGTCGGGGCCCGGCAGATCCGCGGCTCCGGGGAGGGCGAAGGTGCGTCCGCCCGGGCCGTGCCCGGTGTCGCCGGCGAGGTGCCAGTCACCACCGCTGCCGTAGGAGGCCCCCCTCGCGGCGGCACCGGCGGCGTCGGGGTAGGCGCGGGCGATGCCCGCGTGCAGGACGAAGCTGTGGCACCGGTCGGCCAGGGAGTACTTGGCCTCCCGGTACGCGGCGAAGGACCCGTGATCGGGCTCGTGGTTCAGGGCGATCCCGGTCAGCACGCCGACGTCGAGGACCCGGTCCCAGCCGTTCCACAGGTGGCGGTTCGACGCCTCGAAGGCCATCAGCCGCTCCGCCGGCTGCCGGGCCAGCGCGCCGAGGTCGGAGAACGCCTCCCGGTCGTTCCCGCAGAAGACGCTGCCGGCCAGCGCGGCGGTGAAGCGGGCGGTCGTCGTCTTCCCGACGGAGCCGGAGATCCCGGCCACCGGGCCGGGCCACAGGTCGAAGCAGGCGTCGGGGTAGGTGACGAAGCGGTCCCGCATCGCGCGGAGCCGGTCGTTCGCCGGATGGAGGAACCAGGACACCGGGACCAGGATCGCCGCGGCCGACCCGACCCCGGCCAGGTGTTCCGCGCCGGTGCGCAGGTCACGGCAGCGGGTGAGGGCCGCCCACGAGCGGTCCCGGTGGTCGGCCGGCTGGAGGCGGTGCGCTGCGTGGAAGGCTGCCTCGACATCGGCGCTCAGGTCGTGCAGGACGATGTCCTCCCGCCCGCCCTCGACCAGGTAGCGGACCATCGAGGCGGTCTCCAGGCCGGTGGCGCCGACGGCGTGGAGCTCACCGGCCGGGAGTCGCGCGATGCGCGGTCGGTCGCGGTTCACGGGACCTCCTCGTCGAACCACGACGGGTCGGGAGTCACCGTCAGGACGTGGCGTGGCTCCTTCCCCTCGACGGTGGCCGCGAGCCCGGCCCTGGCCGCGAACGCGTCGAAGTCCCGAACGAACCGGATCCGGGGTTCGTCGACGAGGCCGAGGTCGCTCAGCCGGCTGTGCAGGGGGAACCTGTCCCGCAGCAGGTCGCGGAAGTCCGGCGGCTCGACCCCCTCGATCACGAGCGCGAGGTCGTTGCGGGGGTTGAAGGCGTACCAGCGGGCCACCGGGAACCGGCGCCGGATCAGGTCAGCCAGCTCGAAGGACGAGAACAGCTCGCCGTAGTTGAGCAGGTCGTCGCAGCGCCCGAGGACCCGGTCCATGGTGAAGCGGCTCACCCCACCGCACACCTGGCGGCGCAGGCCCTGCACCACGTCGTAGGTGACGAGGCGGACGACCGGGAAGCTGGTGCGCTTGACCGAGCTGACCGCGAGGACCACCGCGTCGGGCCCGTCCGCCGGCGCCGAGGGGAGGGCGACCTCCGGTGGGACCGGCTCCGGGTACAGCCCGTCGAGGAAGTGGTAGGCGCCGCAGGCGGGGCAGGTGGTGGCGATGGTCCCGATCTCGGTCGAGCCGTAGGTGTCCATCAGGTGGGCCGCGCCGATCCCGAAGAACTCCTGTGCCCTGGCCCGGACGGACGGGAACAGGACCTCGCCGTTGGTGATCACCCGCCGGATCGAGCCCGGTCGGCCGCCTTCCCGCGGGGCGCCCGACCGGTCGCGTAGCCGGTCGACCAGCCGGGCCAGGATGGACGGCGAGCAGTACAGCACCTCCGGTTCCCGGGCTGCGATTGCCGAACACTGCTCGTCCAGCGGGGACAGCCCGGCGTCGTGCACCTCCAGCCCCAGGCCCTCCAGCACCTGTCGGGCCGAGCCGGCGTTGTGCCCGACGGCCAGCGAGACGAACGCCCGGGACAGCCCGGCCAGCCACGGGCCGAACAGGGCCTGCTTCTCACCGACGTACCAGGCGTCCTCCTCGGGTGCCCAGGCCAGCCGCTTGGGGTGTCCGGAGGTCCCGGTCGAGGAGAAGCACCGCGACCCGTCGGCCGGTGGCCGGTACCAGGCCCTGGCCCGCCGGTGGTCCAGGAAGGGCAGGTCGTCGAGCCCCTCGGCCGTATCCTCGCCGAGCGCGGGGAAGTGATCGAGGGCGTGGCGGAACACGGCGTCCCTCTCCACCGGATCGAGCACGGGCCGAGTGTGGCACCGGGCCGGGCCCCCGGTCCCCGTAATGGGGTAAATGGGAGCAACGGTGCTGCGAGCGATCGACGGGGGGGAGCGTCCCGCCTCGTCACCGCGCCCCTGTGGACAGCCGCTCCCGCTCGACGACGGCCACCGCGGCGACGAGCGCCAGCACGAGACCGACGCAGACCCCGCCGAACCGTGCCACCTCGTGCGCCACCGGCATCCACGCGTCCGCGAGCACGGTGTCGGCCAGGGCGTTGAGGACGGAGAAGATCCCCCACCAGACCATCGCCCCGCTCCCGAACCACACCAGCGTCACCGGGTACCAGAGCCGGGTCCGCACCCCGAAGCGTCGGGTGATCATGAAGGTGCCGACGATCGCGGTGAGGATCCACACCAGCGACAGCGCCGCCTCCGCGGCGACCTTCGCCCGGTCGCCGTCCGCCGCGACGACCACCGCGGTCCCGGACAGCAGGCACAGCACCGCGGCGAAGCCGGCGGCACCCCCGGCCAGCACGGCCTGGAGACCCTCGGTCGCCCCCTGCGGGACCGCCTCGACCCGGTCGCCCAGCAGCCTCCCCCATCGGGTGCGGCAGTAGAGGGTGAAGGCGACGGCGAGTGCGACTCCCTGCACGGCGAAGGACAGCGAGACCACCGGGTAGACCCAGCCCTCGAGCTGGTCCATCGCCGACGACGAGTGGCCCTCCCCGCTCCCCAGTGACACGGGCGCCAGCACCACCGCGTACAGGCACCGCGGGGCGAGCAGGCCGGTCGCGACCCAGATCGGGAAGACGACCAGCCAGGCGGGCAGCCGCATCCCCCAGCGGTAGGTCAGCGCCATGGCCAGCGCGACGGCGACGACCTCCATGCCCAGGGTCGCCCAGTTCGCGACCTCGAGCGTCGGATCGTCGCGGACGCCCGTCGTCGTCAGCCCGACGTCGCTGCCGAGCACCCACATCACCTTGAGGACGAGGTACGGCAGCGTGCCGACCACCGCGATCCAGCCGAGGACCAGCCTCGGCGACGAGGGGGGCGCCGCGGCGTCCGTCGGGCTCCCGGTCCGGTGGGGCGTGCGCATCTCGGTTCCCTCCGCTGACGTCGGTCTCTCACCCCACGCTCGACCGGATCGCGGTCCCGCCGCGTCGTCGCAGGGTCTGACCCGGCTCACCCCCTGGTCGGAGTCCGGGTCCGGGAGGCGGGACGGGTGACGCGTGCTCAGCGGTGCTGGTCCTGGCCGGTCGGGCGGATCACGATCTCGTTGACGTCCACCTCCGGCGGCTGGTCGAGGGCGTAGAGGACGGCCCGGGCGACGTCGTCCGGGCGGAGCATGGGGTCCGCGGCCCGATCCGGGGACACCACTCCGGAGTCGGTGAGCCCAGGGGCGATCAGGGTGGTGCGCACCCCGGTCGTGACCAGCTCGGCCCGCAGGGACCTGGCCAGCGCCGTCACGGCCCACTTGGTCACGGAGTAGAGCTGTCCCGGGACGGTGACCTGCCCGGCGACGGAACCGGTGAGCAGCAGGTGACCGCGGGCGGCGATCAACGCGGGCAGGGTGGCCCTGACGGTGATCGCGGTGCCGTAGACGTTGGTGAGCACGAGCTCCCGCCACTGCTCCGGGGTGCCGGTGCCGTGCCGGAACGAGGTGGCGACGACGGCGGCCGCGTTGGCGAACACGGCGTCCAGCCGCCCGAACGCGGCCACCGCCACCTCGGGCAGGACCCGCACCTGGTCCCAGTCACCGACGTCGCAGGGTGCGCTGACGGCGACGTCACGGCCGCCGAGCTCGGCGGCGAGGGCTTCGAGGGCAGGGCCGGTGCGGGCGACGAGGACCAGCCGCCAGCCGCGGTCGGCCGCTGCCCTGGCGGTGGCTGCGCCGATCCCGGAGGAGGCGCCGGTGACGAGGAGGACGGGGCGGGTCATGGCCCGATCCTCGTCGACGCCTCCCTGCGGGTGTTCGGAAGGTGGTGGCGGAGACCGTGTCGGAGCGGGAGGCTGGGATCGGCGGGCGCGTCCGTCCGGGCACCGCCCGCCGACCGGCGCCGCCCTCCCGGGCCGCTCACCAATCTACGGAGACGTGATGTCCGCGACCCCCGATCGTCCCGACTTCGATCCTGCCCGCCAGTTGGAGATCGCGCGGAGGGCCGTCGCCAAGCAGTCCTTCTGCGTGCTGGCGACGTCGTCCGCCAGGAACCGGCCGCACGCGGTCGGCGTGGTGTACGCCGCCGTCGACCTGTCGCTGTACTTCCTGGTCGGCGAGAACACGGTCAAGGTGCGCAACGTCAGGGAGAACTCTGACGTCGCCGTGTGCATCCCGGTGCGCAAGTACCCGATGGGACCCCCGATGGCCGTGCAGTTCCAGGGCACCGCCGCGGTCCTGGCCTGGGACGACCCGCACATCGTCGAGCTCCGCCGGGCGGGGCGGTTGAAGAGGATCACGTCGTTCGGGGCCGAGAACGCGCCGGGGACCTGCTTCGTCCGGGTCACCCCGAAGCGCCGGATCTCCACCTACGGGCTCGGCGTGCCGCTGCGGCGCCTGCTCCGCGACGTCTCCACCGGAGCGCGGAGCGTCGAGGTCCCGGAGCAGCCGCCTGCGTGACCCGGGTGGCCGGGGGGATCAGTCGGAGACCAGGCCGGCGAGCTCCGCCTCGACGCCCGCGGCATCAGCCGCGCCGATGCGCCGGAAGAGGTCCAGGGCCTGGCCCAGCCGGGTGGCGGCGTCCTGGGTGTCCCCGGAGGCGAGGGCGCACCGGCCGAGCCCGGCGAGGGCGGTGGCCTCGTCCCACGGCCGGCCGGCCTCCCGGGCCAGGAGCAGGGCGCGGTGGTGGTGGGCGCGAGCCCGGGAGAGGTCACCACCGAGCCGGTGCACCACCCCGAGCTCGTTGTGGGCCTCCGTCTCGCCCCCGCGGACGGCGAGGCCGACGTACAGGTCCAGTGCCGTTGTGGACGCCTGGACGGCCCCCGCGAGGTCACCGGTCGTCCGCCGGAGGACGCTGAGGTCGCAGAGCATGTTGGCCTGGCCGAGCCTGCTGTCCAGGGAGCGGTAGAGGTCCAGCGCCTCCAGGCAGGCGTCGAGGGCTCCGGTGCCGTCCCCTCGCCTCGTCCGCACCTTGCCGAGGAAGGCCAGGGCGTTGGCCTGCCCCCGGCGGTCGCCGAGGTCCCGGTAGAGGTCCAGCGCCCGGTCGAGGGCCTCCTCGGCATGCGGGTACTCCCCGGTGTAGTGCCGGACGATGCCGAGGTAGGTGAGGGCATCGGCCTGCCCCAGCCGGTCGCCGGCGGCGCGGAAGTCGGCCAACGCCTCGTCCAGGAGCGGGATCGCCCGCGCGTGGTCACCGGTCATCCGGTGGACGTCGGCGAGGTAGGTGAGGGCGTTCGCCCGGCCGAGCCGGTCACCCGCGGTGCGGTAGAGGTCCAGCGCCTCGTCGAGGGCGCGCGCGGCCTCCGGGTAGTCCCCCTTCATGCGCTGCACGGTCCCGAGGTCCGTCAGTGCGTTGGCCCTCGCCAGGTCGTCGCCGAGAGCCCTGGCGGCGGTGGCCGCCGCGGTGTGCAGGGCGACGGCGTCCGCCCACGGTCCGTCCCGGCGCAGCAGCTCGGCGAGCCCGGCGGTCAGGGCGACCACCCGGCGCGGGTCCGCCGCACGGGCGAGGCAGGCGAGGAGGTTGTGCCGCTCGGTGCGTGCCCAGGTGAGGGCTCCGGCGACGTCGACACCGGCATCGGCGGGGCCTCCGGTGACCGGACCGGCCTCGACCCCGACCGGCTCCGGAACCGCGTCCCACGGGGCGACCGGAGCCGGCGCCGGGCACACCGAGCAGGCGGGACGGGCCTGCCGGGCCATGTGGGCGCTGGCCAGGGCGGCGGCGTGCTGGTAGTGGTCGAACAGGCGGTCCACCGCCCGCTCGGTGTCCGCCGCCACCTCGGTGGCCACGAGGTCGCCGGCGTAGCTGCGGAGGAGGTCGTGCAGGGAGTAGCGCCGGTAGCCGCGCTCGACGAGCAGGTGATCGCCGTGCAGGGCGTCGAGGTGCCCGGTCGCCTCGACGAGGGGCACGCCGAGCAACGCGGCCGCGGCGGGAGGGTCGAACTCGGTGCCGGGGTGGAGGGCGAGGTGCCGGAACGCGCGCTGTCGCCCGGGGGACAGCGCGCGGTACGACAGGTCGAACGCGGCGGCGACGCTGCTGCTCTCCGCCGTCGCCGTGAGCAGCCGGGCCCGGGTCTCCGCGATCAGGTCACCGAGGGTCCAGGTGGGGTGCGTCGCGGACAGGCGGGCCAACAGCGAGACGGCAAGGGGGAGGTACCCGCACAGCGCCACCAGCTCCGCCACCGCCGCGGGGTCACCCGCTGCCCCCGGCGCCTGCGTGGTGAACATCCGTTCCGCCTGGTCGGGTGGCAGCACGTCGAGCGGGACCGGGACAGTCCCTGCGGGGAGGTCGCCGAGATGGCGCCTGCTCGTCACCAGCACGAGCCATCCCGGACCGGCGGGGAGCAGCGGTTCCACCTGGGCGCTGCTCACGGCGTTGTCCAGGATCAGCAGGGCGCGTTTGTCGGCCGTCCGATCCCGCCACATCGCCACCCGGGCGTCGAGGTCGGCCGGCAGGGCCCCGGGGTCAGCGCCGTCACCGAGCAGGAGGGTGGTCAGCGCGTCGGCGGGGCGGACCGGGTCCAGGCCGGGGGTGTGGGCATGCAGGTCGACGAACCACTGGCCGTCGGGGAACTGGTTCCGCACCCGGTGGGCGACGTGGACGGCCAGCGCCGTCTTGCCGACGCCGGGCATCCCGTCGATGGCGTGGATGCTCACCGCCCCACCGCCGGACGTCGCCTGCCCGGTGATCGCCCGGGTGATCGTCCGGAGCTGCTCGGCGCGCCCGACGAAGGGGGTCACGTCCGCGGGCAGCGTCGATCGCAGTTCCGCCGCCGCGTGGCTCGCCATCCGCCGGCCGGCTCGCCAGTACGCGAGCTCGCCGAGCAGCCGCCGGTGTGCCTGCCGCCACCGGTCCAGGTCCAGGCGCTGGAGGTCGGTCGGCGACGCGTCGGCGAACAGGGCGCAGGCGCGGACGAAGGACTCGACGAACTCCCACTCGGGCCGGCTCTTGGCGGCGAGCACGTCGCTGATCGAGGTGCGTCCGTACCGGCGGCCGAGCTGCTGCGTCAGCTCCTCCAGGGCCCGCAGCGACGGGCTTCCCGCCCGGCGGCGGCACTCCCGCAGTCTCCCGGCGAACCACTCCAGGGGCGCGGTCCTGCTCATGTCCCGACCGTCGGCCACCGCCACACCATAGACGGGGTGATCATCCGTGGTCCGGACCGTGGACCGGGTGATCACCCGTGATCCGTGCCGTCCGGGCCGCCGGTGGTCAACAGGTCGCCGGCTCCGGGGGCGGCACCCCCATGAGCTTGGCGACGTCGGCGAGCGACTGGCCGGGGCGCGGCCGGTCGGGGTCGGACCCGTTGACCTCGGCGAGCTCCTGGCACAGCTCGTCGCGTGCCGTGTCCGAGAGCGCCCAGCCGAGCGGAGCCTGGACCCCGGGATGCGGGGCGTTGGAGACCCGGAGGTAGGCGGTCGGGCCGAACACGGTGAAGGACCGCTGCCGCGCGGCCTTCTCGACCCCGCCCGCGACGGCCAGCCGGGCCTTCGGCGGGATGAGCAGCTCCTGGGGTCTGCCGCCGGTCTCGATCCTCGCCGAGCTCGGGTACCCGTTGTCGATCTGGAGGAAGACGGGGCGGATCGCCCGGCGCGGCCGCAGCGGGTCGTCGCCGGGGCACTCGCCCTCGCAGGCGGCCAGCCGGGCGTTGTGGGCCTCGACGAGCGGCTTCACCGCGAGGTAGGCGTCGGTGGCCGACAGGGAGCCGCTGTTGTCCAGGTATCCGCCGTCCACGACGTAGGAGGGCAGGTGAGGAGCCGCGCAGGTGGTGATCCGTCCGGCGGGTGAGACGTAGGGGAACCGGGCCGAGAGCAGCATGGCCGTGGACAGGCGCAGGTCGTCGTCCCGGCACAGGAACAGCTCGGTCAGGTCGTACAGGCCGGTGGCGTCGACCGGGGTGACCTGGCTCCCCGGGCCGGGGACCTTCCGGCAGCCCAGGATCGACGGGACGCCCCCGGGATCGTCGAGGCCGGTGAGGGACACCGGGGCGGTGAGTGCCCGGCATCCGCTCTCCGCCGCCGTCGCGTTGAGCAGGGCGAGCGGCCGCCAGGACCCGGTGGACGCCGCGGGGGTCGGGTCCGATGCCCCGGGGGTCGCGTCCGATGCCGCGGGGGCGGAGTCCGGGGAGATGGTCGGTCGGTAGCTGCCGAGGAAGCCCTGGAGCAGGGCCGGCTGGCTGCTCTCCCAGGACTGCTCCAGCAGGGCGGCCCGGTCGGGGCCGGGGAACCCGAGGAAGCCCCGGGGGATGTCGACGTAGAGCATCCAGGCGGCCGTCGGGCTGAGGTGGTCGACGGCCAGCTCCGCGTCGTACCAGTGCGGGACCTCGTTCGCGACGGCGGTCCGCCGGTACCAGGGCCGGGGCGACGCCGCGGCGTCCCGTCGTTCCGCCTCCAGCCAGAAGGCGGCCCCGACGCTCCCCCCGGAGGCGCCGCTCACCGCGAAGACCCGGTCGCGGGGACCCGCGCCGCAGAAGTCGAGGGCACCGTCCGCGGGGAAGAGCTGGTCGAGCACCCCCGCGGTCCAGTAGGCGGCACGGATACCGCCGCCGGACGCCGCGACGAACACCATGGGCACCGGCTCGGTCGTCGAGGCTCCGCTGCCGACGGCGCAGTTGGCCCGGGCCCACGCGGTGAAGGCGTCCTCCAACCGGGCGATCTCCGTGGGGTCCCGGTCGGGGTACGCCCCCTGCGCCGGGCCGGTCGCCGGGGAACCGGGTCCGGCGACGGCTCCCGCCTGCCGGGTGACGGCGTCGGCGGCGGTGAGCTTCCGCACCGGGTGGTGCCCCGTCGTGTCGAGCAGGGAACCGATCGTGAACCAGGCGACGAGCAGGACGAGCACCGGGTTGCGCTGGGCCCCCAGCAGTCGCAGGCCGGCGACCGGCACGGTGCGCTCGGCGAGACGCTGGGCCTCGTTGACGAGCACCAGGGCGACGGCGAGGAACACGAGCAGGACGGCGAGCGGGCCGAGCAGCGTCGGCAGGGCCTGCTGGAGGACGAGGACGCTGGTCGCGTAGACGGCGGCGGCCCCGCCGCCGAGGCACCAGTACACCCGGTGCCCGCGGAACCCCCTCGCCAGCGGCACCCGCGCGGCGATCCGGCGGTCGGCCCTGCCGAGTGCGGGCGGAACCGCGGCGGCCACCAGCACGAGGACGACCCCCAGCAGGGTCAGGCCCAGCATCCGCTGCCTGCCGGGGCCGTCCTGGGACCCGAGCACGATGACCGGGGGGAGGGTGGTGCGCACCAGCGCGAAGCCGACGACGGCCGGGGGGACGGCGGCCAGCCACCGGCCGAACCGCATCGCCCTGGCGCGGGTCTCGGGATCCACGAGGGCCCCTCGGGCCTCGGCCGCCGCCATGGCGTCGTCGTAGGCCCGCTGACGCGCCTCCCTGCGGGCGGCGGTGGCCGAGGCCGATCCGGGAGCCCGGGCCGCCGTCCGTCGGCGACGTGGCTCCTGGAACTCCCGGCCGAGCCGCCAGAACGGCGCACCCGCGAGCCAGGTCAGGGCGGTGAGGGACAGCAGGACGACGCCGAGCCCGGCCAGGCGGCGCCAGCCCGGCCAGCCGAGACCGAGGACCAGGCAGAGCAGGCTCGCCACGGCGACGGCGACCGGCCACGGCGGGGGAAGGGCCGGGTCCCCGGTGAGCATGGCCCGGTGACCGCTGCGCCAGAGCAGGACGCTGAAGGCCGCGAGCGCAAGCAGCCCGACCAGCAGCGGGCTCATCCCCAGCAGCGTTGCCGTCCCGCCACCGTCGAGATCACCCCAGCGCAGCAGGACGTCGGGGATCTGGTTCTGGCCGATCCCGGCGAGGAACGCGGTGAAGATCAGGACCGCGACGACCTGGATCCGGAGCAGGCCGAACACCCTGCCCCAGCCGCCGAGGCGCACCTCGGCCCTCCGGGTCAGCCGCAGCTGCGGCCGGTCCTGCGCACCGGTCGACCCTCGTCCCCGGTCGTCGTCGCTCCCGGGGACCGGCTCCCGGCGCAGCGACCGGCCGGTCCACAGCAGCAGCAGGAGCACCCCGAGCACGACCAGCGCGATGGTCTGCACCAGCACGGCCCACTTCACCAGGGGACCCGCGCGGACGACGAGGTCCTCTGCGGCTCCGGGGTTCGACAGCGACCACCTCGCGCCGCCCTGGACGACCTCCGCCGCGGCGACGGCGCCGAGCACGACCGCCAGGGGCCGGCCGCGGGTCGCGCCGCGGAGACCGACCAGGACGACGTCGGTCACGCCGTCCAGACGGGCCCGGCGGCGCCGGATCGCCGCGTGGCCGAGGGCCATCAGCAGGGCGATGAACCCGGCGTGCAGGAGGACGTAGGAGCGGATCAGCCGGCTCCCCGTCCCGTCCCCGGTCGCCGAGGCTCGTTCCGGGCTCTCGAAGGCGGCGACGCAGCGGGCCGCCTCGCTCAGGGTCGCCTCCGCCTGCGCCGCCTGGGTCTCCGCCGACTGGGCCTGGGCCGACTCCGGCTGGGTCGACTCCGGCGGGGTGACGCCGTTCTGGTCACCGGCCCCGTCCCGGGTGCCGGGGGCACCGCCGGCACCCGTTCCGGCCCCGTCCACCGTCCCCGGGGCGATCGGGACCTTCGGCGGTCCCTCTCCCGGGGGGGTCTTGCGGGCCAGGACGGTCGGGGTGCGTTCGTAGGAGTTCCACAGGCACCACGACTGGCGCGCCGCGTCGGGTCCGGTCGTCGAGGACAGGGCCCGGGCGGGGAGCTCCGGCACCTCGATCCGTCCGGCGGCGGCGTCGAGCTCGCCGAGGACGGCGAACAGCATCACGAGTGCCAGCCCGCCCACCGCCGCCCACCTGCGGCGCAGGTCCCTCCCCGGATCGGCGGGCTCCCGATCGGGCGCCGTCCCGTCGCGGCCGCGGTCACCCTCGTCACGCGTCATGCGTCTCCCGCCCCTCATGTCCCCCGGGTCGATCCCGGTCTGCGGCAGCGCCCGCCGGCAAGCGGTGCGGGGTGTCCCGGGGAACGCCCCGACCCCGGGAACAGGCGGCGGCGGCCCGAGGTGCGACGACCCGGGATGTTCGGCTGAGGATATTCGCCGGGTGTCGTGGCGTCACCTCGACCTGGTGCTCTCCGTCATCAGCGAGTGCCAGTCTGTGACGGTCGTCTGGCCGAGACGGGCCGGGGTGCTGGTGCCCGTGGGATGAATCAGGGGTAAATCTGATGAAACGTGGCTATTGTCGGTTCTCCTGTGGTCGAGGGCCGTCGAAGCTGCCAGGATCGCCCAGGGTCCGCAGCCGCAGCCGCAGCCGCGGGCACGGCGGATCGACCTCCACCGGGAGGGCCATGCGCCCGGCCGGGTGGTGATGGCCGGTCGGACAGGTCGGCCAGCGCGAAGAACGTCGGGAGGGAGACCGGGTGTGCTACCCATGTGGGCTGTGACACCGTCACGACGCCGTGACCGACGGTCCTCCCACCTCCCGGGAGCGCGGGTCGCCCGCCCGCTCCCGCGCCGTCCGTGACCTCGGCCGGTGACGTCCGTCGCGGAACGGCCCGGCCGGGGCCACCCGCGAGGCCACCGGACGAGGGGCCCTCGGACGCCATGACGCCCCCGGGCGGACACCCCACCGGGGTCGCCGTGCCGCCGGACGAGGAGGCACGGCCACCCGCCGTCCCCTGACCGGGCCCGCGCTCACCCGGATCCCCCGGGCAGGACCCGCACCGCGTCGCAACGGAGCGAGGGCGGTCGACAGGCTTCGTCGATCCACGCCGAGGAGGTCCACCGATGAGGCAGCTGCGACGCGTGGCGATCGTCAACAGGGGCGAGGCCGCGATACGGCTCGTCCACACGGTCCGCGAGCTCAACGCCGGCCCCTGGGTCACCACCGGTCCCGGGGCACCGGAGGCCGCCAGCGGTCCGGTCGTCGAGACCGTGGCGCTGTTCACCGACGAGGAGCGGACGGCACTGTTCGTCCGGGAGGCCGACCTGGTGTACCCCCTGGGGCCCGCGTCCGCGCGTCCCTACCTCGACCACGCGGTGCTGGAACGCGCGCTGCGCGAGACCGGCGCGGACGCCGTGTGGCCGGGGTGGGGGTTCGTCGCCGAGGACCCGGGCTTCGCCGAGCTCTGCGAGCGGCTCGGCATCACCTTCGTCGGACCGTCCCCGCGGACCACCCGGCTGCTCGGCGACAAGATCAACGCGAAGCTCCTCGCGGAGGAGTCCTCCGTCCCGGTCGCGCCGTGGAGCGGCGGGGGAGTCGCGGACACCGATGCCGCGCTGGCCGCGGCCCACCGGATCGGGTACCCGCTCATGCTCAAGGCCGCCGCAGGCGGAGGCGGTCGGGGGATCCGGGTGGTCGCCGACGACGCCCAGTTGCTCGCCGTCCTCGACCGCACCCGGGAGGAGGCGCGCCGGTCCTTCGGCAGCGACGTCGTCTTCCTGGAGAGCCTGGTCACGGGGGCCCGGCACGTGGAGGTGCAGATCATCGCCGACGGGCAGGGCACCGCGTGGGCCGTCGGTGTCAGGGACTGCTCCGTGCAGCGACGGAACCAGAAGCTCATCGAGGAGTCCGCCTCCCCGGTGCTCACCCCGGAGCAGAACCGGGAGCTGCGGGACGCCGCGGTGCGGCTCGCCCTGGCCTCCGGCTATCGGGGGGCCGGCACGGTGGAGTTCCTGCACCGCCCGGAGACCGGCTCGTCGTCGTTCCTCGAGGTGAACACCCGGCTGCAGGTGGAGCACCCGGTCACCGAGGCCGTCACCGGGCTCGACCTGGTCGCCCTGCAGCTCCACGTCGCCGCGGGCGGTCGGCTGGAGGGTGATCCCCCGGTCGAGACCGGGCACGCCATCGAGGTCCGGCTCAACGCCGAGGACCCCGAGCGTGACTTCGCCGCAGCCCCCGGCCGGATCGCACTGCTCCGGCTGCCGGGCGGCCCCGGCGTCCGGGTGGACACCGGGTACACCGAGGGCGACGTGATCCCCGCCGACTTCGACTCGATGATCGCGAAGATCGTCGTCCACGCCCCCGACCGGCCCGCCGCCCTGGCCAGGATCCGGCGCGCGCTCACCGAGACCACCGTGGTGATCGACGGTGGCACCACGAACAAGTCGTTCCTGCTCGACCTGCTGGACTGCCCCGAGGTCCTCACCGGCCGGGCGGACACGGGCTGGATCGACCGGGCCAGGAGCCGCGGCGGGCTGCCCGGCCGCCGGGACGACGCGCTGGCTCTCGTCGCGGCGGCGATCGACGCCTACGACGAGGAGGACCGGGCGGTCCGGGCCCGGTTCCTGCTCACGGCCCACGGCGGGCGCGCCCAGGTCACCCACGATCCCGGCCGGACCTTCGAGCTGCGGATCAGCGGCGCGGTGCAGCGGGTCAGGGTTGCCAAGACCGGTCACCGGCGGTACCGGGTGACCCTCGGCGGCTCCACAGCCGACGCCGTCCTCGACCGCATCGACTCCTTCACCGGCCGGCTCACCCTCGGCCGTCGGACGGCACGGATCGTCCTCGCCGCCAACGGACCGGTCCGGGTGGTCGAGGTCGACGGGGTGGTCCACCGGATCACCGCCGACGAGGGCGGTCTGCTGCGAGCCGCGGCCCCCGCCCTCGTGGTCGCCGTCCAGGTCGAGGTCGGCCAGGAGGTGCTCCCCGGCGAGACCGTCGCGATCGTCGAGAGCATGAAGATGGAGACGGCGATCGAAGCCCCCTTCGCCGGCCGGGTGCGCGAGGTGCTCGCCACCGTCGGGACGCAGGTCGAGGTGGGGGCTCCGCTGGTCTGCCTCGACCCCCTCGACACCGGGAGCGAGGCGGCCGCGCCGTCCGGAACCGCGGCGGAGGAGGACCGGGCCGTTCTCCTCCTGCCCGAGGCGGACCACCCGGCGTCGGCCCGGGCGAGGGCGTTGCGCCAGGTGGAGGACCTGCGCAACCTGCTGCTCGGGTTCGACCTGACTGCAGCCGAGGGGCGCGGCAGCCTCGCCGGCTACCAGACGGACCGGATCGCGGCCGTCGAGGAGACCGCCGAGGCGCGGCACGTCCTGTTCGCCGCGGAACTCGACCTGCTCACCGCCTTCGCCGACCTGTGCGAGCTGAGCCGCAACCGGCCGGCGGCCGAGGACGGCGCGGACGAGCGGGCGCACAGCCCGCGCGAGTACTTCCACACCTACCTGCACTCCCTCGACGTGGACCGGGAACGGCTGCCGGAGGCGTTCCGGGAGAAGCTGGCCCGCGCCGTCGCGCACTACGGCGTGACCGACCTGTCCCGCGGCGCCGACCTCGAGGAGGCCGTGTTCCGGATCTTCCTCGCCCAGCAGCGGGTCAGGACCCACCTGCCCGTCGTCACCGCGCTGCTGGAGCGTTGGCTCGGCGAGGCCAGGCCGGGGGAGCCGCTGTGCGAGCGGGCCAGGGTGTTGCTCGACCGGCTCGTCGTCGCGACCCAGCTCCGCTTCCCCGTCGTCGGCGACCTGGCGCGCAGCATCCGGTTCCGCTGGGTCGAGCAGCCGCTGGTCGAGGCCTACCAGGAGCGTTCGCACGACGAGGTGCACCGGCTGTTCGCCACCCTCGACACCGGCCAGGACACCCCCGGCTACGCCGAGCGGGTCGAGGAGCTGGTGGCCGGCGCCGAACCGCTCACCCGGTGCCTCGCCGAGCGGATCAGCAGTGACCTCCCCGCGCACGACCCCACGCTCGAGGTGCTGGCCCGGCGGCGGTACGGCGGGCACGACCTCACCGAGGTGCGCTACGTCCGCGGCGACGGCCTGCTGCCACCGCACGTCACCTGTGCCTGCGTCCTCGACGGCCGGCCCACCCGGGTGCTCGGTCTCTCCGCCGACGTCGACGACCTGGCCCCGGTCGCCGACGTGCTGACCCGCTTCCTCGGTGCCGTCCCCGACGGCGTCGACGTGGTGGTCGACCTCCACCTGGCCTGGCTCCAGGCCCCCGCCGACGTCGACGAGGCGGCGGTCCGGCTCGGTGAGCGGCTGCGGCAGCTCCCGCTGACCGGGCCGGTGCGTCGGATCACCGTCGCGACGAGCGTCGACGGCGGCAAGGACCTGCGCCAGTTCACCTTCCGGCCGGTGCCGGACGGCGCGCTCGCCGAGGACCCCCTGATTCGCGGCGTGCACCCGATGGTGGCCCTGCTGCTCGGCGTCAGCAGGCTGAGCGGCTTCGACGTCACCCGGCTCCCCGCGCCGGACGACGTGCTGCTCTACCGCTGCCAGGCCCACGGCAACCCCTCCGACCAGCGACTGGTGGCCTTCGCCCAGGTCCGTGAGCTGACCGTGGTCCGGGACCACGCCGGAAGGGCGAGCTCGTTGCCGCAGGTGGAGCAGGTGCTGGCGAGCTGCCTCGACGGGATCCGGCGTGCCCGCGCCGAGCTCAAGGCCGAACGGGCGGTCGACGGCAGGGGCAGGGCGAGGACCCGCCTGGACGCCAACCACGTGTTCCTCTACGTGTGGCCCCTGGTCGAGGCGCCGCTGGCCGAGCTGACCTCGCTGTCGCACGCGGTGGCGCCGCTCACCGGTGGCGCGGGCCTCACCGAGACCGTCATCGAGGGGAGGGTGGCGACGACGGACGGCGAACCCCGGTCTGTGGCCGTCCGGTTCACCCGCCGTCCGGGCTCCGGGGTCGTCGCCACCGTGAGCGAGCCGGACAGCCTCCCGCTGCGGCCGCTGGGGGACTACGAGCAGAAGGTGCTCCAGTCCCGGCAGCGCGGCACCGTCTACCCCTACGAGCTGCTGCCGCAGCTCGCCGGCAGGGACGGCAGCTTCGTCGAGTACGACCTGGACGCCGATCCGGCCGCGGTCGCCGGTCCGGACGCCGCCCCGCTCCTCGTCCCGGTGCGGCGCCCGCCGGGCCGGAACACCGCCGGGATCGTGGCCGGGGTGGTCTCCACGCCGACCGAGCGGTATCCCGAGGGGATGCGCCGGGTGGTCCTCCTCGGCGACCCGACCAAGGCCCTGGGTGCCGTGGCCGAGCCGGAGTGCCTGCGGATCTGTGCCGCCCTCGACCTCGCCGAGCGGCTCGGGGCCCCGGTGGAGTGGTTCACCCTCTCCGCGGGTGCCCGGATCTCCATGGACTCCGGCACCGAGAACATGGACTGGGTGGCCAGGGCGCTGCGCCGGATCATCGAGTTCACCCAGGCCGGTGGCGAGATCAACGTCGTGGTGGCCGGGATCAACGTCGGCGCCCAGCCGTACTGGAACGCCGAGGCCACGATGCTCATGCACACGAAGGGCATCCTGGTGATGACCCCGGACTCGGCGATGGTGCTCACCGGCAAGCGGGCGCTGGACTACTCCGGCGGGGTGTCCGCCGAGGACAACCACGGCATCGGCGGCTACGACCGGGTGATGGGTCCCAACGGCCAGGCCCAGTACTGGGCGCCCGATCTGTCCGGGGCCGTCGAGGTGCTGTTCCGGCACTACGAGCACACGTACCGGGCGCCGGGTGAGCGGTTCCCCCGACCCGCGGCCAGCACCGACCCGCGGCACCGCGACGTCGGCACGGCCCCCCACCACGGGGACGAGGGCGGCTTCAGGGTCGTCGGCGACATCTTCTCCCTGCGCACCAACCCGGAGCGGAAGAAGCCGTTCGACATCCGTTCGGTGATGCGCGCCGTCGCGGACACCGACCACCCGCCGCTGGAGCGCTGGGCCGGGATGGCCGACGCCGAGACGTCGGTGGTCATGGACGCCCACCTCGGCGGGTACCCGGTGTGCCTGGTGGGGGTGGAGTCGCGACCGGTCCCGCGCCGGGGGTTCCCGCCCATGGACGGGCCGGAGACCTGGACGGCGGGCACGCTGTTCCCGCGTTCGTCGAAGAAGACCGCCAGAGCCGTCAACGCCGCCAGCGGCAACCGGC
Source organism: Actinomycetales bacterium (assembly GCA_012719445.1). GTDB lineage: Bacteria > Actinomycetota > Actinomycetes > Actinomycetales > Kineosporiaceae > JAAYAH01. The sequence goes on along the minus strand of JAAYAH010000025.1, from coordinate 20,592 downwards.
CGCTGGTGGTGCTGGCGAACCTGTCCGGCTTCGACGGGTCCCCGGAGTCCATGCGCAGGCTGCAACTGGAGTACGGGGCCGAGATCGGCCGGGCGGTGGTCAACTTCGACGGGCCGATCGTCTTCTGCGTCGTCTCCCGGTACCACGGCGGGGCGTTCGTGGTGTTCTCCAAGACCCTCAACGAGGGGATGGAGGTGCTGGCCGTCGACGGGTCGCGGGCGTCCGTGATCGGCGGGGCTCCCGCCGCGGCGGTGGTGTTCTCCGCCGAGGTGGACGCGCGGACGAACGCCGACCCGCGGGTGCGCGACGCCGAGCAGCGCCTGTCCACGGCCGGGGGGCTGGAGCGGGCGAGGTGCCGGGCCGAGCTCGCCGACCTGCGGGCCAGGGTCCGCTCGGAGCGGCTCAACGAGCTCGCGACCGAGTTCGACACGATCCACTCGATCCAGCGCGCGGTCTCCGTCGGCTCGGTCGACGCCGTTGTCGCGGCGAGCGAGCTGCGACCCCGGTTGATCGACGCCGTGGAACGAGGGATACACCGGTTTACCGGCTGATATTCCTGATCGGCATGGAAGGCGCGGTGAATGTCATCGCCGGACCTTGTGCGGTCGCCACTCCGGCCGAAAACGATTCGCGTGGCGAGCGGTCACCGCACGGTTTCCACGATCTCTGTCCCGACCCGTACCCGTAGTGCCACGACCGGTGACATCGCATCATCACCCAATGTCAGGGGCTGATTGCGGTACTGGTCAATATCGGACATCGATGCTATAGATATGGCGGTTCGTCGGCGACCGCGCGAGGTAATGCCGCAGCCACTTCTTTTGCATCGACGTCGTTGGGGAGAGAACAGCACATGGGTGGATGTCACGAGGGTCGGCTGCGGCTTCGACGGCGACGTTCGGTGCGGACCGCCGTCGCGACGGCTGCGGTGTCCGCAGGGGTCGCCGTCCTCGCCCTGGGAACCCTGGCCGGAACGGCGACCGCGGGCGTCGGCCCCGCCGCGCGCGGCGCGCTCGACATCGCGCAGGCCGCCCCGACGGCAGCCACCGTCGCCGTGGGGTACGGCCACTCCTGCGCGGTCCGCTCCGACGGGACGCTGTGGTGCTGGGGCAGCAACTCCCGGGGTCAGCTCGGTGACGGCACCACCGTCAGCCGGAACACCCCGGCCCAGGTCGGCGACACCACCTGGACCGCCGTCGACGCCGGCACCACCTTCACCTGCGCGGTCCGCTCCGACGGCACCCTGTGGTGCTGGGGCAACAACACCCGGGGCCAGCTCGGTGACGGCACCACCACCACCCGGCGCAGCCCCGTCCAGGTCGGCGACGCCACCACCTGGGCAGACGTCAGCACCGGCGACGCGCACACCTGCGCCGTCCGCACCGACGGCACCCTGTGGTGCTGGGGCTTCAACCGGCTCGCCCAGCTGGGCACCGGTGACGGCGTCTACTACCGCACCACGCCGGTGCAGATCGGCGACGCCACCACCTGGGCAGACGTCACGACCGGCTTCGCGCACACCTGCGCCGTCCGCACCGACGGCACCCTGTGGTGCTGGGGCGACAGCTCCACCGGGCAGCTCGGGGTCGACGTGCTGAGCTACCGGACGACCCCGACCCAGGTCGGTTCCGCCACCACGTGGGCCCAGGTGACCGCCGGGTACACCTTCACCTGCGCGGTCCGCTCCGACGGCACCCTGTGGTGCTGGGGCGACAACGGGTACGGGCAGCTGGGTGCCGCGACCACCTACAAGACCACCCCGATGCAGGTCGGCGACGCCACGACCTGGACGACGGCCGACGCCGGGTTCAGCTCGACCTGCGCGGTCCGCTCCGACGGCAGCCTGTGGTGCTGGGGCAACAACGCCGGTGGCCAGGTGGGCGACGGGTCCATGACCCACCGGAACACCCCGGCCCAGGTTGGTGACGTCACCACCTGGGGGACCGGCGTGGCCACCGGGTACCACAGCTGCGCTGCCCGCACCGACGACAGCGTGTGGTGCTGGGGCAACAACTGGAGCGGGCAGCTCGGCGACGGGACCGGAGGGATCGGCGACGGTACCGCCGTCCCGCAGCCGATCCCGGTGGCCTTCCCCGGCTGACCGCACCCCGTCCGGGGCTCCGTGCCGCCGGCCCGTACCGCCGCGACGACGGCGGCACGGGCCGGCGGCACGTCGGCGTACCCGCCGGTTCGTGTCGCGTCCCGCCCCGGTCGGCCCGGTGTCACCGCGCACCGCCCCGTCGACCGGCCCTGGGCAGGCCGGGCGAGAATGTCCCATGACTTCCGTGCGAGGGTTCGTCCAGGTCGATGTGTTCACCTCGGTGCCGTTGGCGGGGAACCCCCTGGCCGTCGTGGTGGACGCCGAGGGGCTCACCGAGGAACGGATGGCCGGACTGGCCCGGTGGCTGAACCTGTCCGAGACGACGTTCCTGCTCCCGCCCACCGACCCCCGCGCCGACTACCGGGTCCGCATCTTCACCCCCGGTGGGGAGCTGCCCTTCGCCGGGCACCCGACCCTCGGGAGCTGCCACGTCTGGCTCGCGACCGGCGCCGTCCCCCGGGAGGACGGCGTCGTGGTGCAGCAGTGCGGCGTCGGGTTGGTGCGGGTCCGCAGGGAGGGGACCCTGCTCGCCTTCGGCGCGCCCTCGTTGATCCGGGCGGGGGCGGTGGACACCGGGGTCCGGACGAGGGTGCTGGAGGCCCTGGGCCTCGCCGAGACCCAGGTTCGCGAGGTGAGCTGGACCGACAACGGCCCGGGGTGGGTGTCGGTGCTGGTGCGGGACGCGCGGTCGGTCCTCGACCTGCGGCCCGACCTGGCCGCGATGGGCGACCTGGCGGTCGGCGTCGTCGGTCCCCATCCGGGCGGCTCGGAGTGCCGGTTCGAGGTACGGGCGTTCGCACCGGGGCACGGCATCGCCGAGGACCCGGTGACCGGCAGTCTCAACGCCGGGCTGGCCCAGTGGCTCATCGGCTCGGGACACGCCCCCGACAGCTACGTCGTCTCGCAGGGCACGGCGCTCGGCCGGTCCGGGCGGGTGCACGTCACCCGGGACGACGACGGGATCTGGATCGGCGGCGCGGTCACCCCGGTGGTGCAGGGCAGCGTCACCCTCTAGCCGTACGCGGCCGGGACGCCGGTGCCCCCGGCCGTCCCGACCGATTGGCCGGCCGGCCCTGCCGACCCTCACGCCGTGGACCCTCCCGGTCCTGGCACCATGTCCGGTGATGGATCACCCGACGGTCGAGACGCTGGGGCGGATGTACGTCAGCCTCCTGCCGGTGATCCTCGCCGGGATCCTCAACATGGTGTGGTGCAGCACCGGACTCGCGCCGGCCCTGGCCCGGCCGGTCGACGGCGGGCGGGTGCTGGGCGACGGCCGCAGGCTGTTCGGGGGGAACAAGACCTGGAAGGGCCTGGTCGGGATGGTGGTCCTCGGCGCGGCCGCGGCCGTGCTGTGGGGCGCCGTCCTCGCCGGGCACCGGGCGGAGGAGCTGAACCTCCTCTACGAGCGGCACGACAACACCGTGCCCTACAACGCGCTCGCGGGGGCGCTCCTCGGACTCGCCTACGCGCTGGCGGAGCTGCCCAACAGCTACCTCAAGCGTCGGCTCGGCGTCGAGCCGGGCCGGACCGCCGACGGCGGCGCGAAGTGGCTGCTCGTCGTCCTCGACCAGGCGGACTCGGTGATCGGGTGCGCGGTGGTGCTCGCGGTGCTCTGCCCGGTCACCCCGGCGTTCCTGGTCGGACTGGTGGTCGTCGGCTCCGCCACCCACCTCGTGCTCAACCTGCTCCTCTACGCGGTGCGGCTGCGACACAACCCGTTCTGAGCCGATCCCGCGGAGGGTCGGTCTAGGGTACGAGCGATGATCCTGGATCTCGCGGACGCCGACGTCCCTGGCGTCGGTGCCAAGGCGCGAACCCTCGGGGAACTGACGGCCGCGGGCTTCACCGTTCCCGCGGGGTTCGTGCTCGGCTCCGGCGTGCTGGACCGCCTGCTGCGTCACAACGACCGGGCCGGCGACGTCGCACGGTGCTTGCGCGGCCTGACCAAGGACGACGTCGCGCGGGCCGGCCGCGAGCTCGGTGATCTCGTCACCGGCCTGCGGTTCCCCGACGACGTGCTGGACGATCTCCGGTCCCGGGTGAAGCCGGACGGCCGGTACGCGGTGCGCAGCAGCGGCACCCAGGAGGACCTGGACCGGCTCTCGTTCGCGGGGCAGTACGACACCCTGCTCGACGTCGGCGCCGACGCCCTGCCCGAGGCGGTGCTGGCCTGCTACCGGTCCCTGTACGGCGAGCAGGTCCTGCACTACATGCTGGACAACGGGATCGAGCCGGACACCGCGGGGATGGCGGTGATCGTGCAGGACATGGTGGACGCCGACGCCAGCGGGATCGCCTTCACCGTCAACCCGGTGACCGGCGCCGACACCGAGATCGTCGTCGAGGTGGCACGGGGGCTGGGCGACGGGGTGGTGTCCGGGCGGGTCGTCCCGCAGCGGTACGTGTTCGACTGGTACCACGACCGGGAGGTGGTCCCGGCGTCCGGCGGGCCGCCCGCACCCGGGGCGGAGGTCCTGCCCCCCGGCACCCTGCGGCGGGTCTGTGCCGAGGCACTGCGCGTGCAGACCCACGTCGGACATCCGTGCGACGTCGAGTTCGCGCTGCGGGACGACGTGCTGCACATCCTCCAGGCCCGCCCGATCACCCGGATCGAGTACGCCGGGATCCCCGACCAGTGGACCACGGCGGACTTCAAGGACGGCGGGGTCTCCGCGACCGTCTGCACCCCGTTCATGTGGAGTCTCTACGAGGACGTCTGGGAGCAGGAGCTCCCCCGGTTCCTGCTCGACGCCCGCCTGCTGAGGGAAGGTGACCTGCGCAAGCTCGGCCGGATGTTCTACGGCCGGCCGTACTGGAACCTCAGCGTGGTCAAGCAGGCCATGTCCCGGGTTCCCGGCTACCGGGAACGGCAGTTCGACGGGGAGCTCGGGGTGCGGGCCACCTACCCCGGCGACGGCCACATCACCCGGGTCACGCCGCGTTCGGTGTACCGGATCGGGCGGATCGCCCTTGCCGTGCGCCGGATCGTTGCCGAGCGACGGGCCGCGGCCGAGTCCCTCCGGGACGACCTGCTGGCCACCTACCGGGAGCGCCTCGCCCGCCTCGACGCCCCGTTCACCCCGGAGGAGCTCCGGCGGGCCTGGTACGACCTGGTCACGGTGGACTACCTGCGCAGCGAGGGGATCTACTTCCGGCAGATCTTCATCAACACCGTCCAGCAGGCGCTGAGCAGGGACCGCATCGTCAAGGTCGCGGGGGAGGAGGGCTACCTCACCCTCATCGGCGGCCTGGACGGCGTCTCCCACCTGCGTCCCTTCTACGAGCTGTGGGAGATCACCCGCCGGATCCGGAGCGACCCCGAGGCGCTGCGTTTCTGGACGGAGACCGCTCCGGCCGAGATCGACGCCGTGCTCCGCTCCGGGGCAGGCACGGAGCCGTGCGCAGCGGGCCACACCACGGCCGCCGGAGAGGTCGACGGAGAGGTCGACGGAGAGAGTGGTGGAGGGGGCGACGCGGCGCCGGGTGCAGGGGGCGCTCCGGCCGGTCCGGGCGACCACCTCCTCGACGAGGTCGGCGCCTTCATCGAGCGGTACGGCTACCACTCGGTCCGGGAGCTGGACGTGACCTGCCCCGACTACGCGGAGGACCACGAGACCGTCATCACCATGGTCCGGGACACCCTCCGCCTCGACGACAGCTTCAGCCCGGCGGCGGACCGGGCCGAGCTGGACGCCCGTCAGCTGGCGGAGCGGGAACGCCTTCGCAGCAGATCCTCCCCCCGCGCCTTCGCGCGGATCAGCCGGCGGGTGGAGGACACCCGGCGGCTGCTGTGGTGGCGGGAGGAGTTCCGGGACGTCTCCACCCGCTTCTACCACCTGATCCGCCTCTACACCCTCCGCCTGGCCGAGCTGTACCGGGAGACCGGGGTGTTCGACGACCCGTCGGACGTCTGGTTCACCGCCGTCGGGGACCTCCGCGACCACCTCGACGGCAGGATCGACCGCGAGGCCCTGCGCGCGATCGTCGCCAGGAACCGGACGTACTACGCCTCCTTCCGGAACCACCTGAGCGACAACGAGCTCGGGGCGTCGTTCGACGGCTCCCCGACCACCGGGCAGCCCGGGGCCGCCGCCGGCACGCGCGGCGTGACCGGGGTCGTCGACACCCTGCACGGCGTCGGCGGCAACACCGGGACGGTCACCGGCACCGCCCGCGTGATCGGCGGACTCGACGAGATCGACCGGCTCCGGCCGGGGGACATCCTCGTCACCCGGTTCACCGACACCGGCTGGACCAGCAGATTCGCCGTCCTCTCCGGCATCGTCACCGAGTACGGCGGGGTGCTGTGCCACGCCGCGATCGTGTCGAGGGAGTACGGCATCCCGTGCGTGGTGTGCGTGGACGGAGCGACCTCCCTCATCCCCGACGGGAGCACCGTCCGGATCTGCGGGACCACCGGCGAGGTCACCGTCCTCGCGGGGCCGTCCCGGTGATCGGGATCTACGACCGGGCCGCGGTCCTCACCCTGCTCGGCGTCGCCTCGGCCGTGCTGGGGATGTGGTTCGCCCTCTCCGGCCAGGTCCGCGGTGCGTTGGTCTGCCTCGTCGCGGCCGGGGTGTGCGACCTCTTCGACGGCCCGGTGGCCCGCCGGTTCCCCCGCGACGACGCCGCGGGCCGGTTCGGGATCGCCCTGGACTCGCTGGCCGACGCGGTCTCCTTCGTCGCGCTCCCGATCGCCGTCGCCCACGCCCTCGGCGTCCGGTCGGCCCTCGCCGTCCCGTTCCTCCTCGGCTACGCGCTGGCCGGGGTGGTCCGGCTCGCGTACTTCACCATGCTGGCCACGGCGGAGACCACGACCGCGGACGCCTCGGGCGCGGCGCCGGTGGGGACGACCGGGCACGGTCCGGAGGGTCACTACCGGGGGCTGCCGGTCACCTACGCCGCCCTGGTGTTCCCGGTCGCCGCCCTGCTCTCCCCGGTGCTGCCGAGGGGCGTGTTCGTCGCCGGGTACGCGACGCTCGTCGGCACCGTCGCGGTGCTGTTCGTGCTCGACGTCCCGGTCCGCAAGCCGCGCAGGGCCGGCTACGCCGTGTTCGCCGCCCTCGCCGTCGCGGTCACCACCGCACTGCTGATCGTCGATCTGCCGTGACCGTCCGGGTGTTCGACCGCGCGACGGGGGAGTACCGCGAGGAGCGGCAGTACGGGGCCGCCGGGCTGAGGTTCCTCTACCGGACCCGGCTCGGCCGCGGGCTGCTGTCCCGCACCGCGCTGCGACCATGGTTCTCCACCGTCAACGCCCTGACCAGGCGGACGCCGTGGTCGGCAGGCGGCATCCCGCGGTTCGCTGCGGCATACGGCATCGACCTCGGCGAGTTCGAGGACCGGCGCTACCGCAGCTTCGCCGACTTCTTCACCCGGGCGTTCCGCGAGGGCGCCCGCCCGGTGCCCGCGGGGGACGTGCTCATCAGCCCGGCGGAGAGCAGGGTGACCTGCGTCAGGATCGACCCCGAGGCCAGGGTCGGGATCAAGGGACACGACTACCGGCTCGCGGAACTGCTCCGCGACGACGCGACGGCCCGTCGCTTCGCCGGCGGGCAGTGCCTGGTCTTCCGGCTGACCGTCGACGACTGCCACCGCTACTCCTACGTCGACGACGGCGTCACCGTGGCCACCAGGAGGATCCCCGGCGTGCTGCACACCGTCGGCCCGCTCGCCGGGGGGGTCGCCGTGCACCGGGAGAACACCCGGGTCTGGCAGCTACTGCGCACCGAGCACCTCGGCGAGCTGGTGCAGATGGAGGTGGGTGCGATGCTCGTCGGGCACATCCACAACCACCCGAGGGACGCCTTCTCCCGGGGCGAGGAGAAGGGGTACTTCGCTCTCGGCGGGTCCACGATCGTGCTGCTGCTCGGGCCGGGTGCCGCCGAGCTCGACGAGGACCTCGTCGAGCACTCGCGCCGAGGGGTTGAGGTCAGGGTGCGGCTGCACGAGAGGATCGGGACCCATGGCTGACCGGTCCGACACGGCTCCGCCGCGGACCGACGCCGATGGGGGACGGTCCGACACCGCAATGCGACGGCCGGAGGACGGCGCGGGACCGGCAATGCGACGGCCGGAGGACGGCGCGGGACCGGCACAGCACGGTTCCGGTCGGTCGGGCCGGCTGCCGGGGCGGCTGTGGGCCTACCTGAGCGAGATGTACCCGGTGCTGCCGAGGCTCGCCGTCGCGGCCATCCTCTTCTTCGAGATCTACTTCGTACTGCTGCTCAACTACGGCGTCCACGACTTCCACCTCGGGATCCAGGAGGCCGTGGGGACGCTGACGGTGTTCACCTTCCTGCTGCTGCTGCGGATCGCCGACGACTTCAAGGACTACGAGACCGACCGGCGGCTCTTCCCGGAGCGGGCGCTGCCCTCGGGGCGGGTGAGTCGCCGGGACCTGTCCCTGCTGCTCGGCGTGACCGTCACGGTCACCGTCGCGGCGAACGTCGTGTTCATGAACAACCTCCCGTATTTCGTGCTGCTCTACGTCTACGGGACGTTGATGTCGCTGTGGTTCTTCCAGCGGCACCGCATCCAGCCCAACCTGCTGCTCGCGCTGGTGACCCACAACCCGGTGACGATGGTGCTGAACATCTACGCCATCTCCTTCACCTGCACCAAGTACGGGCTGGACGGGCTGACCCTCACCACGTTCCTGCTGGCCTTCACCATGTACTTCCCCGGGCTCATCTGGGAGGTCGCCCGCAAGATCAGGGCGCCGGAGGAGGAGACCGACTACACCACCTACTCGAAGGTCCTCGGCTACCGGAAGGCCACCCGGTTCATCCTGGTGCTCACGCTCGTCGACGTCGTGACGAACCTGCTGCTCGTGCTCCGGATCAACCGGGTCGCCGTCGTCGCGTTGCTGGTCAACGTCGCCTGGATCACCTGGGTGTTCCTCCGGTACCTGAGGGACCCGAGCCGGTTCCGGCTCATCGGGAGGGTGGAGCGCTACACCTACCTCACCGAGACGATCATGGTGCTCGCCGTCGCGGCCCACCTGGCCCTGGGGTACCGGTGAGCCGGGCCGGGCTCGGCGGCAAGGCCGACGGCCTCGTCGCCCTCCTCGCGGCGGGGGAGGACGTCCCGCCGTTCCTCGTCGTCACCTCCGGGCCGGAACCCGGCGCCCCGCCGTCGGCCCCGGGAACCTCGGGGCCCTCGGTGCCGACGGTGCCTGCCGACGCCGTCGCCGAGCCGGGTGCCCCGCGCCTCCTGGCGGCCCTGGAGCGCACCTTCGCCCCGGCGGACACCGTCGCGGTGCGGTCCTCCGCCGTGGGGGAGGACGGCGAGGAGCTGTCCTTCGCCGGTCAGTTCGCCTCCTGGCTGGACGTCGCGGCGCGGGACGTGCCGGCCCGGGTGGCGGACTGCCTGGCCTCCGCCGGTGCTGGCGGGGTGCGGCGGTACCTCGACGCGCACGGGGCACCGGCGACACCCGTCGTCATGAACGTCGTCGTCCAGCGGATGGTCGACGCCGAGATGTCCGGCGTGGTGTTCACCGCCGACCCGCGGGGCCTGCTCAACGAGACGGTGGTGACGGTCGGCCGGGGACGGGGGGACGACGTCGTCGGCAACCGGGTCCCGACGACCACCTACCACCGCAACACCACCGACGGGCAGTCCTACTTCGAGACCGCCGAGGGCGCCCCCCTCCTCGACCGGGACACCCTCGACGCGGTGGTCGACCTCGGGCGGCGGGCACGGGAGGTGCTCGGTCGCCACGTGGACGTCGAGTTCGCCGTCGAGGCGGGGTCGGCGGCAATCCGGGTGCTGCAGGCCCGTCCGATCACCACCCTGGCCGACGGTCCCGTGGTCACCCTGGACAACAGCAACATCGTGGAGAGCTACCCGGGGATCACCCTCCCGCTCACCGCGAGCTTCGTCGCGCAGGCCTACCACGGGGTCTTCCGCGGGCTCGTCCTGCGGGTCGCCAGGGACGAGCGCGTCGCCGAGTCCTTCGAGCCGGTGCTGCGCGAGATGGTGGCCTGCTCGTCCGGGCGGATGTACTACCGCCTCGACAACTGGTACCGGCTGCTGCGGCTGCTGCCGATGAGCGGTCGGATCATCCCGGTGTGGCAGGACATGCTGGGGGTCGGGAACCGGGAGCTGGTCGGGGTGGACGCCGGTCCGGTCGGCCCCTCGGACCCCACCCCCCTCCGGCGACTGCGGACCTACCTCGCCGTCGTCCGCGAGTTCCTCGGCACGCCACGGGGGATGCGGCGCCTGGAGACGGAGTTCACCGCCGTCCGGGATCTCTTCGCCGAGCGGATCGCCGACGACCTCGACACCGCGGCCCTGCACGGGCTCTACCGCGAGATCGAGCGGCGGCTGCTGCGCGGCTGGGACGTGACCCTGCTCAACGACCTGCACGCGTTCGTCTTCACCGGGCTGGTCAGGGCACGGCTCCGGGGCAGGGTCGCGGACCCCCGCGCGGCCGTCACCGAGCTGGTGTCCGGCATCGCCGACCTGGCGAGCATGGAGCCGGTCCGGGCCATGGCCGGGCTCGCCGCCGAGGCCCCGGTCGAGGAGCTGGCCGCGATCGGGACCGAGGACCGGGCGGCTGCCTACCTGGCCGGGGAGGGGGACTTCCCCCGGCGGCTGCGCGACTACGTGGAGCGGTACGGCGACCGGTACCTGGAGGAGCTGAAGCTCGAGTCCCCGACCTTCCGCACCGACCCGCTGCTGCTGCTGCGGACGCTGGTCGGGTACCGGAGCGCCGCCGGGCGTCCGGCCGGGTCGTTGCCGGGGAGCGCCGACGCGGACCCGGCGCGCGCCGTGCGCGGCCCGCTCACCAGGTGGCTGGTGCGCCGGGCGGCCAGGGGGATCGAGTACCGGGAGTCGTCCCGGCTCAACCGGGCGCGCGTCTACGGCATGGTCCGGACGATCTTCCTGAGGGTCGGGGCGAACCTCGCGCGCGAGGGCAGGATCGCCTCAGCGGCCGACGTGTTCTGGCTGACCACCGAGGAGGCCTTCGCGGCCGGGGCGACCGGGCCGGAGAGGGCCGGGACCGGCGCGGGGGCCGGGGCCGTGCCGGGTGAGGACCTGAAGCGGGTGGTCGCCCGGCGCAAGGCCGACCACGAGGTCTTCCGCCGGCTGCCCGCCTTCTCCCGGCTGGTCTTCGCCGGGGCACCCTTCGACCGGCACCACGCGAACGTCGACGCGGTGGACGTCGCCGAGCCCGGTGACGACCTGCTGCGCGGGGTCCCGGTGTCCGGTGGCGTCGTCCGCGGCCGGGTCCGGGTGGTGCGCGATCCTCGGCACGCCGTCGGGGGCGACGCCGAGATCCTGGTCACCCCGATGACCGACCCCGGGTGGGTCTTCCTGCTCACCACGGCCCTCGGGGTGATCTCGGAACGCGGTTCGCTGCTGTCCCACACCTCGATCGTGGCGAGGGAGCTGGGCGTCCCCTCCGTGGTCGGGGTGCGCGGGGTCACCGGGCGCCTGCGCGACGGCGACCTCGTCGAGCTGGACGGCGACCGCGGCCTGGTGCGGATCCTGGACCGTGGCACCGACGGCCCCGGGCCTGACGGCACCGGCCCCGGCACCGGGCGAGGGTGACGGAGACCGACGACGATGGGCACCGAGGTCCGTGAGGTGGCGGGGGGTGACTCCCGCGCTGCCGCCGACTTCCTCCGGCTGCCGGCCCGGATCTACCCGCCGCGGCTGCGGGTGCACGACGCTGCGGGCGAGCTGGCGCTGCTGAGCGGTCGCCACCCGCTCAGCGGCTACCTCTCGCTACGGGCCTTCGTCTGCTACGACGGCTCGGAGGCCGTCGGTCGGATGGCGCTCACCCGGTACCCCGACGACCCCACGCAGTACCTCGGCTTCTTCGAGTGCGTGGACGACGAGGCGGTCTCCGGGGCGCTGTTCGGCCACGCCGCCCGATTGGGCGGGGAGACCGGGGCCACCTCCGTCCTCGGGCCGGTCGACGCCAGCTTCTGGCTCCGCTACCGGCTCAAGGTCAGCGGGTTCGACACCCCGCCGTTCTTCTCCGAGCCGGTGAACCAGCCGTACTACCTACGGCTGTTCCAGGCCGCGGGCTACCGGGTGTGCGACAGCTACGTCTCCAACCTCTACCCCCGACCGCCCGAGGGGTACCGCTTCCCGCTGTTCGACCGCCGGATCGACGAGTTCACCCGGCGCGGGGTCGAGCTCCGCTCGCCGCGCAGACGCGAGTGGGAGCTGACCATGCGGGAGCTCCACGGCCTGCTGCACGACCTCTACCGCGACTTCCCGGTGTTCACGCCGATCGGCTACCGGGACTTCCGCGCGGTGTTCGCCGGCTTCCGGCTGATCACCGATCTGTCCATGGTCGTCATGGCCCACCACCACGGCCGGGCGGTGGGCTTCCTCGTCGCGATGCCGGACTACGGCACCCGGTTGAGCACCGGGCCGCTGCCGGGCCGGGTGGCCGCGTTCGTGCGGGGTCGCCGCCGGAGCGACCGGTACGTGCTGCTGTACCTCGGGGCGAGGGCGGAGTACCCGGGGCTCGGTTCGGCCCTGACCGGAGTTGTCGCGCACCGGATCGCGCGACGAGGAGCCGAGGCGGTGGGCGCCCTGATCCACGAGGGCAGGGTCACGGCGGGGTACGCCTCCGGGCTGCGCCGCGCGCGCACCGAGTACGTCCTGCTCCGACGCGACCTGGGTGAGGAGCACGGGTGAGGAGCACGGTGATGCTGTGCTCCGACCGCCGGGACGTCGCCGCGGGGACGTCCCCGCCGATCACCGATGACGCCGTCCTGAGGCGTGGGGTTGCGTGAGATCGTCCACAGTTCTCCGGCCCTGACCTCCGCACATCTCCGGTCCGGTACTGACACCATGACCCCGTGGCACCTGCGGTGGGGACCGAGGACCGGCTGCACGGGGGAGTGGCTCCGGTCGGCGTGCCATGGCGCCGCCTCGCCGCGGTCGCGGCCTTCGCGGTGCTGCTGGGGGTCGTGGTCGTCGCCGCAGGCGTCGCCGGTCCGTGGGACCCGCCGTTGAGCGAGCCCCGGTCGCTGCTGCCGACGCCGAAGTTCCCGCCGGTGCCCGAACCGCCCGGTCCCGCAGCCGCCAGGACCGTCCCCCGGCTGGGACCGGACGTCGACCTCGGCTTCCTGCTCTGGATCGGTCTCGCCCTGGCGGCCTACCTCGTCGTCTGGGCGGCCGTGCGCCTGTTCCCGCTGCTCCGGCGGTGGCTGCCCCGATGGCCGGTCCGGGTGACGCCGGACGACGCCGGCACCGACCAGGGCCACCTCCTCGCCGAGGCCGCCGAGGCCCGGGTCCGGATCCTCCGCGGCGCCGTCGAGGAGGCGGGCGAGGCGATCCGTCGTCACGAGCGGCCCGCGGACGCGGTGATCGCCGCCTGGGTCGCCCTCGAAAAGGCGGCCGAGCGGTCCGGGATCCGGCGCGACCCGGCGTCGACCCCCACCGAGTTCACCGTCTCCGTCCTCGACCGCACCCCGGTCGAGCCCGCCGCGACCCGTGCCCTCCTGGAGCTGTACCTGCGCGCCCGGTTCAGCGGCGACGCGATGACCTCCGCGGACGTCACCGCGGCGACCGAGGCACTGACGACCCTGAGCACCGGCCTCTCCGGGAGCAGCCGATGAGCTTCCGCCCCGGCCAGAAGCCCTACGTCCTCGGCGCCGGGGTCGGTCTGATCGCCGGCGTCTGCGGGATGGCGTGGCGCGACGCCGCCCTGCTCGGCCTCGCGGTCATGGTCGTCGTCCTGGTGAGCACCACCCCCGCGGCCACGAGCCCTGAGCACCGGTGGCCGGACACGACCTCCGAGGAGACGGACGGCGCCCGGCGCGACGTCACCTCGCTCACCTGGTCCCTCGTGGGCATGGACGGCAGGGTGTCCGAGCAGGCGGTGCGACGGCTGCGCGCGGACGCCACCCGCAGGCTGGCCCGGCGGGGCGTCGTGCTCCCGGGGGGTCTGAACGCCACCACGTCCGCAACGGCCCCGACGGAGGCCGTCCGCCGGGCACGTGACCTGCTCGGCGAGCGGGCCTGGAGGATCCTCACCGTGCCCGACGGCCGGATGCCGTCACTCGATGACGTCGCGTACTGCGTCGACGTCATCGAGCGTCTCGTTCCCGATCGAAGCGAGCCGGCATGACACCCGCGGCTCGTCCCGACCACGCACCGGAAGGCGGTACCCCGTGACCGCGTCCCACCACCCTCCGTCCCAGCACCAGCCGTCCCAGCACCAGCCGCCGCATGCCATGGCCCCGGAGGACGTCTCCCGGTGCGCGGACGCCGTCCTCCGGGAGGTCGGGACCGTCGTCGTCGGCATGCAGGGGCCGCTCCGGCTCGCGCTCGCGACCGTCCTCGCCGGGGGGCACGTCCTGTTCGAGGACGTGCCCGGCCTCGGCAAGACGCTCGCCGCCCGCAGCCTGGCCACGGCCCTCGGGCTGGAGTTCCGGCGGGTCCAGTGCACCCCGGACCTGCTGCCGTCCGACATCACCGGCTCGGCGGTCTGGGATCCGCAGGCGTCGACCTTCCGGTTCCGGCCCGGCCCGGTGTTCACCGGGCTCCTGCTCGCCGACGAGATCAACCGGACGGCGCCCAAGACCCAGTCGGCCCTGCTGGAGGCGATGGCCGAGCGCCAGGTCACCGTGGACGGCGCCACCTACGCCCTCGCGCCCCCCTTCCACGTCATGGCCACCTCCAACCCGATCGAGTACGAGGGGACCTACCCGTTACCGGAGGCGCAGCTCGACCGGTTCATGGCGCGGATCGCCGTCGGCTACCTGGACGCCGCCCCTGAGGCGGAGGTGCTCCAGCGGCGGCTGGACCGGCGCACCGACGAGGCGCGGGTGCGCCAGGTGGTGGACTCCTCCGGCCTGCTGGCCATGCAGGCCGGCGTGGAGTCGGTGCGCGTCGACCCGGACATCGTCCGGTACTGCGTCGACCTGGCCGCGGCCACCCGCAGGCACGAGGCCGTCGAGGTGGGGGCCTCCCCGCGGGGCTCGCTGGCCCTCATGCTGGTGGCCAGGGCGCTCGCCGTCATCGACGGGCGGCACTTCGTCGCGCCGGAGGACGTCAAGACGGTGGGGGTGCCGACCCTCGCCCACCGGATCACCCTGACCCCCGCGACGTGGGCGGCCGGGGTGCAGGCCGAGGACGTCGTCCGGGCCGTGCTGTCCCACGTGCCCGGCCCGAAGACCGTACCCGCCGGCAGATGAGCACGGCCCCGCTCGGCTCCCGGCCCGGTCCGGCCACCGGCCACCGGGAGGCTGCCGCCGACGGCCGGGAGTGGGTCGTCGACGCCGGTCAGGTCTGGGCCATGGGCGCCGGGCTGGTGCTGCTGGTCGTCGGTGCCCTGCTCGGCCGGCCCGACGCCGCCCTGCTCGGTGTGCCCGCCGTCCTCGGCTCCGCCTGGACCCTGGTGTCCCGGCCGGGAGGCCGGGTGCGGGTCGACGCCCGGCTGGCTCCCTCCTCCGACGGTCTGCACGCGCTCAGGGAGGCCGCCCCGGCTCCGGAGGGGGCCGGTGGTTCGGGGGTCGCCGGGCACGGGGACGTGTCCCGGGGCGACCGGTTGGAGACGGTCACGGCTGTGCAGACCCTGGTGGCGGGAGGCTCGCTCGTGGCGCGGCTCGACCTGCACGCGCCACCGGGTGCTGGCACGGTGCGGGTGCGCGCGATCCGCCCCGGTCACCGGGCCGCCGAGGCCGTCGTCCACGTCCCGCTCGTCCGCCGGGTCGATGTCACGGCCACCTCGGTGCGGACGGGTGCCCAGCCGCTGTTCGTCGTCGTGCACCAGGGCATCGGGGCCGGGCGGAGGAGCCAGCCCGGCCGGGAGGACGCCGGGACGGTCCTGGTCCTGCCCAAGCCGCGCCGGGTCGCGCGGCTCCCCCTGCCCGGACGGCTCCGCGGTCTCACCGGTCAGCACGAGTCACGGCGGCCGGGGTCCGGTGGCGAGCTGCGCGACGTCCACCCCTTCCAGCCGGGGGACAGCCCCCGGCGGGTGGACTGGAAGGTGACGGCGCGCCGGTCGCCACGGCTCGAGGAGCTGTACGTGCGGCGCACCATGGCGCTGGGGGAGGCCGTGGTGACCGTGGTCGTCGACTCGCGGGACGACGTCGGGCCCGACCCGGCCACCTGGAGCGGCTACCACGCGATCCGCGCGGACGACGCCACCTCGCTCGACATCGCCCGGCAGGCCGCGGCGTCCCTCGCCCAGGGGTACCTCGCCACCGGGGACCGGGTGGGGATCGAGGATCTGGGGGTGCGCCGACGTGCGGTCCGTCCGGGAACGGGACGTCGGCAGCTCGACCGGGTGCTGCAGCAGCTCGCCGCGCTGCGGCCGGAGGGCGAGCCGCCGGACCGGCTCCGGCCGCCCCGGGTCGCCGCGGGAGCCCTCATCTACGTGCTGTCCACCTTCCTCGACCCGGAGGCCGCGGTCCTCGCCCGCGGCTGGCGGCGGGTGGGGCACACGGTGGTCGCCGTCGACGTGCTGCCGCGGCTGCGCCTCCGGGGACTCGACCGCCGGCACCGGATCGCGCTGCGGATGGTGCGCCTCGAACGACAGGACCGGTTGGCCGAGCTGGAGGCGTCCGGCGTCGAGGTGGTCCGCTGGGTCGACGAGGAGGCGGCGACGGCGCACCTCCAGCGTCTCTCGCGGCTGTCCCACCGCAGGCCCGTCGCCGGGACGCGCGAGGTCGGTGCCGGGCACCAGGTCGCCGGTCGTCGGACGGCGGGGAGGTCGAGGTGAACCGGGGAGCGTCGATCCGGGGCGGCAGGAGCTCGACGCGACTGCCACGGGTGGAGATCGCGCTCGTCCGGCCGGTCCCGGGGGCACTGGTCCGGCTGCTGCCCGGGTTGTTCGTGCTGCTGTGCGCGCCGCTGGTCGGCGCCGACGTCTGGACCGTCGGGGGGGCCGGTGCGGCGGCGGTCCTCGTGGTCCGGCGCCCGGCGTCCCCCGTGGCCGCCGTGGTCAGCCTGCTCGTCGGCCTCGTCGTGCTCGCGGGGGACGACCTGCTGGCGGTCGGCGGCTCCGGCGACGGTCGGTCGGGCTGGCGCCTGGCCGGGCTCCTCCTCACGGTGCACCTCGTGCTCCGTACCGCCGAGCTCGCGTCCCACGTCGCCTGGCGTGCCCGGGTCGAGCTGTCCGTCCTCGGCAGGGTCCTCGGCGGGGTGCTGGCCGTTCAGGCGGTGGCTCAGACGGTCCTGCTGTCGGTGCTCGTGGTGCGCTCGGTGACGGACGCGGGCGAGCCGGGTGCGGGGGCGGGACAGGAGTGGCTGCGTGCCGTCGCGGTCGGCGGTGCCGTCGTGATCAGCCTGCTGGCCTGGCGCCTCGGCGGGCACATCCTGCGCACCCGGAGACGGGACGCCGAGCGGGGGCCGAGTGACCACGAGCGGCTGTTCCGGTGGCACATCGGCTGACCCGAGCTCGCCCGCGGCTCAGCGGCCGTGGGTCGCCGTCGACGGGGCGTGGCGGAGGCGCGAGCGGTGGGCCTGGAGGTTCTTGAGACCGAACCAGGTGTTCAGCGGTGCGAACGGGACGACGAGGAGGAGGGCGCCGGTCAGCAGCCACGGGGTGTACGGGTGGGCGAGGATCCCGACGTGCATCAGCACGAGGATCGCGAAGTCGAGGTTGTACTTGAACTTCCCCCACTTGTTGGGCAGCGGCATGATGCCGAGCCGCGACTCGTGGGAGCGGGTGATCACGACCGCGGTGTCGAGGGCGAACCGGAGGACGAAGTAGACCGCGAGGGCCACAGCGACAGTGGGTGACGTCAGCTCCGGGACGACGATGATGGCCACCGCGGCGAGCCCGAACCCCAGGAGGCCGTCGGCAACGGGATCCATCCGGCTGCCCCAGTGGCTCACGGTGCCGAGCACCCTCGCGGCGCGTCCGTCGAAGATGTCGGTGAGGCGCAGGGCCAGCAGCAGCGCCAGCACCCCGACGGCCGGAAGGGCTCCGCGGGGGGACCGTTCCACCACGAGCAGCAGGAGAACCGTGGGAACGCCGAGGATCAGCCGGGAGAAGGTGAGCGCGTTGGGGAGGTGACGTGCCCACGGCCGACCCCGCAGGGACAGGAACAGGTCGGGGAACAGCCAGTCCCACAGTCGGAGGGTGTCGACGTTGTCCTCGGAGAACACCGAGCGGACGATCAGCCCGACGGCGGATCGTGAGGACGTGGACATGGAGCCATCATTCCCCGTGGTCGCCCGACCCCGGCGGTCGGCTCATCCGCTCGACGGGAAGGGTGCCTGGGTTCCACGGCCCGGCACGGGCTCCGCGCGGGAGGAGATCACGGTGAGGTTGTTCGTCGCGGTGACATCCGATCGACCGGCGGCAGATCACCTGGCCGCCGCGCTCGCCCCGGTGCGGGAGCGCCCCGGTGCCCCCCGGTGGACCGCCCCGGAGCTCCGGCACCTCACCCTCGTCTTCCTCGGTGAGGTCGACGAGGCGACGGCGGCCCGGCTCCCCGACCGGTTCGTCGGGGTGGCCTCCCGGCACCGGGCCGTCCGGCTGAGGCTGGCGGGAGCCGGCACGTTCCCCCCGCGCGGTGCCCCCCGGGTGCTGTGGATCGGCGTCGACGGCGAGCCGCACGACCTGGACGGGCTGCGACGTCTCGCGAGCGACCTGGCGCGGACGGCGCGGTCCCTCCGTATCCCGGTCGAGCGACGTCCGTTCCGGCCCCACGTGACGGTGGGGAGGTGGCGGCAGGGCGACCCCGTCGACCCGACGGTCGTCGCGGAGTTGTCGGCGTACCGCGGCCCCGACCTCCACCTCCATCGGTTCGTCCTCCTGCGCAGCCACCTCGGCCCGAGGCCGCGGTACGCCGAGCTCGGCTCCTGGGAGTTGGGGCCGAGGACCGGGACGGCGAACTGAACCGGATCAGTCTGGATCGCCCCTCCGGGGCGTTCCCCGGGGTGGCCCGTTCCTCTCCCGAGGACCGACAGGCGTCATTACCCTATTCCGTGTGCACCATGAGACGCCTCTACCTCCCCTGACAATCGTTCCACGGTATTCGTAGGGATTGACCTGAAGCGGTTCATGACCGATGCTCCCTTTCATCATCCCCAATAGCAGTCGGCGCCCGACCGAGGAGATCTCATGCGACCCGACAGCAGGTCGAGGAACCGGTACCGGCTCAGGGCGACGGCCGCGTCGCTCGCCCTGGCCGCGGCGAGCCTGGGGGTGGGGGTGGCCGGTGCGGACCGGTCGGCCGCCGGTGCCACGGAGTCGGTCGGGGCCCCTGCCGCAGCCGCCCCCCTGGCCGGGCCGATGCCCGTCGACCCCCGGGCGACCCCCGAGACGGTGGCGCTCTACCGGAACCTCAAGGCGCTGGAGGGGACGGCGACGCTGTTCGGCCACCAGGACGCTCTGGCGTACGGGCACGACTGGTCCGCCGTCGACGGCCGGTCCGACGTCAAGGACGTGGTCGGCGCCTACCCGTCGGTGCTCGGCTTCGACGTCGGCCGGCTGGAGACCGGGTCGGCGGCGAACATCGACGGCGTCCGCTTCGACGACATGAGGCGCTGGATCCGTCAGGGCTACGAGCTTGGGTCGGTGATCACCTTGAGCTGGCACTCGGTGAACCCGGTCACCGGCGGCGGGTACGGCAACAACACCTCGACCGCCGCCGTCCGCGCCGTTCTTCCCGGCGGATCGCACCATGCCGTGCTCGTCGACTGGCTCGACCGCTTCGCCGAGTTCGACCGGACCCTCGTCGCCGCCGACGGCACCCCGATCCCGCTGGTGTTCCGGCCCTACCACGAGCACTCGGGCGACTGGTTCTGGTGGGGCGTCGGCGGCAACCTCAACACCACCGCCGAGTACGTCCAGCTCTGGCGCTTCACCGTGGACTACCTGCAGAACGAGAAGGGTCTGCACAACCTGCTCTGGGCCGTATCGCCCGACCGCTCCCGGATGGACGTGGGCAACCTCGGCGCCCAGTACCTCGCGATGTACCCGGGAGACGCCTACGTGGACGTCCTGGGGATCGACAACTACCTGGACCCCCAGGGGCAGCAGTACGACACCTACGTCCGGGTGCTGGAGACCGTCTCCGCCCTCGCCCAGGAGCGGGACAAGCTGGCCGCCCAGACCGAGACCGGTGCCGCAGGGGGATCGCAACCCTGGACCGGGTTCCTGCTCCGGGCGCACACCGCGAACGAGCAGACCCGGCGCGTCCTGTGGAGCCTCGTCTGGCGCAACCCCACCGGCGGTGCGGGAGGTGCGCCGTACCCCGGGTCGGCGACCGCGCAGGACTTCGTCGCGTTCTACGACCACCCCTTCACGATGTTCCAGGACACCCTGCCCGACCTCTACGCGACGACCGGAGCCTCGACCACCACGACCACGACGTCGACGACCCGGGCCACACCGACCACCACGACGACGACCACGACCCGGGCGACTCCGACGACGACCACGTCGCAGCAGCAGGGTGGGTGCACCGCGGCCTACTCGGTGCAGAGTCAGTGGCCGGGCGGGTTCGTGGCCAACGTCAACGTCACCGCGGGCAGCTCGGCGATCAACGGCTGGCGGG
>JAAYAH010000024.1 GCA_012719445.1 Actinomycetales bacterium | reverse complement strand
TCGATCCCCGGTCGTGGTGGGTGGTGCTGCTCGCCCCGCTGCCCGTCCTCGGCCTGCTCGTCGTGACACCGTGGCTGGCCGAGGTGCAGGCGAGGACGGCGGCCACGCTCCTCGGTCCCCCGGCCAGCCACCGGCTCACCGCCAGGGTCGCCGAGCTGACCAGGTCCCGGGCGGAGGCCCTCGACGCGCACGGCGCGGAGCTCCGCCGCATCGAGCGGGACCTGCACGACGGGGCACAGGCCCGGATGGTGTCGGTCGCGCTGCTGCTCGGGGTGGCCGAACGGCGGTGGGACGACGATCCGGCCGCCGTCCCGGCGCTGGTCCGGCAGGCACGCGAGGGCGCCGAGGGCGCGCTGGTCGAGCTGCGGGCCCTCGTCCGAGGGATGTACCCGCCGATCCTCGCCGACCGAGGGCTGGGGGGAGCGATCGGCGCTCTCGCCGCGGCCGCGCCGGTGCCGGTCACCGTGAACGTCGCGGCCGTCGGCCGTCTCCCGGCAGCCGTCGAGGCCGCCGCATACCTGACCGTCGCCGAGGCGCTGACCAACATCGCCCGGCACAGCAGGGCGGGACGGGCGTCGGTGGTCCTCCGGCGGGAGCGCGGGGTGCTCGTCATCGGGGTGGACGACGACGGGGTCGGCGGCGCGGACGAGTCCAGGGGCACCGGGCTGCTCGGTATCCGACGCCGGATCGCGGCCTTCGACGGCCGGGTCGCACTGAACAGCCCGCCCGGCGGCCCGACCACCCTGCGCGTGGAGCTGCCGTGCGCATCGTGATCGTCGAAGACAACGTCCTGCTCGCCCAGGGGCTGAGGCTCATGCTGGAGCTGGAGGGCCACACCGTGGTGTCCGCGGTGAGCACCGCCGACGCCTTCGTCGAGGCCGTCGCCACGCACCAGCCCGACGTCGCCGTCGTCGACGTGAGGCTGCCCCCGTCCTTCCGCGACGAGGGGATCCGCGCGGCGATCGCCATCCGTCGGGACAGCCCCGGGTTCCCGGTGCTCGTCCTGTCGCAGTACGTGGAGCGCAGCTACGCCTCGGAGCTGTTCGGTCAGGGCGATCGGGGCGGCGTCGGGTACCTGCTGAAGGACCGGGTCGGTCGGGTCAGCGACTTCCTCGACGCCCTGCACCGGGTGGCGGAGGGCGGGAGCGCGATCGACGCCGAGGTCGTCGCGGAGCTGCTCAACCGGCAACGGTCCGGCGGGCCCGTCGACCGGCTCACCCCCCGGGAACGGCAGGTGCTCGCCCTGATGGCCCAGGGCCACGCCAACCCGACGATCGCCCGGCAGCTCGCCCTCACCGAGCGTTCGGTGAGCAAGCACATCGGCAACATCTTCACCAAGCTCGATCTCCCACCGGACGAGAGCGGGCACCGGCGGGTGCTCGCCGTCCTCGCCTTCCTGGACAGCTGATTCCCTGTCGGGATCAGCCGGCGGGGTCCTCGCTGCTGGTGCCGTGGCTGCGCAACGTGCCCGCATGTGCCCTGGCCTCGGGGTCCCGCCGGACGCGGACCAGGCTCGCCACCGTGGTCACCGCGAGCACGATGACGATGACGACGAGGGAGACCGGGGTGGAGATCTGCGGCACGCCGTGCCACACGGTGTGCGCCCAGTGCAGCGCGAGCTTCACCCCGATGAAGGCCAGGATCACCGCCAGCCCGGTCGACAGGTAGACCAGCCGGTCCAGCAGGCCCTTGACCAGGAAGTACAGGGCCCGCAGCCCGAGCAGGGCGAAGGCGTTGGCGGTGAACACGAGATAGGCGTCCTCGGTGACCCCGAACACGGCGGGGATCGAGTCGAGGGCGAAGAGCAGGTCGGTGCTGCCGATGGCCACCAGCACGATGAACAGGGGGGTGACCGCCCGGCGGCCGCCGACCCGGGTGAACAGCCTGCCGCGGTCGTACTGCGTGCTCACCGGGAGCGCTCGGCGTGCCAGCCGGACCAGTCCGTTGTCCTCGACGTCGGGGTCCTCGTCCCGGTGCCGGTACAGCTGCACCGCCGTCCAGATGAGCAGCACGCCGAAGACCAGGAACATGAAGGAGAACAGTTCGAGCAGAGCAGCGCCGAGAGCGATGAAGACCGCGCGCAGCACAAGCGCCAGGATGATCCCGACGGTCAGCACCTTGTGCTGGTGGGCCTCCGGGACCGCGAACGTCGAGATAATGATCACGAAGACGAAGAGGTTGTCGACCGACAGGCTCTTCTCGACGATGTAGCCGGCGAAGTACTGGGTGGCGACGTCCCCACCGGCCCAGGTGATCAGGACGACCCCGAAGACCACGGCGACGGCGATGTAGAACACCGACCACAGCACCGCCTCGCGGAACCCGACGGCGTGCGGGCGTGCCGCGGCGAGCATCAGATCCACCGCCAGCAGCGCCACGATGACCCCGACCGTCACCAGCCACACCGTCACGCTGTCCGCGACCACTCGACCTCCCGACCACCCGGGGCTCGACCGGCGCTCGCCGACCCCACCCTGCACCTGATCCCGGGTGACGAACCTAACAGCGCTGCGGCCTGCCCGCTCGTTCCGGCCCTCCGGTCGGCCACTCGGCGGGAGCATCCCCACCCAGGAGTGCAAACCCCACCTCGCGCGACGGATCCGGGCGCAGCTCTCACTGCGCTCACTCGATCCGTCACGGCCCGTCGACCTGGTGCGGAGCCGGGGGCTGTCCCTTCCGGGCATCCCGCACAAGGGATAATCAGCCCGAAACACCGCCACCGACCGGCCATCGGCGGCGGCACCGGAGGACCGGGTGACTGATCGTTCGGCACCTCTGGTCGCCGGTCGAGTGATCGTGAGAGGCGGTGCCGTGGAAGCGCAGGAGACCTCCGGAGTGACCACCGGGCTCCTGCTGCGTCACGTCCGCAGACACGGGGGCGAGGACGCCGTCGCGGAGGTGCTGCGCAGGGCCGAGGTGACGCTGCCGGTCGAGGTGCTGGAGGACGACTCCCACTGGGTCGGCTACGACACCCGCGTCCGCCTGTTCTCCGCGGCGGTCGACGTCCTCGGTGACCCGGGGACCATGCGGGCCGTCGGAGCCGAGGCCCTGTGCAACGGGGTGAACCCGGGCCTGGTGCTGCTGATGCGATCGCTCGGCTCACCGCGGCTGGCCATGCAGATGCTGCCGCGCGCGGTGCCGAAGTTCACCACCACCTCGACCATGGAGGTCCTCGACGTGGGACCGACCCATGCCGAGATCCGGTACCGGCTGGACGAGGGATTCCCGCCGTCCCGGCTCGACTGCGACTACGCCCAGGGGCTGATGTCCGCGGTCCCCGAGGTCTTCGGCCTGCCGGCAGCCACCATCGTGCACGAGGAGTGCCAGGCGGACGGCTTCCCCGCCTGCATCTACCACGTCTCCTGGATCGGCCACCACCGCCTGCCCTGGCGCAGGCACGGCAACGCCGCCGAGGCCGAACTGCTGGCCCTGCGGGAGCAGCTCCGCGAACTCCAGCTCGCCGCGGCCGAGCTGACCGGCAGCGACGACCTCGCTGTCGTGCTCGAGCGGATCGTCGGCCGGGCCGCGGCCGCCGTGCTCGCCCCGGCCTATCTGCTCGCCGTCCGGTCCGGCGACGGCACCCGCACCCTGGTGCGCAGCGCCGGCATCGGCCCGGGGCGGGCCGAGGAACTGGCCGCCACCCTGCTCGCCGGTGACGACCTCGGGCCCAACGCCGTCGTCGTCGACGTCGCGTCCGGCCGGCGTCACCACGGGTACCTCGCCGCGCTGTACCGGGACGGCCACCAGGGCATGGTGGCGGAGCGCTCTCTGCTGAGCGCCTACGCCGGGTACGCCGCCGCGACGCTCGACCTGCTCACCGCCCTCGAGGACAGCCGCAGGGGAGAGAGCAGGGCCAGGGCCCTGCTGGACCTCGCCCACCGACTGGCCGAGGCGTCCGGCACCGAGGTGATCGTCGACGCCGTCGCCTCGGTGCTGCCCCGGATCGTCGGCTGCACGACCGCCGCGGTGATGCTGTGGGAACCGGTCGCCGCCGAGCTGCGGGTGGTCGCGGCCGAGGGCGGGCCGGAGGCCGAGCGCCGGGCGATGCTGACCGCCCGTCTCCTGCCGGACGACTCCTTCGACCTGCTCGGCCTGCTCACCCGGCCGGAGGGCGCACCGCTGAGGCTCCCCGACAGCCCGGCCCCGCTGCGCGGGCTGCTGGAGGAGCTCGGCCTGCGCAGCGCGTTCGCCGTCCCGCTGCTCGCGGGGGACACCCCCCTCGGGGCCGTCGTGGCCGGCTGGGACGACGACCGGCTGGACGACCTGGACCCCCAGGTGCTGCCCCGGCTGCGCGGGGTCGCCGACCAGGCGGCGACGGCCCTGTGGAAGGCCCAGCTGCACAGCACCGTGCTGCACCAGTCGCTGCACGACGCGCTCACCGACCTGCCCAACCGGGTGCTGTTCACCGACCGGCTCGAACAGTCCCTGCGGGTCGTCACCGGCGAGGCGGACGCCGTCGCCGTCCTGTTCTGCGATCTCGACCGGTTCAAGAACGTCAACGACGTGCTCGGCCACACCGCGGGCGACGAACTGCTCCGGCAGGTGGCGGTGCGGCTGCGACACTGCCTGCGGGGTGCGGACACCGTCGGCCGCCTCAACGGGGACGAGTTCGCCTTCCTCCTCCCCCACCTCGACGGCCCCGAGGAGGCGCTGACGCTGGCGGAGCGGGTCATCGACTGCTTCCAGGAGCCGTTCCGGATCGAGGGCCGCGAGCTCCGGGTGACCTCCAGCGTCGGAGTCGCCGTCCGGACCGGTCCGGACGGCCGGGCGAGCCGGTTGCTCCGGGCCGCCGAGGGCGCCATGAACGTCGCCAAGCAGCGCGGCCGGAACCAGATCGCGACCTCGGAGTCCTCGGCCAGGCAGTCGCCCTCGGCGGCGCCGTCGTTGGAGGCGGAGCTGGCCACCGCGGCCGAGCGGGGGGAGCTGCGGCTGCGCTACCAGCCCATGGTGGAGCTCCCGGCCATCGGCGACGACCCGCGTAACCCCGGGGAGGACCCGTCCGGCTGCCCCGCCGCGACGGGGACCCTGGTCGGCGTCGAGGCGCTGATCCGCTGGCAGCACCCCCGGCTCGGCCTGCTGCCGCCGTCGGCGTTCCTCGCGCTCGCCGAGGAGACCGGGCTGGCGGTGGAGCTGGACCTGTGGACGCTGGGCACGGCGTGCGCGACCCTCGCCGACCCGGTGGCGCGGGACCGCCGGCTGATCGTGGCGGTGAACCTGGCGACGGCCTCGTTGCTGGACCCGAGGCTGCTGCCCACCGTCCGGTCGATGATCGTCCGGCACGGGCTGCCCCCGCACCGGCTGCACCTGGAGATCGTCGAGAGCCGGTCCCTCATCGACCTGCCGGGGGTGATCGAGCGGCTGGTGGAGTTGCGACGCCTCGGGGTCCGGATCTCCCTCGACGACTTCGGCACCGGGTACTCGACCCTGGTCTGGCTGCAGCGGCTGCCGGTGGACCAGATCAAGATCGACCGTTCCTTCGTGACCGCCCTGCCCGACGACACCACCTCCCTGGCCGTGGTCCGTGGGGTCCTCGCCCTGGCCAGAGAGCTGGACCTGGACGTCGTCGCCGAGGGCGTCGAGCAGCCGGAGCAGCTCCGGGCCCTGCGGGAGGCCGGCTGCCGCCTCGTGCAGGGCTACCTGCTCGGCCGGCCCTCCTCGGACCGGCCGCTAGCAGGAGCCCAGGAGCCGCTGGCACCGGTCGGCGAGGGTGCCGGGTAGCCGCCGGTCCCCCGGTGCGCGTCCGCTCCGTCGTGGTCATGGCCGGTGCGGACGGCCAGCCGGTCGAGGTAGCTGAGCTGCAGGACCACCAGTCCGATCACCAGGACGACGAGCACGACGACCGGGAGGACGAGCCCGAAGGCCGGTGGCTCCGCGGCGGCCCCGAAGCCGCCGAGCTGCCGCAGCACGACGACCGGACCGGTCAGCTCCTCGGGTCGGTAGGTCAACGCCAGCGGACCGATCAGGCTCTGGGCGTTGACCACCCAGGTGATCACACCGAGGAGGGCGACCAGCGGCAGCGCGGGGAGCAGAACCACCCGGAGGACGAGCGGGCCACCGCGCTCCCCCGCCGCGACGCGGGCCCGCCACACCCGCTCCTGCCCCCGGAAGAACAGGGTGAGGACGACAAGGGCCGGGATGACCACGAAGAACGGCGGCACCAGGGCCACGAAGGTCCCCACGGCATCGAGTTCGGACAGGGCGGTGTAGTGCTCGACGATGAAGGGGGCGAGGCCGACGAACAGCCACGGGGCGAACAGCAGCAACAGCCACTCGCTGTGCCGGCCCAGCGGGCGGACGGCGCCGATCCCGAAGCCGGCGAGGGCCGCGAGGACGATCCCGACGACCGTCGACACCAGGGGCGGCAGCCAGGTGTTGACGAGAGCGGTGCCCGTCGAGATGCCCTCCGGCACAGGGCCGCCACCCAGGTTCGACAGCCAGGGCCACAGCCCGTAGCCCGCTGCCGCCAGCACCGCCAGCGTCCCTGCCACCGCCCCGACGACGGCGAGGGCACTCCTCCCGGCCCGCCCCAGGGCGCCGGAGCCGAACTCGATCCGGGTCCCGGTGCAGATGAGGAGCACGGTCACCACCGTCCCCAGCGCCGCGAGCACGACCAGCAGCAGGGTGCTGACGGCACAGGCACCGGCCAGGTCCATGAGACGGAACCCGGTCCCGAAGATGGTCCCCGCCGGGGTCATCGCTCCGTTGTCGACGCCCCAGGGGTTGAGCACCATGGAGTAGGTCAGGTCCTGCAGCGCGACGGCGACGGCAGCCACGGCCAGGACCGTGCCCACCACGAGGGCGGGGCGCCGGCCGGACCCGCCCGCGCTCCCGCCCCGCCAGGCGGCGAGGTAGACGGTCACGGCGATCCCGCAGGTCAGGCCCAGGGTGGTGAGCCAGAACGCGATGCGCGTCGCCCCACCGACCTGGGCCGGGTCGGGCAGGGCTCCGAGCCGGCCTTCGAACCGCCAGGCGGCGGCCACCGCCACCGGGGCGAAGGCCGCCATCGGCAGGGCGAAGGCGACCGCCACGGCGCGCCGGGTGGCCCGGCCGGCCCGGTGGGCGAGGTAGGCGATCAGCGGCGCGACGACGGCGATCATCAGCAACGGGACGGCGGCGAGGGACAGCGCGTGCCCCGTCGCCCGGAGGGCCTGCCCGGTGAGCTCACGGTAGTTGTCCAGCCCGACCCAGGACCGGAAGTCCTGGTCGTCCAGGTCGTTGGCGGAGAGGCTGGTCCGTACCGTCCGCACCGTCGGGACGACGTAGTTGACGACCAACGCCAGCGCGGCGGGGACGACGAGCAGGAACCCGACGATCCCGCGCGAGGAGCGAGACACGATCGACGGCTCCCTCACCGGCGGGATGGACGGGTGGACGGCAGGGGGCACGAAGGGCTGGACCACGCGGAATCACCTCGGACGAGCGTCGGACCGTCGGGCAGCGACACCGGGGCCCGCCCGCTGGTGACGCCGATCATGGAGCATCGGATGCTACCGCCGACGATCTCCGGTGCGCAGGGCTTCTGCGGCGTTCCGGGTGCGGGTCGGGAGGTCCACCCGGTCAGCCGCACCTCGCCCCCGGGACCCCGTCATGGCAGGTCAGACCCCTGCACCGGTCCCGGCGACGCAACGTCCCCGGCGACCCTGGTCGTCACCAGCCGGTGACGACCAGGGCGAGGTCGTCGGACCGCTCGGGGATGATCGGATCCAGGGTGTGCCGGAGGGTGTCGGCGATCTCGTCGACGTCCCGCCCGGCCAACCCGGCCACCGCCGCCACGAGGGCGTCGAGGGATTCCCCGATGCTGGTCCCGCGCCGCTCGTACAAGCCGTCGGTGAAGGCGAGGAGCCGACCGGTCTCCGGCAGCTCGACCCGATGGTCGGCGTACCCGGCTCCGGGGACCAGCCCGAGGGGCAGGTCGGGCTCCGGGGCCTGGAGCCGGGCTGCGCCGGAGGCGGTGTCGGCGACGATGGGGCCGGGATGACCCGCGACGGCGTAGGTGAACTCGCGGGAACCGGGATCCAGCCGGCCGTACAGCGCCGTGGCGAACTGGTCGTTCACCGGTGCGTCTGCGGGTCCGTCCTGGTCGGAGGTCAGGTGCCGGTGCCGCCGTTCCCGGGGGCCGGGGGTGCGGCAGAGCATCCGGTTGACCTCGGCCAGCACCCTTGCCGGGGAGTCCTCCACCCAGGCGAGGGTGGCCAGCGCCGTCCGCAGTCGCCCCATGGTCGCCGCAGCCTGGATCCCGTGCCCGCTGACGTCTCCGACGGTCAGGCCGACGAGCCCGTCCGGAAGGGGGAAGACGTCGTACCAGTCACCACCCACCGTCGCCCCGGACTCGGCCGGCTGGTACCGCACGGCCACCGCCAGCCCGTTCACCCGCCCGGGAACGTCGTCGAGCAGGCTGTGCTGGAGGATCTCGGCGATCTCGCGGGTCTCCCGCAGGGACTCCCGGATGGCCCTCAGGCCGCTGAGGTCGCGCACCGCGGCGATGACGACCTGCCCGTGCTCGGTCTCCACGGCCGAGAGGCTGATGTCGGCCGGGAACTGGCTGCCGTCCCGGCGCCGGCCGCTCAGCTCCAGTCCGGCTCCCATCGGACGGGTGACCGGGTGGGCGACGAACCGGGAGGTGAGCCGGGAGTGCGCCTGCCGGAGGGAGTCCGGGACCAGCAGCTCGACGGGCTGCCCGACGAGCTCCGCTCGCGAGTACCCGAACAACGACTCGGCCAACTGGTTGACCAGCCGGATCGTCCCCGTCCCGTCCACGACCAGCATCGCGTCCGCTGCCGCCGCCAGCACCCGCTCCACCAGCGGGTGATCCGGGCGGATCTCGCCCTGGGGTGGCCCGAGGGTGAGCGAGACCTCCGACATCCGGCGGACGCCTCCTCTCTGCGCAGAGCACGCAGGCGCCCACTGTCGTCGTCCGGTCGCCGCCCCGCGCACCCGAGATCGCGGTGAGTGATTGAACAGTCACACTGTAGGCCCCTCACCCCGCCCGTGGACCACCGCGCCCGGAGACGGCCGCGGGTTCCTCGACCCGGGAGGTCCGTCCGATCCCCGTCCCCCGTCCCGGTGGTGCGCCACCCGGTGCCCCGGGTGGTTGAGGTGGCCGCTCGCTGCGAGATCGACGACGATGGTCGGGGCCGGGAACCGTTCCGCGGTCAGGGAGGAGTCCGGGTGCTCACGAAGGTCCTCGTGGCCAATCGGGGGGAGATCGCGACCCGGGCCTTCCGGGCCGCCACCGAGCTGGGGATACGGACGGTGGCGGTCTTCCCGTGGGAGGACCGCAACGCCATCCACCGGATCAAGGCCGACGAGGCGTACCTCATCGGCGAGCGGGGCCATCCCGTACGCGCCTACCTGGACATCTCCGAGATCATCCGGGTCGCCCTCGAGTGCGGGGCCGACGCCGTGTACCCCGGCTACGGATTCCTGTCGGAGAACCCCGACCTTCCCGAGGCGTGCGAACGCGCGGGAATGACCTTCGTCGGGCCTCCGGCCCGGGTGCTGGAACTGGCGGGCAACAAGGTCCGCGCCGTGGCCGCCGCGCGGGCGGCCGGGATCCCGGTGCTGCGGTCCAGCGCACCCTCGGCCGACGTCGACGAACTGGCCGCCGCGGCGGGCGAGGTCGGCTTCCCGCTGTTCGTCAAGGCGGTGGCCGGGGGCGGCGGAAGGGGCATGCGGCGGGTCGAGACCTCGGCCCAGCTCCCGGACGCCGCGGCGACGGCGATGCGCGAGGCCGAGGGCGCGTTCGGGAACCCCTCGGTGTTCCTGGAGCAGGCCGTGCTGCGTCCACGGCACATCGAGGTGCAGGTCCTCGCCGACGCCGCCGGTGAGGTGGTGCACCTGTTCGAGCGGGACTGCTCGGTGCAGCGACGCCACCAGAAGGTCGTCGAGATCTCCCCGGCGCTGGCCCTCGACCCCGCGGTCCGGGAGCGACTGTGCGCCCACGCCGTCACGTTCGCCCGGGCCATCGGCTACGTCAACGCGGGCACCGTGGAGTTCCTCCTCGACACCGTCGGGGACCGGGCGGGCGAACCGGTGTTCATCGAGATGAACCCCCGGATCCAGGTCGAGCACACGGTGACCGAGGAGGTCACCGACGTCGACCTGGTCACGGCCCAGCTCCGCATCGCCGCCGGGGAGACGCTCGCCGACCTCGGGCTCTCCCAGGACGCCGTCCGCCTGCACGGGGCGGCCCTGCAGTGCCGGATCACCACGGAGGACCCGGCGAACGGCTTCCGCCCCGACACCGGGGTGCTGACCACCTACCGGTCGGCGGGCGGGGCCGGGATCCGGCTGGACGGCGGGACCGCCTACGCCGGTGCCGAGGTCAGCCCGTACTTCGACTCGCTGCTGGTGAAGATGGTCGCGCGGGGTGCCGACTTCCCCACCGCGGTGCGGCGCGCCCGCAGGGCGCTGGCCGAGTTCCGGGTCCGCGGGGTCAACACGAACGTCCCGTTCCTACAGGCCGTCCTCGACGAGCCGGAGTTCCTCGCCGGCGGGGTCACCACCTCGTTCATCGACGACCGCCCGCACCTGGCCAGGGTGAGGTCCAGCGCCGACCGCGGCACCAGGCTGCTGACCTGGCTGGCCGACGTCACCGTCAACCGGCCGCACGGCCAGCCGAGGCTCAGCGTGCGGCCGCAGGAGAAGCTGCCCCCGCTGCCGTCCGCGCCGGCCGAGGCTCCCCCGACCTGGCGGACGCTGCTGCGCGCCGAGGGCCCGGAGTCCTTCGCCGCCGCGCTGCGGGCGCACGGGCCGCTCACCGTCGCCGACACCACCTTCCGGGACGCCCACCAGTCGCTGCTGGCCACCCGGGTGCGCACCAGGGACCTCGTGGTGGTGGGGCCGCACGTGTCCCGGATGACCCCCCGGCTGCTCGCCGTCGAGTGCTGGGGCGGGGCCACCTACGACGTGGCGCTGCGGTTCCTCGGCGAGGACCCGTGGGAGCGGCTGGCCGCCCTCCGCAAGGCGATGCCGGACCTGTGCCTGCAGATGCTGCTGCGGGGTCGCAACACCGTCGGCTACACCCCCTACCCGGAGGCGGTGACCGCAGCCTTCGTCCGCGAGGCCGCAGCCACCGGGCTCGACATCTTCCGGATCTTCGACGCGCTCAACGACGTCGGCCAGATGCGCCCGGCGATCGACGCGGTCCGGGAGACCGGGACCGCCGTCGCCGAGGTGGCTCTCTGCTACACCGGGGACCTGCTGGACCCCGGCGAGCACCTGTACCCGCTGGACTACTACCTGCGGCTCGCCGAGCAGATCGTGCGAGCCGGTGCCCACGTGCTCACCGTCAAGGACATGGCGGGCCTGCTCCGCCCGGAGGCCGCCCGCCGGCTGGTGACCGCGCTGCGGGAGCGGTTCGACCTGCCGGTCCGGCTGCACACCCACGACACCGCGGGCGGCCAGCTCGCCACGCTGCTCGCCGCCGGTGCCGCCGGGGTCGACGGGGTCGACGTCGCCAGCGCGCCGATGGCGGGGACGACGAGCCAGCCGTCGATGTCCGCGCTGGTCGCCGCGCTGGCCCACACCGAGCGCGAGACCGAGCTGGACCTGCGGGCGGTGACCGACCTGGAGCCGTACTGGGAGGCGGTGCGCCGGGTCTACGCCCCGTTCGAGTCCGGGATCCCCGCGCCGACGGGGCGGGTCTACGACCACGAGATCCCCGGCGGCCAGCTGTCCAACCTGCGGGTGCAGGCGATCGCGCTGGGGCTGGGCGAGAAGTTCGAGCAGATCGAGACCATGTACATGGCCGCGGACCGGATCCTCGGCCGGCTCGTCAAGGTGACCCCGTCGTCCAAGGTGGTCGGCGACCTCGCCCTGCACCTGGTGGCCACCGGGGTCGACCCGGCGGGGTTCGCCGAGCACCCGGAGCGGTTCGACATCCCCGACTCGGTGATCGGCTTTCTGCACGGTGAGCTGGGCGACCCGCCGGGCGGGTGGCCGGAGCCGTTCCGCACCAGGGCCCTCACCGGTCGCACCGACCGCACCGGCTCGCGGGAGCGCACGCTGTCGGCCGAGGAGCTGGAGCAGTTGGCGAAGGAGCCCCGGCCCACCCTGAACCGGCTGCTGTTCCCCGGCCCGACCCGGGAGTTCGAGGAGATCAGGGCCCGGTTCGGGGACGTGTCGGTGCTGGACACCATGGACTACCTGTACGGGCTCATGCCCGAGGAGGAGCACGCCATCGAACTCGACCGCGGGGTGCGGCTCCTGGTCACCGTGCAGGCGGTCAGCGAACCGACCGAACGCGGCATGCGCACCGTCATGTGCACCCTCAACGGCCAGCTCCGGCCGGTCCAGGTCCGGGACCGGTCGGTCTCCGTCGACCTCGCGGTCACCGAGAAGGCCGACCCGAACCGACCGGGTCACGTCGCGGCGCCGTTCGCCGGCACGGTCACCCTGCGGCTGGCCCAGGGCGATCCGGTGGAGGCCGGGCAGGTCGTCGCGGTCATCGAGGCGATGAAGATGGAGGCCTCGATCACCAGCCCGGTCGCCGGCACGGTCGCCAGGGCCGCGGTCGGCCAGGTCCAGCAGGTGGAAGGCGGTGACCTGCTGCTGGTCGTGGAGTGACAGTGAGGATGTGCGTGTGCCCCGCCCTCGCGGCGGTCACTCCCCTGCCCGCACGGTGAACCCGCCCCTGCCCGCATGGTGAGGACGCCGACCATGACGGTATTGCCCGCACCTGACCGTTCCGGGAACATGGGAGCGCTCGTCTCCACTGCCCGGGCTGCGTTCGGACCCGCGGACGGGCAGCTCATTCACCAGCCGGGGAGAGCCGGTCCGACGGACAGGAGCACCGAGAGGCCAGCCCCGGGAATCCCGCGAACGGGTGATCACATGCCGACGATGCGCAGACTCTCTTCGTTGCTCGCCGTCACGGCCCTTCTCGCCGTGGCTCTCGTTTCCTCCCCAGCCGCCGGAGCGCCCCCCATCGCCGCGCCGACGATCGCCGTCACTCCGACCACGACGACGCCTCCGACCGACCGCGGTGTCGTGATCGAGGTGCCACGGCAGTCGCCGGCAACGGTCGACCTGGGCAGGGCGTTCCCCCGCGGGACCGTCTTCTCCGTCGCCCTCTACGAGAACCCCTCCACGGGGTACCAGTGGATCCAGGCCCTGTCCGTCGGACGCGTGCCGGCGGTGGTCCTCCTGGACACCGACCTCGTATACCCCGACATCACCCCGATGCCGGGCATGGGAGGGACCCGGTACTTCCGGTACCAGGCCGTGCACCGGGGCTCGGCCACCATCACCCTCCGGTACCAGCGCCCGTGGGAGGCGACGCCCGTCCAGCAGGTGACCCTCCGGGTCCGGGTCCGGTGACCCGGCCCGGACGACGTCCGACGCCGCGGAGCCCCTACCTCGCGGCGTCCGGTGCCGGCACGTCGACCTGGAGCCACCGCACCGCCGAGGTGACCGTGACGGTCCTCCGTGACGGCCTGCCGCTGGTCGACCGGGAGGTGACCGTCGCGCAGCGGTCGCACACCTTCCTGTTCGGGTGCACGGGCTTCGAGTTCGTGCCACTGATCGGCGGGACGGCCTCCGGCCCTGACGCCAGGGACCACGACGACCAGGACCACGACCACGTCCAGGACCAGGACGACCGGGACCACGAGGACCGCGGTGACCGGCTCGACGAGGATGCCCGAGCCGCCCTCCTCCGGCGGGCGGACCGCTGGTTCGACCTGTTCAACGCCGCGACCCTGCCGTTCTACTGGGGCGGCTTCGAACCGGTCCGCGGCCGCCCGGACACCGACCGGCTGCTGCGGACGGCCCGGTGGTTCACCGACCGGGGCTGCGTGGTGAAGGGTCACCCGCTGGCCTGGCACACGGTGACCGCGGACTGGCTGCTCGACCTGCCGACCGCCGAGATCGCGGCAGCCCAGACCGCCCGGGTCACCCGCGAGGTCACTGACTTCGCGGGGGTCGTCGACATGTGGGACGTGATCAACGAAGTCGTGATCATGCCGGTCTTCGACCGGTACGACAACGGGATCACCCGGCTGTGCCGGCAGCTCGGCCGGATCCCCACGATCCGGATGGTCTTCGAGGCGGCCAGGGAGGCGAACCCGCACGCCACCCTGCTGCTCAACGACTTCGACCTGTCCTCCGCCTACGAGTGCCTCGTCGAGGGCGTGCTGGAGGCCGGGATCACCGTCGACGCCCTCGGCCTGCAGACGCACATGCACCAGGGGTACTGGGGCGAGGAACGGACCCTGGCCGTGCTGGAGCGGTTCTCCCGGTACGGGCTGCCGCTCCACCTCACCGAGACCACCCTCGTCTCCGGTCACCTCATGCCGCCGGAGATCGAGGACCTCAACGACTACCAGGTCCCGGACTGGCCCAGCACCCCCGACGGGGAGGAGCGCCAGGCGGACGAGGTGGCGCGGCACTACCGGACCCTGCTGGGCCATCCGTCCGTCGAGGCCGTCACCTACTGGGGGCTGGCCGACGGCGGGTGGCTGGGCGCCCCCGGCGGCTTCGTCAGGACCGACGGCACCCGCAAGCCCGCCTACCACGCGCTGCACTCACTGATCAAGGGAGCGTGGTGGCTCGGACCGACCGCCACCGGCACCGACGAGCAGGGGTCGCTCCGCTTCGCCGGGTTCCCCGGGGACTACGAGCTGACCGTGGACGGCGTGACGGTCCCGGTACGCGCCGACCGGCCGGGCGAGACCGCCGTCACCGTCACCGTGTGACCGCGACGCGCCGGAGCCGACCCCTCCGGCGCGTCGGTACGGCAGGATGGGCGCAGTCGTCGCGAGGGGTGATGGTTGTGCTGGGACTGCTGGCGGACGTGGCACCGGATCCGACCGGCGTCGACCCGGCGGAGAACACGGCCTTGGGCGTCACGCTCCTCGTCGTGACCGCTCTCGCCGTGCTCACCGTCGCCGTCGTCCTCATCCGGCGCCGCAGGCGCTGACCAGGAGCCCGGCCGCCACCGACGCCGCGTCGACGCCGACCACGAGCAGGACGGCGGGGGTCAGCGCGACGGCTGCGGCGCCGGACACTCGTCGACGCCGTCCCTCCCGGTCCCGGTGATCGTCCTGGTGGCCAGGCCCCCACCGGGACCCCGGTCCCGGTCCCGGTCCCCGACCTCGGCCAGGGTGAGCCCCGCGAACACGGCGACCGCTGCCACCAGGATCCAGCCGAACAGCATCGGCCTCGCGCTCAGCACGCCGCCCCAGTCGAACATGGCGGGCAGCGACCCCAGGGCCAGCGCGAAACAGGTCCAGCCGAAGGCGGTTCCCAGCCGGTTCGGCATCAGCCTGGCGACGGTCACCAGCGTCACCGGCATCGTCATCTGGAAGGCCAGCAGACCGGCGAGCAGGATCACCGGGTGCGACCAGGGGACGGCGACGAGGGGCGCCGACACCAGGAGCACGGTGACCGTCGTCCTGATCCAGCCGAACCGGTCGGCGACGACCCCGCCGAGGGACTTGCCGAGAAACCCCGCCACGGGGATCCCGACCACCAGCCAGTCGCTGCGCTGGTAGCCCCTCGCCGCGGTGAGACCGACGAGGGAGCGGACGGCGATCGAGACCAGCAGCAGCACCAGAGCACCCCGCAGGATGTCCGGGGCCAGGTGCGGGAGACCGGACAGGCTTGGTCCGGCTGGGCTTGGTCCGGCTGGGCTTGGTCCGGACGGGCTTGGTCCGGCTTGGCTTGGTCCGGCCGGGCGGGTGCCGGACCGGGGTGCGAGGTGCGATCGCACGTCGCCCGCCCGCGGGGGCCCCGCCGGCGCGGCCTCCGCCCGCCGTCCCGGCACCGAGGGGAGCCTGACGAGCGGCAGGAGAACGAGCAGCAGGAGCATCCCCAGCGGCCAGAGCGGACCAATACCGGGATTGCGGCCCAGCCACAGCCCGACGCCGAGCCCCAGCGCTCCCGGGGCGACGAACAACCCGGCCGGGGTGGCGACGTGGAGACCGAGCCGGAGCACCGACGCCCCCGCCCCGAGGTGGACGAGCGCGTTCGCCGTCCCGGCCAGCACGACGGCGGCCATCGGGGTGACCCCGTGGACGGTGGTGGCGACCGCCCCCAGCACGGCCCCGGCCCACAGCGCAGCCCGCGGGCCGTACCAGCGGTCCTGTGCCCAGCCGAGGACGAGCTGCCCCGCGAACGCGAGCAGGTCGTAGGCCACCACGAGGGCGAGGGCCGACTCCAGCGGCACACCCCCCGCGCGGACGGCCCGGAACACCACGGCGACGGTGACCGCGTCGGTCAGGGCGTGGAACACCCCGTACCGCAGCGCCGTCCGGGCAGGGTCACAGGCGGCATCGGTCCCACCGGTCGGCATGGATCCCCCTGCGGCGTCCGGACCGCGGTCACTCCTCGTCGCCGCGGGCTGATCGAAGTCAATCACGGCATCCCCGCAGGCCGTCCCGTCGATCGCGGCGGAGCCGTGGTGTGCCGCCGGCCGTCACTCCTTGACCGCGCCCGCGGTGACCCCGGCCGCGACGTAGCGCTGGGCGAGCACCAGCAGGAGCGCGCTCGGGATGGAGGCCACGACGGCCGTGGCCATGATGGAGTTCCACTCCTGGTTGTTGTTGCCGATGTAGCGGTAGATGCCCAGGGTGATCGGCCGATGGTCGCCGCCGCCGTCCAGGGTGGTGGCGAAGATGAAGTCCGACCACGCCCACAGGAAGGCGAACAGGGCGACGGTGACGGTCGCGTTACGGCTGACCGGCAGGACGACGGACCGGAACGTCCGCAGGCTCCCCGCGCCGTCGATCTTCGCAGCCTGGAGCAGTTCCTCGGGGATCCCCCGCATGAACGCGGTGAACAGCAGCACGCCGAACGGCACGGCGATGGTCGAGTCGGCGAGGATGAGACCGGAGACCGTCTCGAGGCGCCCGAGACCGAGGTAGATGGCGTAGAACCCGGTTGCCATGATGACGCCCGGGATCATCTGGGCCATGAGCAGGGCGAAGCTGAGCCCTCCGCCGCCCCGTGGCGACAGCTTCGCGAGGGCGTATCCGGCCGGGGCCGACAGCACGAGGGTCAGGGCCGCGGTCCCCAGTCCGAGCACCAGACTGGTTCCGAGGTAGGGAAGCTGGTCGTGGAGGACCGCCCGGTACCCGTCCAGGGTGCCGTGGACGGGAAACACCGACGGCGGGTCACGTCTCATGTCGCCGGTCCGGGTGAGCGAGACGTTGACCATCCAGTAGATCGGGAACAGCATGATCGCTGTCAGTGCCACCCCGATGATCGTGCGTGGCCACCCTCGGCGACCGGAGGCTTTCGTCGTCATCGCTGCTCCTTCGCCTGGAGCCGGAGGTAGAGCAGGCCGGAGACGAAGGCCATCAGGATCAGCAGGTTGCTGATCGCGGCCCCCGGACCGAACTGCGGGAGGAGGGAGCCGAAGCTCTTCCGGTACGACCAGGTGGCAAGGGTCGTCGACGCGTCACCCGGCCCTCCCCTGGTCATGATCCAGATGATGTCGAAGACCTTGAGCGTGTAGATGAGTCCGAGCAGCAGGGTGATCGCGGACACCGGCCGGAGCAGCGGGAAGGTCACCCGCCAGAACCGTTGCCAGCCGTTCGCACCGTCGATCGCCGCCGCCTCGTGGATCTCGGCGGGGATCGACTGCAGCCCGCTGTAGAGGATGACGAGGTTGAACGGGATGCCGATCCAGATGTTGGCGATGGTCACCGAGACCAGGCTCCACCGGGGAGAGGTCAGCCAGGTGACCGGGTCGATCCCGACGACGCCGAGAGCGGCGTTGACGATGCCCGACTCGCTGTTCAGCATCCAGGACCAGGTCGACGCGGACACGATCAGCGGTAACAGCCACGGGACGAGGAACAGCGCCCGCAGCGTCACCGACAGGCGGAAGCTGCTGTGGAAGAAGACGGCCAGCGCCAGTCCCAGGGCGAACTGGAACAGCAACGACACCCCGGTGAACAGCAGGGTGTTCGTCAGCGCGGCGCCGAAGGTGGGATCCCGCAGGACGGCCCGGTAGTTGGCCAGCCCGCTGAAGGGGGCCCCGCCCTGCACGAACGAGCGCACGGTGTAGTTGCGCAGGCTGAGATCGAGGTTGCGATAGAGCGGGTAGACGTAGCAGAGCAGCAGATAGGCGGTCACCGGGGCGAGGAACGCCCAGGCTGCCAACTGCCCCCGCACGGCGCGGGCGGTCGACCGACGGCCCGGCCCCGGTACCGTGCCCTCGCTGGAGGAGCGTGGCGCGCGCGGTGGTCGCCTCGTCACCGGGGGGCTCCCTCGGCTGGGCCGGGGATCCAGACGCGCATCGCGCCCGGGTCACGGTTGGCCCACAGGTGATAGGGGATCAGGGGGACGTCGAACGGCTCACCGGTGCCGGTGTCCGGCGTGGTGAGGTACAGGGCGTCCCCCGGCGGCAGCTCCCGGGCGACGCGGACGTCGACGACGGGGGCGGGAACGCCGTCCGCGGTGGCTCGTACCCCGAGCACGGCGAGCAACCGGACGTCCTCCAGCACCACCCCCGGCGGCAGGTCGACCTCCTCCAGCGCGTAGACCAGCGGGCCACGGGTCACCGCGACGCATCCCCGGACGGCGTCCACCCGCGGATGCGGGTGGAGCAGCCGCACCGGCATGTCGAGGGTGAGGGTGACCTCGTGACGGCCGGCCCAGTCCCTGTGCAGGCGGACGTAGCCGCGATCGGCGGCCGCGGGCGTCGGTACCCCGTCCACCGTCAGACCGTAGCGGCCGCACCAGCCGGGGATGCGCAGCGACAGTTCCCACGGCTGCGGCGAGTCATGCTCGACCTCGACGACGATCCGGCCGTCGTGCGGGTAGCCGGTCCGGACGGTCAGCTCGACCGGTGCGCCGGCGACCACCGCGTCGACGGTCGCCGGGGTCGGGTGGTGGATCTGGATCCCGTGCTCGGTGGCCGTCACCAGGTAGTCCTGGACGCCCGACAGCAGCCGTGCGAGGTTCGGGGGGCAGCAGGCGCAGCTGAACCACGGCAGGCGTCGGGACGGGGCGTCCTCGTGTCCCCCGTCGTGACCGGTGCGCACCTGGAGCGGGTTGGAGTAGAAGAAGCTGGTGCCGTCCGTCGACATGGCGGCGGCGATCGCGTTGTGCAGCAGCGTCTCCATGGCGTCGGCGTACCTGCCCTCGCCGGTGGCCAGCAGCAGCCGCCAGCCCAGGTGGAAGGCCGCGATCGCCGCGCAGGTCTCGGCATAGGCCCGGTCCGGGGGAAGCTCGTAGGCGTCGCCGATCGACTCGTCACGGTGCCGCGAGCCGTGCGCCCCCGTCACATAGGTCTTGCTCACCTGCAGGTCCGTCCAGACCCGGGCGACGGCGTCCAGCAACTCCTGGTCGTGCGTCTCCACGGCGACGTCCAGGGCTCCGCTCAGCAGGTAGAGCTGCCGGACCGCGTGGCCGGTGGCCCTGTCCGCGCGGCGCACCGGCACGGCGTCCAGGAAGTACGCGGAACCGAACCGGCCCTCCCCCAACCAGCCGTGCCCGCGCCGCTCGATCTGGTGCCGGGCGAGGTCCAGGTAGGACGTCTCCCCGGTGGCACGGAACAGCTCCACCAGTGCCGTCTCCACCTCGGGGTGACCGTCGACGTACGGCGACGACGGGTCGGCGAACCGGGTGAGCAGCAGGTCGGCGAACCGGACGGCGATCTCCATCAGCCCGGGCAACGCCCCGGTGCGCTGGGCCGCGACGGCGGCCTGGAACAGGTGACCGGCGGTGTAGAGCTCGTGCCCGGCCTGCGGGTCGGACCAGCGTTCGCCGCCGTGGCCCTGCACCCAGGAGTTCAGGTACCCGTCGGCCTCCTGGACTCGGGCGAGCAACGCGACCAGTTCCCGGGCCCGGTCCAGACGCTTGTCGTCGGGATCGAGCGATCCCGCGGCCCAGGCGAATGCCTCGAGGGTCTTGTAGACGTCGGAGTCGGTGAACGGCATTCCCCGGACCGGCTCGCCGTCGCCGAGCAGCCGCGCCAGGTTCCCGCGTGCCTCGCCCTCCTCCACCCGCTGGAGGACGTGGCTGAGCGTGGCGTCGAGAGCCCGCTCCCGCCACCCCGCGAGCCAGCCCGTCGGTCGCACCGTGACCGCGTCGTGTCCGAGGGGCCGGAGCACCTGGTGCGCGGCCGGTGTCGGGACGACGGGTCCACCGGGTGTGGTGGCGCGATGCACGCCGACGGTCATGGGCCGGTCCCTCCTGGTCCGTTCCGGTCCGTGGAGCCTCGGGACGCCGGACGACCCCAGCAGGTTGTCCCGCGGTCACGGACGGGGACTCGCGGGACGAGATGAGGAAAGGTTTCCGCAGTTCGTCCCGGCATGTCAAGGAGTGGTCCGAGTTATTGCTGCTAGGAGGACCCGTTTGGCGGTTTCAGCAGAGGAAAGGCTTCCGCAGCATCACCGCTCCGGGATCACGCGCTCGGATCGGTCGACCCACGGACGACGAGTTCGCCCTGGTGCAGACGGGATCCCCCGCCCACGGGGTCGCCGTCGATGACACCGAACAGGTCACGCACGGCTGCCGCCCCCAGGTCCTCCAGCTTCAGATCCACCGTCGTCAGGTGCGGCCGGGTCTCCAGCGCGAAGACCCGCCAGTTGTCGAATCCCGTCACCGCCACGTCGTCCGGGACCCGACGCCCGCTGGCCTGGACGGCTCGTACCACTCCCGCCGCCAACTGGTCGGCGCCGCAGACGATCGCGTCGATCTCGGGGGCCTGGCGAAGCAACCGATCGGCCGCCTCCTCGGCCCACAGCTGTGACCAGAGACCGTACGTCGTCGGCGCCACCGGGGCGAGGCCCGCCTCGCGCAGGGCCTCGCGGATCCCGCGGGTCCGTTCCCTGACCGCCCTACCGCCCCGGGGCCCGGTCAGGTGAACGATCCGGTGACGCCCCAGCCCGATCAGGTGCCGGGCGACCTGACCGCCCATGGTCCGGTCGTCCGGCACGTGGGCGATCTCACCGGCCTGACCGGTCTCCCCGTAGAGGTACACGGTGGGAAGGTCCACCGTCCCGGCCACCGACGGTGTTGCCATGTTGTCGTCGCCGAGGACCAGGAGACCGTCCACCTTGCGCCGTCGCATGCTCGCCGCCAGCGCATGGAGCCGGGCCACATCACCGCCTGCGTCCGTCGTGATCATCGACAGGTCGATCTCGCTGAGA
Source organism: Actinomycetales bacterium (assembly GCA_012719445.1). GTDB lineage: Bacteria > Actinomycetota > Actinomycetes > Actinomycetales > Kineosporiaceae > JAAYAH01. Next base: position 2,204 of record JAAYAH010000024.1, on the reverse strand, counting down.
GCCGCCTCCGCCCCCAACATGATCGGCACCACGAACCGCTGCGCCAGGCTGTCCACGATGATCAGGCCGATCGTTCCGCTGCGCCCGCTGATCAGGCTCCTGGCCATCGGGTTCGGGGTGAACGACAACTCCCGCGCGATCTTGAGCACCCGCGCGCGCGTCGCCGCCGACACCCGGCTCTTGCCGTTGATCGCCCTGGAGGCGGTCGTCAGCGAGACTCCAGCACGCCGCGCCACCTCGGTCAGTGTGGTTGATCGGGGCTGGGTCATGACGGGATTCTGCCAGCCCGCAGCCATCGGCCCGGGGAGTACAGCGGCCGTGCGGCGCCCCAGACCCCGCTCACGCCGTGGCAGCTGAGGCGGCCGCCTGGGCTGCGTCGAGCGCAGCCTTCGGGGACTTCGATCCGCTCAGGGCCGCCTGGAACGCCCCCCACATCGGTTCGGAGATCCTCGGGTACTTCGTGCCGAGGTCGTCGCTGGTACGACCCTTCGCCGCCTTGACGGCCTCGACCCACACCATCAGATCGGCGTCGGCGGCCACCTGCTTGTCCTGCACGGCGGTCGTCGCAGCGATGTAGGACAGTGTCGAGTCGGTGGTGAAGGCGTTGTCGGCACTGGTCAGGCAGGCCACGATCTTCTGTGACGCCGCATACCTGGCGGTGTCCTTCTGTACCGGTACGGTGACGAACTCACCACCGGTCGGCACCGGCGCCGGGCCGCCGCTCTTGGCCGGGATCGGGATGACGCCCCACTCGAGACCTGAGGCCCGCGCGTTCGCCAACTGCCAGGTCCCGTTCTCACCGAAGGCGTACTCACCCGTCGCGAATTCCTGCCAGCTCGTCGTCTGGGTGTTGTTGATCACCGAGTTCGGGGCGTACCCCTTCGCCAACCAGTCGGTCCACAGCGTCAACGCCGAGACGGCCTCCGCGGAGTCCAGGGTCGTCAGGTTCGCCCCGCTCCCCCAGAACCACGGCAGGAACTGGAAGCTCCCCTCCTCGGTACCGATCGCGGAGAACGTGATCCCCTTCTTGCCCGCGGCCTTCACCTGCGCCAACGCCGCCGTCAACGACGCCCAGTCCTTCACCGACCCGACGTCCACCCCCGCGGCGTCCAGGATCTTCTTGTTGTAGAACAGGGCAAGCGTGTTGGCCCCGATCGGCACTCCGTACGTCCTCCCACCCTGTTGCCCGGCAGCCAGCAGGTTCGGCTGGATCCCGGAGGTGTCGATCCCCAACTCCTCCGTCGTGGCCAGTACCCCGGCCTCGGCCAGCGTCGACACGACCGGATTGTCGACCACCAGGACGTCCGGGGAGTTGCCCTGCTGCCCGGCCAGCAACGCCTTGTTCGTCAGATCCGTCGTGTCGTAGGCGGTCCGCTCGACGCTCACCCCCGCCTCCGAGCCGCACCTCTCGACCAGCTTCGTCCAGTCGGCCGAGGCATCGAACTGCGGGTACGGATCCCAGACGGCGACTTCGCCGCCTGTCCCGGCCTCGTCCTTCTCGGCGGCACCGTCCCCGCACGCGGTGATCCCGACGACGCACAGAACACCCACCACGAGGCCGACCACGCGGCCGCAACGCCCCAACGACAGTGTCACGATGTTTCCTCTCTGGAACGGAGGTGGCGCAGCCACCCCCGACGGGATCACGCCCTCGGGTCACGCCGACGGGCAGCAGCACGGCCCGACATCACGACCCCGCGGCGCTCGCCCCGCTCCCGCTCCGGGAACGGAAATGACTGCCTGCGACCGATGTGCGGAAACCTTTCCGCACATCGGGTTCCGCGTCAAGACCCGCGACGACCTCGGACGAACCCTCGCCGCCGACCGGTGGCCAATCGGGCCTAAACCCGGGTTTTGACCCCCATTGGCCACCGGTCGGCGTCCGACTGTCAGCGTCCGGCAGTCGGGTGTCGGGTGTCAGGTGCAGCTGACCGTGGGGGTGCCGCTGCCGGTGGCGACGAAGCCGAAGGAGCCGCCGTTGGCGTTCCAGCCGACGTCGCTGACGGTGACGGTTCCGCTGGTGCCGCTGGCCCGGCCGTTCCACAGGCTGCTGATGCTGGTGCCGCTGGGCATGGTCAGCGTGACCGTCCAGCCGCCTGTCGCCCTGACCTCGACCGTGCCCTGGAAGCCACCGGTCCAGGAGTTGTTCGTGGTGTAGGTCGCCGAGCAGGACCCACCGCCGGACGTCGTGGTCGTCGTTGTCG
>JAAYAH010000186.1 GCA_012719445.1 Actinomycetales bacterium | reverse complement strand
GTACAGATCGACAGCCTGCCGACGGAACTCATCGGAGTAGCTCTTGCGGGCCATGTCCTGGATCATCTCGCTCTCTCCAGCACGTGCTGGATTCAGCGTGTCCAAGATCCGGGGTCAGGTCCCCCCGACCGGCCGAACACCGCACTCCTCGTCGTCGACGTCCAGAACGGGGTGGTGGCAGAGGCTCACGACCGAGCCCGCGTGATCGCGAACATCGGCACCCTGGTCGAGCGGGCACGCGGGGAGAACGTGCCCGTGGTCTGGGTGCAGCACTCCGATGATGATCTCCTGCGCGACAGCGATGCCTGGCAGCACGTTCCGGAACTGGCCCCCCACGACTCCGAGCCTCGCGTCCACAAGTCCCACGGCGACGCGTTCGAGGGCACCGAACTGGAGGTGCTGCTCGCCGAGCGCGGGTGGGGCGACTCGTCGTGGTGGGCGCGCAGACCGACGCATGTATCCGTTCGACCCTGCACGGAGCTTTCGTGCGGGGTTACGACGTGACGTTGGTGAGTGACGCGCACACGACGGAGGACCTCACCGCGTACGGCGCTCCACCTCCGGAGCAGGTGATCGCCCACACCAATCTCACCTGGCAGTGGCAGAGCGCGCCGGGACGTCGAGCCGCGACCGTCGCCTCCAAGCAGGTCAGCTTCGCAGCGGACTTCCCCTCAGCCGAGGGCGACGTGTCCTGAACCGTTCCTGATGGGCAGGGCCGGTCCCGGACCTCCCCCGATGGGCGTGGCCGGGCTGCTCAGGTGGTACGCGCACGCACCCGCCACGGACGGTGTCCACGCGGACACGACGCGAGGGACCGACGGTGGCGATGTCGGTACAGGTGGGCGGTTTCGGGGTCGCGGACACCCGCCCGCCAGTAGGGTCGCTCTCCGCCGGACCGATCGCCGGATGGCGAATGACGTGTGCCGTCGGGCCGTGGCGGGCGGGATCCGGGGGTGGGTGAGCGGGTGGGAGGCATGGGAGCGTGAACGGATCGGAGACGGCGTTCGTCGCCGTGGGAGCCGTCGGATTCGGGTTCCTGCTCATCAGCCTGTTGGCGGGCGAGTTCGGTCACGACGCCGAGTTCGGTCACGACGCTGAGATCGGTCACGACGCTGAGATCGGTCACGACGCTGAGATCGGTCACGACGCCGAGATCGGTCACGACGCCGAGATCGGTCACGACGCCGAGATCGAGGCTCCGGACCGCAGGACGGTGCCGGCCGGTGGCTCGCTGCACGAGCCGTCGCGCTGGAGCCTGAGGGTGCTCGCGGCGTCTGCCGTCGGGTTCTCCGCGGCCGGCCTGGTGTCCACGGCCCTCGGGTTGCCGCCGGTGCTCAGCTGGCCGGTCGCGGTCGTGGGGTTCCTGGCCGTCGGCTCCGCCACCTACTCCTGGGTCCTGAAGCCCCTCGCCCGCCAGCAGTACAACTCGTTGCTGAGCCGGTACAGCTACATCGGGCGGAACGCCGTGGTCACCCTGGAGATCCTTCCCGGTGGTTCCGGTCAGGTGACCTTCAACGACCGGCAGGGTGCGCGAGTCACCCAGACGGCGATGTCCGACGTGGCCGAAGCGGTGGGAACCGGAACGGTGGTCCGAATAGTCGATGTGGTCGACGGAGGTGTGATCGTCCACCGAAACGCTCTCTCCGACTGATCAACTCCCCCAGCGACCGCCGCAACGCCCCAGCAGGGGCGCCGATCTGAAGACAGGAACCCGATGCCCGCGAATCTGCCCGTCATCATCGCCGTCGCCGCAGTGGTTGTCGCGCTCTTCCTCGTCACGCTGCTGTACGCGAGGAACTACGTCAAGGTGCCGCCGAACATGGTCGCGGTGTTCACGGGGCGCGGCCGACCGAAGATCGTCCGCGGTGGGGCCCGGTTCCGGGTGCCCGTGCTCGAACGCGTCGACTTCATGAGCCTGGAGCCGTTCAACATCCAGGTCAGCGTCGGCAACGCCATCTCCAGCAACGGGGTGGGGATCGCGGTCGACGTCGTCGCCCTGATCCGCTTCGGCTCCACCGACGAGGCGATCGAGACCGGAACCCAGCGCTTCCTCACCGCCGACCGCAGGGAGCTCAAGGCCCAGCTCACAGAGATCATCTCCGGCAACATGCGGGCGATCTGCGCGAAGATGACCGTCGAGGACCTGAACAGCAACCGCGACCAGCTCACCCGCAGCGTGGCCGAGGAGGCAGGGGCTGCCCTCGCCGCGATCGGCATGGAGCTCGACGTCCTCACCATCCAGGACGTGCGCGACCGCAACGGCTACATCGAGGCGCTCGGTCGCAAGCGGATCGCCGAGGTGACCCGGGACGCCGAGGTCGGCGAGGCCCAGGCCCGCCGCGACGCCCGGATCGCCGCAGCTCTGGCCTTCCAGGAGGGGCAGACCGCGGAGACCAAGTCGCGCGAGGCCATCGCCGAGGCCGAGCGCGCACTGGCGATGAAGCAGGCCGCCATCGACACCGAGGTCAAGGCGGCGCAGGCGCGGGCGAACCAGGCCGGCCCGCTCGCCGAGGCCGAGGCACGGCGCGCGGTCGTGCTGGCCGAGGTCGAGACCGAGCGCGAGCGCACCGAACGGCAGATCGCCGTGGAGCAGCAGCGTGCCGCCCAGCGGCAGAAGGCGCTCGAGGCCGACGTCGTCGCGCCGGCCGAGGCCGAGCGCTCCGCAGCCACCGCTCGGGCCGAGGGTGCGAAGCGGGTGGCCATCGCCAACGCGGAGGCGGCTGCCCGGCAACGCGAACTCCAGGGTGAGGCCGACCTCAAGGCCAGGACCGCGGAAGCCACCGCCCTGCAGCGGGAGGGCGAGGCGCAGGCGCAGGTCGACAAGGCCAAGCTGCTGGCCGGCGCCGAGGGCCAGCGGGCCCAGATGCTCGCCGAGGCGGAGGGCCAGAAGGCGGCGCTGCTGGCGGAGGCAGAGGGCCAGAAGGAACTGGCGGCCGCGCTCAGCGCCTTCAACGACGAGGCCGCGCGGCTGCGCGTCCTGCCCGACCTGATCGCGGCTCTGCCTCTGATCGCCCGGGAGGTGGCCGCTCCGATGGGCAACATCTCCAACCTGACGGTGCTCAGCGGTGGCGGCGACGGCAAGGACGCCCTGTCCCGGGTGGCGGGCTCCGTGCCGGCGCTACTGCTCCAGGTGCTGGAGACGGCCAAGGCAGGCGGGATCGATCTAGGTGCCCTTCTCGGTGGCGTGACGGAGACCGCCGGGCGGAGCGACAACGGCCGGAGCGACAACGGCCTGCTCACGGTGGAGGCCGCACCGGAGACCCCGGACGCCCGGTGAGTCGGTGGCCCCGGGCACGGTTCGGCAGGTAGGGGCCGAACTCGCCGGACCACGGTGACTCGGCGAGGCCCGGGAGCATGCCCAGCTCCCGGGCCTCGCCTCCGTTCCCGCCTGCGGCGGCCGCCCCTCCCCCCGGCGACCGCGGGCGCGGACCCGGATCCGAGCGACAACGGCGGATCTCACACCCCGGAGGTGTCGGCCGCTGGAACCGGGACCTGCCCCCCGACGGCGGCAGCCCGCGTCGACAGGGTCAGTGTGCTGGGCTGCCCCACGAGGAACGGTGGCGCGAACCAGGTCAGCACCGTCCCGGGGCGGCGCGGAGTGCTGCTGCCGCCGGTGGTGACCGCCATCGGCGAGTACTCGTCCTCCGCGGTGACCCGGGTGCTCAGGGCGGCACCGAGCCGATCACCGGTCACCGGGGTGCCGGGCAGGAGACTGCCTCTCCTGGCCATGATCGCGGACCCGTTGCGGCGCAGCGGCAGCCAGCACAGGGCACCGGCATCCGCGACGCTCCCGATGTCCTCCCCCGGCACCCCGATCACCAGGTCGGGGGGCGATCCGGAGTCGCCCGCCATGGGCAGGTCCCCCTGCAGGGCCAGGGCCGCGCCGAACCGGTCACCGGCCTCGGCCAGCCCCGGCATCCCGGCGACGTCCTGGTGCAGCACCCGACCGATGGTCAGGCCCTGGTCGCCGCCGTCGCCCTGGACGAACTGCTGCACCGACCCGGCGTCCGTGATCCGGCCGAGGTCCTCCCCCGGCACCCCGACGACCAGTCGGGTGCGATGAGGGGTGTCCGACGCGCCGCCGGTCCCCCGCGGTCAGCATGCTCCGGACCGGGTCCGACGGCGGGAAACACGGGCGCCGCGCGGGCACCGGGACGGGTGTCCCGCAGAGGCCCGTCGGCGAGGTACTACGGTCATGGCGTGTCCACCCAGACCCTTACCCCTCCCACGATGAGCGCACGGCGTACGACCGTCGCGATGAAACTGCTCATGGCCCTGACCGGATCGTTGTTCGTGCTCTTCGTGCTCATGCACATGTACGGCAACCTCAAGGTCTTCGCGGGGCAGGAAGCGTTCGACTCCTACGCCCACCACCTGCGCACCCTCGGCGAACCGATCCTGCCGTACTCCGGTTTCCTGTGGATCTTCAGGATCGTCCTGGTCCTCAGCGTGATCGGCCACGCCTACTCCGCGTTCTACCTGTGGAGCAAGGCCCACAACGCCCGCTCGACGCGCTACGCCGTACGGGCGGCGGGAGCGGCGGCCTGGCGCACCCAGACCATGCGCTGGGGCGGGGTCGCTCTGATCGCCTTCCTCACCTGGCACCTCATGCACTTCACGACCAACAAGATCAACGTGAACTCCGCGGTGTCTGACGCGACCATCGGCGACAGCCCGTACCAGTTGGTCGTCGCCAGCTTCCAGGTGTGGTGGATCACGGTGTTCTACCTGGCGGCGCTGGTCGCGGTCGGCCTGCACCTGCAGCACGGCGTGTGGAGCGCGGTGCAGACCCTCGGCTGGGCGGGAACCCCCGGGGCACGCCGGATCTCCCAGCTCCTGGGGAACGCCGTCGCGCTGGTCGTCTCGATCGGCTTCGCCCTTCCGCCGCTGTTCATCATGTTCGGCTTCGTGAAGTAGAGGATGCGACCCATGGTTGACGTGATCGACGGGCTCTACCGCGAAGGCACCCCGATCAAGGACACGAAGGCGCCCGGCGGACCGATCGACAAGCGCTGGGAGACCCGGAAGTTCGAGGCCAAGCTGGTCAACCCCGCGAACCGGCGCAAGCTGTCGGTCATCGTGGTCGGCACCGGGCTCGCGGGCGGAGCGGCCTGCGCGACCCTCGGCGAGGCCGGGTACAACGTCAAGGCCTTCTGCTACCAGGACTCCCCGCGCCGTGCCCACTCGATCGCCGCGCAGGGCGGTATCAACGCGGCCAAGAACTACAAGGAGGACGGCGACTCCGTCTTCCGGTTGTTCTACGACACGGTCAAGGGCGGCGACTACCGGGCCCGCGAGTCGAACGTGTACCGGCTCGCCGAGGTCAGCGCGAGCATCATCGACCAGTGCGTCGCCCAGGGCGTCCCGTTCGCCCGCGAGTACAGCGGCCTGCTCGACAACCGCTCCTTCGGCGGCGTCCAGGTCTCCAGGACGTTCTACGCCAGGGGCCAGACGGGGCAGCAGCTGCTCATCGGCGCCTACCAGGCCCTGCAGCGGCAGGTCGCGGCCGGCACCGTGCAGATGAACTCCCGGCACGAGATGCTCGAGCTGATCGTGGTGGACGGGCGGGCCCGCGGGATCGTCACCAGGGACATGGTCACCGGTGAGATCGAGACCCACCTCGCCGACGCCGTCGTGCTCGCGACCGGCGGATACGCCAACCTCTTCTTCCTCTCCACCAACGCCATGGGCTGCAACGCCACCGCGACGTGGCGCGCCCACCGCAAGGGCGCCTACTTCGGCAACCCCTGCTTCACCCAGATCCACCCGACGTGCATCCCGGTCTCCGGCGACCACCAGAGCAAGCTCACCCTGATGAGCGAGTCGCTGCGCAACGACGGCCGGATCTGGGTCCCCAAGGACCCTGCGGACCGGGAGAAGGACCCGCGCACGATCCCCGAGCAGGACCGCGACTACTACCTGGAGCGGATCTACCCGTCGTTCGGCAACCTCGTCCCCCGGGACATCGCCTCCCGGGCGGCGAAGTACCAGTGCGACGCCGGCAAGGGGGTCGGCCCCGGCGGCCGCGGGGTCTACCTCGACTTCGCCGACGCCATCGCCCGTTTCGGCCGCAAGACCGTCGAGGAGCGGTACGGGAACCTCTTCGACATGTACCAGCAGATCACCGGGGACAACCCCTACGAGACGCCGATGAGGATCTACCCCGCCGTGCACTACACGATGGGCGGACTGTGGGTGGACTACGACCTCCAGTCGACGATCCCCGGCCTGTTCGTCGCCGGCGAGGCCAACTTCTCCGACCACGGCGCCAACCGGCTCGGTGCCTCGGCGCTCATGCAGGGCCTCGCGGACGGGTACTTCGTCCTGCCGAACACGATCCGCGACTACCTCGCCGCCGGGCCCTTCCCCGAGGTCCCGGACTCGGCTCCTGCGGTCGTCGAGGCCCGCGAGGCGGTCCAGCAGCGGATCGACCACTTCCTGTCGACCAAGGGCACCCGCAGCGTCGACTCCTTCCACCGCGAGCTCGGCCAGATCCTGTGGGAGTACTGCGGGATGGAGCGCACCGAGGCCGGTCTGACGAAGGCCGTCGAGCAGATCCGCGCGCTGCGGGCCGACTACTGGAAGAACGTCCGGGTGCTTGGGGGCAACGAGCAGGTCAACCAGTCCCTGGAGAAGGCCGGCCGGGTCGCCGACTTCATGGAGCTCGCCGAGCTCATGTGCATCGACGCCCTGCACCGCCGGGAGTCCTGCGGCGGTCACTTCCGGGCGGAGTCGCAGACCGAGGACGGCGAGGCGCTGCGTGACGACGAGGCCTTCGCCTACGCCGCGGCCTGGGAGTTCAGCGGGCCCGACGCTCCGCCGGTGTTGCACAAGGAAGAGCTGGTCTACGAGTTCGTCGAGATGAAGCAGCGGAGCTACAAGTGAAGATCAATCTCAAGATCTGGCGTCAGGCCGGACCCAACGCCACGGGGAAGCTGGTCACCTACCGGCTCGACGACGTGTCCCCGGACATGTCGTTCCTGGAGATGCTCGACGTCCTCAACGAGCAGCTCATCGCCAAGGGCGAGGAGCCGGTGGAGTTCGACAGCGACTGCCGTGAGGGCATCTGCGGCATGTGCGGTCTGGTCATCAACGGGGAGCCGCACGGCCCCCGGGTGACGACGACCTGTCAGCTGCACATGCGGTCGTTCAAGGACTGCGACACGATCACGATCGAGCCGCTGCGGGCCGACCCCTTCCCGGTGCTGCGCGACCTCGTCGTCGACCGCAGCCCGCTCGACCGGATCATCGCCGCCGGCGGCTTCATCTCGGTGAGCACCGGCGCGGCCCCGGAGGCCCATGCGACGCCGGTGCCGAAGAAGAACGCCGACCGCGCCTTCGACACGGCGGCCTGCATCGGCTGCGGGGCCTGCGTCGCAGCCTGCCCGAACGCGGCCGCGATGCTGTTCATCGGTGCCAAGGTCACCCACCTCGGGGAGTTGCCGCAGGGCCAGCCGGAGCGGGCCGCTCGCATCGTGAAGATGCTCAACCAGCACGACGCCGAGGGGTTCGGCGGCTGCACCAACGTCGGCGCATGCGCCGACGCCTGCCCCAAGAGCATCCCGTTCGACGTCATCAGTCAGCTCAACAAGGACCTCCGCACCTCGCTGGTGCGAGGTCTCTGACCCAGCAGGGTGGTCTCCGGCCACGGCCGGGCACGACTGGCGGGCTCCCCCATGACCGGGGGAGCCCGCCAGTCCGCTGTGCGAGCCGGACGGCGGCCTCGCGGCGGGTCCACCCACGAGAGCGGTCCTTCGTCCGCCCGAATCGTTCGGTTGCACCCCACACGTCGGCGGCGACACCCCTGGGTCACCTGTGGGTTCGACCACCTGTCCTTCAGGAGGGACAGCGCCGCTGCCGACTCTCCGTCTATGGCGTTGGTGGCGCACTCCTCGGGCACCGACGGTGCCCGACGGGCCGGCGACCATGACCATCGCGTCATCGGGGTCATCTCGCCCAACGCTCACGGGTACTTCTTCGGGACCCTGCTCTCCGGGGTCCTCGACGTGGCCGCCGCCCGTGATGTCGGTGTCGTGACCGTTCAGGCCAATGACGCCGGGATACACACGTTCTCCGACGAGCCGTTCTCCGTACCCCTGGGCTGGGATCACTTCGATGCCCTCGTCGTGACGATGGACGCCGTGAGCGGCGCCTACCTCCGCGCGTTCGCGGAGTCGGGGCGACCGGTCGTGACGGTGTACAAGGCGCCGGAGGACTTCACCTGCCCGACGGTGGTCCCCGACAACGAGCAGGGCGTCCGGGTCGCCGTCGACCATCTCGCCGGTCACGGACACACCCGCATCGCCTTCGTCGGTCGCGACCCGGCCAACGCGGACGACTGGAGCCGGTACGCCGCCTACCGAGAGGCTGTTCTGGCGCACGGACTCGCGTACACGGACCCGGTCCTCGTTCCCTGGGACGTGAACGAGACCTATCGCGGTGCGGGGGCCGTCGACCAGTTGCGTGCCCGGGGGGAGATGCCGAGCGCGGTGATCGCGTGCACGGACGGGACGGCGATCGCCCTGATCGACGCGCTCGCCGAGGCCGACCTCGTGGTTCCGGACGACATCGCCCTCATCGGATTCGACGACATTCCCCAGGCCGCCGGATGCCGGCCGCCGCTGTCGACGGTCGCCCAGAGCTTCTCACTGGCAGGAGCCACCGCGTGCTCCCTCGTCTGCGACGCGCTCGACGGCGATCCACCGGCGCCAGGTCTCCATCTCACGCCGACGACGCTGGTCGTCAGGCAGTCCTGCGGCTGTCGTGACGCAGTGCTCGGTCAGACGCTGGCACCCGGCATCGACGGCGTCTGCGCCAGGTTCGTCGAGGATCTCGAGGGCGCCCTGTTCGCCAACTGCGAACAGACGCCGGCGCGGCGACAACTGCTGGACCTGGCGGGTCACCGTCTCGTCGGACTGCTCACCACGGTGGCCGGGACCCCCTCCGCCGACGTCAGCGGAATCGTGGCCTCCACCACCGAAGTGTTCGAACGACTGGCCGCGGACTCCCAGACCCCGCTGGGCGCTCTGGGCGCGATCTCCGAGTTGGCACGTCAGGTGGCGTCCTGCCTCGACCCCGATGACGTCGCGGTGGCGGAGCGGCTGGAACGCCAGGCGTTCGCGGTGTCCACCCGGCTGCTGCGCAGCCACAAGTGCACGAGTGGCGGCCTCTCGGTCTTCCGCGAGGACCTCGCGATCCAGCGGCGGCGCAACCTGATCAGCACCAACCTGGTGCGCCGGTACCACCAGGACGTCAGGTCGTTGTCCTGGTTGGAGGGGACCGAAGCCCGGGTCGGGTGCCTCGCCTTGTGGGAGAGCGGGCGGGACGGGCCACGGGACACGGTCCTTCGGCTGATCAGCACCTACGCCGACGGCAGCACCGTCAGGCATCACGAGGAGCGGTGCGAGGTCACCGCCTTCCCACCCGCCTCGTTCATCGAGCTCGCCCGGGCGAACCCGGGCGACGTCAGCCTCGTGCTGCCCGTGCGCTTCGACGGGAGCGACTGGGGGTTCCTCGCCCTGTCCGGTGCGCTCGACATCCGCGGAGACGAGGTGACTGAGCGGTTCAACCACTGGGTCGTCCTGCTGACCGTCGCGTTGGACCAGGAGCTCGCCATCACGTCCGAACGGGCGATGCGCCGTATCCAGGTCAGCGAGGAACGCCACGCTCTCGCCGCGGAGGCTGCGAACGACGGGCTCTGGGACTGGGATCTCACGGAGGACGCCGTCTACTACTCCACCCGGTGGAAGGCGTTGCTGGGGTACACCGAGGACGAGGTCGGCGCCACGCCGGACGAGTGGCTCAAACGGATCCATCCCGACGATCGGAGTGCCGTCGACCGGGCACTGGCCGATCATTTCGCCGGCCGCACCGCGACGATAGAGCTCGAGCACCAGCTGCGCTGCGCGGACGGCGGCTACCGCTGGATGCTCACGCAGGGCAGGTCGGTGCTCGACGAGGCGGGGCAGGTGCGCCGGGTCGTCGGCTCGATGACCGACATCACGGTCCGCAAGCGCCTGGAGGAGCGCCTGCGCCATGACGCGTCGTACGACGTGCTGACCGGGCTCCCCAACCGGGCGTTCTTCCTCGAGCGGCTGGGGCAGGCGATCAGCCGCTCCCGGCGATACCCCGGGTACACCTTCGCCGTCGTCTTCCTGGACCTGGACAGTTTCAAGGTGGTGAACGACAGCCTCGGGCACCAGATCGGTGACGAACTGCTGGTCCAGGTGGCGAAACGGCTCACGACAGAGGTCAGGGGCAGCGACACCGTCTGCCGGTTCGGTGGCGACGAGTTCATCATCCTGTTCGAGGACGTGCGCGATCCGCTGGAGTTGCCGGGCGCCGTCGAACGCCTGTTGTCGCTCGTGGCGGTGCCGTTGCTCCTTGCCGGGACCGTGCGCTCGATCAGCTCCTCCGCCGGCATCGCGATCGGCACCGGGAACTACCGGACCGCCGAGGACTGCGTGCGGGACGCCGACACCGCGATGTACCGGGCCAAGGCTCTCGGACCCGGTCGGGTCGTCGTCTTCGACGAGGCGATGCACGTCAGCGCGTTGGCACGCCTGCAGCTGGAGTCGGATCTGGAGAAGGCGATCATCGACGGTCAGTTCGAGCTCCACTACCAGCCGATCCTCCGGCTGGAGGACCGGTGGCTGCAGGGCTTCGAGGCGTTGATCCGTTGGCGGCACCCCGAGCGGGGGCTGATCGCTCCGGGCGACTTCCTCCCCGTCGCCGAGATCACGGGCCAGGCTCGCCAGATCGGGAGATGGACCATCAGGGAAGCCTGCCGCCAGACCCGGGCATGGCTCGACGCCTCACCAGGCCGTGCGGACTTCACCGTGAGCATCAACCTCTCCGACTGCCAGTTCTGGGACCCCGAACTGCGGCCGACCCTCCAGGGGGAGCTGGCGGCCTCCGGTGTCTCGCCGTCCACGCTGGTGATCGAGGTGACCGAGGGTGTCATCGTGCACAACCGGGACGCCGCGATCGACGTCATGCGCCGACTGCGCGAGGACGGCTTCGCGTTGCACCTCGACGACTTCGGGACCGGCTACTCCTCGCTCTCCACGATCCAGGCCTTTCCCGTCTCCGCCTTGAAGATCGACCGTTCCTTCGTGGGTCGCATGGGGGCCGACTCGCGAAGCAGGGAGCTGGTCACCCTGATGATCGACATCGGGAGCCGGCTGGGTCTCGAGGTGATCGCCGAGGGGATCGAGACCGAGGCGGAGGCCGAACTGCTGCGCGAGCTCGGCTGCCCCCTGGTCCAGGGGTTCCTCTTCTCCCGGCCGGTGCCGGCGATGGACGCTGCCGCGTTCCTGCCCCCGACGCAGCCGCGAGACGTCTCCGCCGAGCGGCTCCGGGGGCACCCGTGAGGTCCCTTCCGGCGGGTGTCGTGTCACGGCTCAGGGGTGAGACGTCACCGTGACCGGACAGCAGGGTGGAAACCGGGACAGACCACGTCACCCACCGGCCGGCTGCGGGGCGTGCCGGTCGGGGGATCATCCCTCGCACGGGGGAAAGTCCTGCCGGCCCCTCCAGCCCGGGATCCGAACGGTCGATGTGCTTCCAGTGGCGGACGAAGCCCCTTGCCGGGAGGAGGACACCTGCGAGTCCGGTCCCGGGCACGGCCGACCCGTCATCGGGTTCATCGCCCCCAACGTTCACGGCTACTTCTTCGGCAGCCTGTTGACCGGTGTCATCGACACCGCGACCGCCAACGGGGCACGGGTCGTCGCGATCCAGACCCACGACGCGGGGATCAGCGTCTTCGAGCAGAAGCTGTTCGCCGCTGAGCTCGCCTGGGACCACCTGGACGCCCTGGTCATCCCCCAGGCGGCCGTGGGCTGCTCCTACCTGCGTGCGTTCGCCGCGACGGGCCGACCCGTCGTGACCGTGTACGAGGCGCCGGAGGGATTCGCCTGCCCCACCGTCGTGCCGGACAACGGCCAGGGCGTCCAGGCGACCGTCGACCACCTCGTGGGCCACGGGCACACGGCCATCGCGTTCGTGGGCAGAGAACCGGCCAACGCCGACGACTGGATCCGGTACGAGGCGTACCGGGAGGCGATGCTGGCCAACGGCCTGGTCCCGTCGGAGGCCGTCCTGGTCCCCTGGCGGCTGGACGAGTCCTACGACGGTGCCGTGGCCGTCCACCGTCTCCGGACCGGGGGCGAGATGCCGACCGCCGTGGTGGCCTGCACCGACGTGACCGCCATGGCCCTCATCGAGGCCCTGGCCGAGGTGGGCGTCGGCGTGCCGGACGACGTGGCGGTAGTCGGATTCGACGACATCACCGAGGCTGCCGAGTACCACCCGCCGCTGTCCACGGTTGCCCAGAGCTTCACGCTCGCGGGTGCCACGGCGTGCGCGTTCGCCCTGCGAGCCCTGGCGGGAGGCCCCGTCGAACCCGGCCTCCACTGCACGCCGGTCACCTTCGTCGCCAGGGAGTCCTGCGGCTGCCGGAGCGGCACGGAGTCCGGCGCCACGAACCAGCCGGGTCTGGAGGACCTGACCGTCCGGTTCGTCTCCGAACTGGGGCACGCGCTCCACGGCGACCAGGAGCCGACAGCCACGCACCAGCACACCCTGCAGGCCGCCGTCCAGCACCTCGTCACGCTGTTCGCCGCGGTGGTACGCGTGCGGGACGCCGACCTCGGTGCCGCGGACAAGGCCGCCGCGGACGCGCTGCGGCACGTGGTGGCGGGCTCCCCGAACCCGCTGCGCGCGCTGCTTCCGGTCCGGGAGCTTGCCCAGGCCGTCGCGGGCCGCCTCGCCCCGGGCGACGTCCTCGCCGGGATCGCGCTGGAACGGCGCGCCTTCGACGTCATGGCCCGGGTACTCGAGAGCCACCGGTACAACCAGAGCAGTGCCGTGGTGAACCCGCACGTCGAGATCCAGCGCCGTTACAACATGATCAGTACGGACCTGGTGCGCCGACAGCACGTGGACGTCCGTTCCCTGACCTGGCTCGACGGCACCGAGGTGCGGGCCGGGTGCCTCGCCTTCTGGACCGACGCGGACGAGAAGGGGTGCTGCGAGAGCCTGCGGATCGTGGGGGCGTACCGCGACGACGGCGGCGGAGGACGCCGGGACGAGTGCTGTGCCCTCAGGGCCTTCCCTCCGGCGTCCCTCGTCGGCCTGGACGACGGACGTGCCGACGAGATCATGTTCGTGCTGCCCGTGCGGTTCGACGGCAGCGACCACGGCTTCCTCGCCATGGTGGGCCCCTTCGACGTCCTGGAGGAGGCGGCCTTCGAGCGGTTCAACCACTGGGCGGTACTCCTGACGGTGGCGCTGGACCAGGAACGCGCGGTGGAACGGCTGCGGCTCAGCGAGGAGCGCTACGCCCTCGCGGCGGAGGCCTCCAACGACGGCCTGTGGGACTGGGACCTCCTCACCGGCGAGGTGTACTTCTCGGCCCGATGGAAGGCACTGTTGGGACACACCGAGGACGAGATCGTCGCGGCTCCGGAGGAGTGGCTGAGCCGGGTCCATCCGGAGGACCGGCGCGCCGTCGACCAGGCACTGGCGCACCAGCGGAACGGACACGATCCGTCGATCGAGGTCGAGCACCGGTTGCGTACCGCGGACGGCAGCTACCGATGGATGGTCACCCAGGCCCGGTCGGTGTGCGACGCGGCGGGGAGGGTCTCGCGCCTGGTGGGGTCGATGACCGACGTCACCGAACGCAAGCAGCTCGAGGAACGGCTGCGGTACGACGCCCACCACGACACGCTCACGGGTCTGCCCAACCGTGCCCTCTTCCTCGAGCGGCTGGACCGGGCGATCCTGCGCACCCGACGCAGTCCCGACCACATGTTCGCGGTCGTCTTCCTGGACCTGGACGGCTTCAAGGTGGTCAACGACAGCCTCGGCCACCAGATCGGCGACGACCTCCTCGTCCAGGTGGCCAACCGGTTGAGCTCCGAGGTGCGTGTCACCGACACCGTCTCGCGGTTCGGCGGCGACGAGTTCGTGCTGCTCCTCGACGGTGTCCGCGACATCCCGAGGCTGCCGGACGTCGTCTCGTGTCTGCTCACCACTCTGGCGGCGCCGATGACGTTGCCCGAGGGGACACGGACCATCAGTGCCGCGGCGGGCATCACCGTGAGCGCCACCGGGCGCAGCACCGCGGACGAGTACCTACGCGACGCCGACACCGCGATGTACCACGCGAAGGCCCTCGGCCCGGGATCGGTCGTCATGTTCGACGAGGCGATGCACGCGGCGGCCATGGCCCGGCTGCGGAAGGAGTCGGGCCTCGAGGAAGCCATCGCCCCCAGGTAGTCCGGGGGCCATGGTGGTGTTCGAGGCGGCCGAGGGCGGCGTCCCGGACGCCCAGGACGGTCAGCGCGCCGACCAGCCGCCGTCGGAGGCGACGGTCTGGCCGGTGATCCACTCGGCCTCGTCGCTGAGCAGCCAGGCGACCAGGGCAGCGGTGTCGGTCGGGGTGCTCCAGCGCCCACCCGGGTTGAGCGCTGCCACGGCGGCCCGCACCGTGTCGTCGGCGTACCCGGTGTCGTTGGGCCCGGGATTGACGCAGTTGACCGTGATGCCCCGGCGGATGAGGTGGACCGCGAGACTGCGGGTGATCTCGTGCAGCGCCGCCTTCGAGGCGATGTACGGCAGCTCCGCCGGCATCGCGCCGTGGTACTGCCCCGAGGTGAACAGCAGCACGCGTCCGCCGCGCCGCCGGTCGTCGTGCTGCTCGGCGAACGCCTTGACCAGCAGCAGCGTCGCCCGGGTGTTGACCGCGAAGCCGGCGTCCAGCTCCTCCGCGGTGAGGTTCTCCAACGTCTGCCCGATGCTGCGGGCGTGGTTCGCCACGACACCGTCCACGTGCCCGAAGGCGGCTCGCGCGGCCTCGACGAGCGCGGCGGGCGCGTCGGGGTCGGCGAGGTCGGCGGAGACGTGCTCGACCCGGCCCCCCTGCCGGCGCAGCTCCTCCACCAGGGCCTGCGGTCCCTCGACGTCGCCGCCCCAGGGCTGCCCGAGGTCGTAGGGGACCCAGGAATGCAGCAGGACCGCGGCGCCGTCCGCAACGGCCCGTCGGGCGACGGCGGCGCCGATGGCGACACGACGGCTCGCCCCGGTCACGATGAGGACGCGGTTCTCCAGCGGGGTCGTCGGCACGCGTCGACGATGGACCACGACGGCGCCGGTACGCATCCGGATTACCCGGCACCGTCACCCGGCGCTGTCACCCGGCGACGGGACCGGCGGGCAGGGTGAGCCCGGCGACCGGCTCACGTCGGGGACTCACCGAACTTCGAGCGCAGGAACTCCCCCTGGTGGAACAGGAGGGTCTCCGGGGCCTGGCGGGAGGGGCGTCGGGCGGCCTCGGCCAGACCGCTCTCGATCGAGGCGAGCTGGTCGGCCACCTCGACGGCCGCCGGCCGTCCCCGGACGACGGTGTGGGGATCGGCCAGGACGAGGAACGGCTCCAGGGTGTCCGGCAGGTACCGGGTGACGGTGGCCCGGACGAGATGGGAGGCGTCGGCCGCGAGGTCGCCCTGCACCAGCCGGATCAACAGGTCGTCCAGGTGGGTGTCGATCCGGCGCAACGTCTCGATGCCGCGGCCGTCGAGACGACCCGGCAACAGGGCGCGTGCGACCAGGTCACGACGGTCCCGGTCGAGCGCCCGGGCGTCGACCCCGTCCGCGCCGCCGATCGCGCCGTCCACCTGGGCCAACGCGGCGACGAGGGCGCCGACCCGCTCCCTGCGTTCCCGCCTGCCGCGTGCCGCGACGAGCCCGACGGCCGTGACCGCACCGGCGACGAGCCCGCCCTCCACGACGACGGTGCCCGCAGCCGGCAGGAGGAGACCGGTCCACGCGACGGCACCCGTCCCGGCCAGGACGACGGCGTCCCGGGCTCGGACCGGTCTCCTCCCGGGTGCTGCCGGCGCTCCGGGGAGCGTCCCGAGGACCTCGGCATAGGCGGTCAACCGGACGGCGAGGGCCCTGGCCTGCACGGCAGGCAGGCGCGGGGCGATCCTGTCGAGGTCCTCCCGGGTGCGGTCCAGGTCCCGTCTGATCCGCCGTTGCTCGGCCCGCGGGATCCGTCCGCTCACCGCCATGCCGGTGACCCGCTCCCGGATGCCGTCAAGACGGGCCTCGGCGGTACGGGCTCCACCGCCCGGGTCCACCCACTGCATCGGGGTGGCCACCACCCGGTAGGCGTGATCGGACAGCCACGGCGCCCGGTCACTCACGACGTCGACAGCGCCGTCGACGAGCCGGCGCATCATCCTCCGGCGTCGGGCCGACATGGTGCCCCTTTCCCTCCGAGCCAACGGGGAGGCGACGACGGCGCCCGCCGCCTCCCCTCGGGCAACGCATCGCCTCCTCCGAGGGTGCCCCAAGACCCTCGCCCCCACCAGACACCCGGCCGGACCGGGCACCGGGCCGGGCTCTCACCAGACCCGGGCCGGGCTCTCACCGTGACGTCCGGCACCCCCCGGGGGCATCGGACGCCACGGTGAGACGATCGGCCGGGTCCGGAGAGCCGGTGCTCAGGCGTCCGGGACGAGGGCCAGAATGCCGGCCCCGTAGGCGACGCCCCGCCGGAACGTCCAGACCCCGTACACGACTCCCTGGTTGTACTCGGGTCCGTCCACGATGACGACCTTGTAGGTACCCGGTTTCAGGCTGATGGTCACCTCGGGAGCACCGGTGCAGCGAGCGTTGCGAGCGGCCTCCTCGGACCGGAACTCCTTGCACGTGGCGCACTTCTTCACCGGTCGGGTCAACGTCTCCGGTCCGAGGAACATGAGCTCGATCTTCCGGGGCATGCAGTTCTGGTAGTGCAGGCGGGCGTCACCGTTGGACGACGAGAAGCTGCCGATCTGCCTCGGCTGGGAGAACTTCTTCGCCTTGTTGGCCTTGGCTCTCGCGAACTTGATCCGTATCAGTCCGGCGGTCGCCTTGGTCGCCTGGGAGCTCTTCGGGAACTCCTTCCGGAGGCGCTTGTAGAGATCCTCGGCGGGCACGTCGAGCTTGGCCTTCTCCCGGTCCCTGCCACAGGACAGCAGCACCGGCGGCAGCCACTCGGACTTCTTGGCACCCTTGCCGACGATCTTCTCGATCTCGGCGAGCCGTCCGCACAGGAGGGCGTTCACGAACTGCTTCGGGGAGGCGTCCGTCACCAGGCGCACGACCTGCTGCTTCGCCGGTGGCCGCAGAACGTCCGCCCTGGTGCCGGCGATGAAGTCGAGGTTGACCTCGATCGCCTTCCCCGGGTCGAGGCCTGCCACCCGGTCCAGGACGGAGACGAGTTCCTGACACTCGTCCCGTTCCTGCCGGGCCAGGTTCGTGATCCGCTGGTCCGGGTGGTGCTCCAGTGAGCGGGTGTACTCGGTGATCGCGGCGCGACAGTCGGCGCGCAGGTAGGCGGCGTGTCCCGCGTCGTAGGACGTGCGCTGCCCGTGTTTCCAGTAGTACGTCAGGCCGGCGATGCCGCCGAGGACCATACCCGTCACCAGGACCAGAGCACCGATCACGGCTCCGGTCACCAGCAGCAGCCGACGGCGTCGCCTGTGGGGCTTCCCTGGTTCCGCCCCGGCGGGTTCCCCGGCCGCGGGCACGTCCGCCGGAGGCGTCCCGGCGGTCACGTCGACGGCGGCCTCGGCCTGCGGGGACGTCGCCGGAACCGGGTCGTCGTCCACCCACAACTGCCACCCGGGGGGAGCCGGTCCCCAGGCCGGATCGGGCTGCCAGCCCTGGTCGGGCACCCAGCCCGGTGGCGGAGCCGGCCAGTTCGGGGGCGGGTTGAAGCGCATGGGATCTCTCCAGGGTCGGACCGGTGGCGACGGGAACGAGGGCGGTGTCGCGGGCAGGCCGCGGGACGGTTACGACGCCTGCCGGATCCAGGCGACGGAGGTGATGTAGGCCTTGGCCTTCCGCAGGGTCCAGTCCCCGTACAGGATGCGGCCCTCACCGAGGTCGATCACCACCTTGTAGCGGCCGGGGAGGAGCCAGAACCTGGCCACGGTCGACCCGGCGGGGCAGCCACGCGAGGCGAACTGCTCGTAGGTCGCGTAGACCTTCGCGCCGGGGCTCCGCTTCGCCGTGCGGCTCACCGCCTCCGGGCCGGCGACCATGATCGAGGCTGTCATCGGAGTGCAGTTGAGGAGCGCGACCTGTGCCTCCCTCCCACCGGCGGCGAGGGTGCCGAGTTCCATCAGGTCGAACATGAGGGTCTTCCCGTTCTCCCGGGCAACCCGATAACTGATCTCCACGATGTCGGGCAGGACCTTGCCGGCGAAGGAGCTCGTCGGGTACTCCTTCCGCAGCCGCAGGAAGGCCTCCAGGGCACGGTCGTCGAGCCCTTCCTTCTGCCAGGCCTTTCCGCAGGCGGACAGCATCGGGGGCAACCAGGTGGACCGGACGTCCGCGCTGCCGGCGGCGACGGTCAGGGAGGCATCGGTGATCTCCGGTTCGACCTTCCCCTCGGCGGCGAGGGCCTCATCGACAGCCTTCTCGATCTCGTCGAGGTTGGCGCACAGGTCCGCGGCCACCAGGTCCTTCGGAGTGACGTCCTCGACCAGGGTGATGACCTGCCGCTGGACGGCGAGCCGGAGGGTCTCGGCCCGGGAGTCGGACAGATACCCCAGGTACACGTTCAGAGCGTCGGCCGGCTCGGCTCCGACGGCCTTCCGCCGGGCAGCCAGGAGCGCCTGACACGCCTGCAGCTCCTGCCCGGTCCGGACGGCGATGTCCCGGTCGGGACGGTGCTCCATCGCCCGGCGGAGGTGGCCGACGGCCTGCTCGCAGTCGGCGCGCAGATAGGCGGCGTGTCCGGCGCGGTACTCGGTTCGCTGCACCTTCTCCCGGTGGCCGGACAGGTAGGTCGCCCCTCCGACGACGCCGCCGATCACCAGGACCAGGACGCCGAGCACGATGCCGATCACCAGTGCCCTCCGCCGTCCCTTCCGGGACGGCGGCGCCGGGGTCGTCGACTCCCCCTCACCCGCCGGTGGCGGGGAGGGCGGCGCAGGGGGCGTCGGCCCACCCTCGTCCGCCGGTGGCGGTGAGGACGGCGGCTCCGGGTCCGGCCCGGCCGGTGCGGGTTCCGGCGACACGGTGCTCCCGGGCTCCAACCCCTCTCCCGGGGTTCCGTCCGTCGGCTGCTGTGGCGAGTCGGGTGGTGGATTGGAGCGCATGAGATCCCTCCCCCTGGTGACAGCGAAGACCCCAGAGCGCCCCGGCGCAGGTGAGGTGAAGAACGCGGTCGGATCATACGAACTCAGGGAACACACAGCAACGACTTCTTCATCTTGCCTGTGATGACTTTTAGTGATGAGTGATGATCTTTTCGTGATGACGGCTTTCCCCGGCGTCCCTGCCCGGAAGGATCCCCGGTGTCTCCCGGTTCGTCTGGGTCCCCTCCCCCGTGCGGCGTCGTCACTGATCGCCGGCGAGTCGACCCTCGACCAGCTCCACGCCTGGGTCCGGGACCCCCACCCGCCGGAGAACCGTCCACCGGAAGAGATCTCCTACCCTTGGCGGGTGCAGGGCGGATGGGGCGTCGACGCGCTCGTCGTGGTCGCCACCTTGGTGGGGATCCCGCTCGGGGTGGCCGCGGTGCGCGGGCGGGCCGAGCCGTTCCCTGTCGGTGGCGACAGCCGCCGGTTCCGGCACCCGGTGAGAGCCGTCGCGACCCACCCGGGCACCTGGCTGGCCGTCGTGATCGCCCTGGTGTACCTGAACCAGGTCCTGCTCACCGTCTACATCACCCGGGTGCACGCCGGTGATCCGGGATTCGTCGCCCGGTACCTGCCCCCGCAGTGGTTCCACCTCGCCAGGGGACCCGCGGTGGACTCGGTGGCCGCCGCGTTCCCCGCCCCGCACCTGCTGGCACCCACGGTGCTTCGGGTGCAGTCGTTCCTCGAGCTTCCGTTGGGGATCCTGCTGTACCTGCTCGTCACGCGCTGGCTCGACCCAGGGCTGTACCGGCGACTGGGCAGCGGGGTCGCCGTCTGGGCCGGGTCCCTGTCGATCTCGGGGGTCTTCTGCTGGGTGGAGTGGCTGCTGCCGAGCCCCTGGACCACCGGCAACCTGTGGATCAGGGCCGGGTCGACGCTGGTGACCCCGTTGGCGATCACCCTGCTGGTGCGGGCAGGACCCGCCGACCGTGCGGACGGCGCGCCGCGCACGGTCAGCGGCTGGGTCACCTTCCTGGTGTCCGCCGGGGCACTGGGGGTCCTGGTGCTCGTGGTCTACGACACCGCGTTGCTGTACAACCTCGCCCACGTGGACTCGGCCGCGCCCGTCGCCGTCCTCGCCCTGACCGTCCTGGGAACTGCCCGCCTCGCCGCGCGCCGATCACGTCGTCCCTCGACACGTGCCCCCGCGCTCGGGCGACCGGGCGCCGGCATGGACACCCTGGTCACCGGCATGACCTGGTTCCTGGGCGTGTTCTTCGTGCCCGCGATGCCGGTGCGCTACGGGCTGGCGGTGATCGCCTCACGGGCCGCCGTCCCCACCGTGGCGCTGCTGATCGTCGTGGCCGGTCTCGGCACCTTGCGCGAGGTGCGGCGGCGCCTCGACGACGTCACGACCGCCGGGCGGCAGGTCCTGACCTGGTGGCTGGTCGGCCTGGCCGCCGCCTGCGGGGTCGGAGCGCTGGCCGCCCTCACGGCTGCCGCCGTCTCCGCCGGCTACCCGGAGACCAGGATCCTCGCCATGGCCCTTGCCTTCCTCCTCGGCGCGACCGGAACCTGCGCGCTGACGGATCGGCTGAGGAGAGCTGCCGAGGGGCGACGACCGGAGACGCCTCCGCTCGCGGTGTGAGTCCCTTGGTACCGATGACGTTCCGGAGATCGTCACGGTGCAGCCGTCGACCACCACGATCACGGGGGCGGCCGGTGCCGTGACCGGCGGGCAGGCCATCACCAGCCTGTGGAACGGCGTCAACACCGGCACCAGCGGAACCGTCACGATCCGCAACGCCCCCGACAACGGCACCCTCGCCGCCGGCTCCCCTCCGGGGACAGGCCGGTCCGGCGCCCCGGAGCCGACCCGGCGGTAGCCTTCGATCATGACAAAGGCGTCGAACGCCTCGCCGACCGGACCGGAGAAGGAGCTGATCGACCTCCTTCTCGAGGAGTACCGGACCCTGCGCGCCGAGCAGACCTCCCGGGTGACCGGGCAGTTCAACCTGCTCTCCTACGGTGCCGCGGGCACGGCCCTGGTCTTCGGCCTGTCCGGGGACGTCGGCAGAACCCTGGTCGTCCTGCTCCTGCTTCTGGTGCCGGCGATCCTCTACTACGCCCTCAACTCCGCCGGGATGGCACACACGAGCCGGCACCTGGGTCTCCTCGAGCAGCGGGTGAACGACCTGACCCGGGCAGCCGGCTGGACCACCGACGACGTCCTCACCTGGGAGACCGGGCAGTTCCGCGATCCGACCCGGTCGCGGAACCCGATGTGGCGTCTCCTGCGCCGCCGCTACCTGCCCGCTCCCCGCCGGGACGACACTGACGGCGCCGACGACTCCCGGTGATCCTCCGCCCGGTCCTGCGGCTACGGAGCGAGCCGGAAGTCGGCGTACTCGAACCCCGGCGCCACAACGCAGCTCACCAGGACAGGGAGATCGCCCGCCGGTTCGGCCGACTGCCAGACCCCGGCGGGCACGAGGGCCTGGGGTAGCTGCCCGTCCGCGAGGTCACCGCCGAGGAGCGTCACCGTCCCGCCGTCGGCGGACGGCTCCGCCCCGGTCCCGCCCAGCCGCAGGGTCAGCGGGCCACCGGAGTGCCACAACCACAGCTCATCCGAACGCACGCTGTGCCAGCGGGACCGCTCTCCCGGGGACAGCAGGTAGTAGATGGCTGTTGCCGCGCACCTGGGCCCCGGGTAACCGTCGACGAGCGGGAGGACGACCGGGGACCGCCACGTCTCCCGGAACCACCCGCCCTCCGGATGCGGTTCCAGGTCCAGGCGCTCGGCCAGGTCAGGTCGGGGCGGGGCCGGGGGGCGGTCGGGGATCCGGGAGGTCACCGCAGCATCTTGCCCCTTCCACGGAGACGATCACTGTCTTTTGAGTCGATTGTCTTGTTAGGTAAGGCTATCCGGAGTACGTTCTGGAGTGGACGATCACCTCGATCTTCCCGCTGCCGACACCAGCCGGTCTCGGGCCGGGCGCGTCTCCCCGCGGACGGACGGAGGATCGCGAGAACATGGCCGAACCCACCGGTCTCTTCCTGCTCAAGCACATGATCATCGGCCGGGCGACGAGCGAGGCGAAGTACCGCACGGCGCTGCTGGCTGATCCCGAACGCATGCTCTCCGCTGAGCAACTGCTGCGCGACTTCCACCGGGTCCTCCCTCCCGGGAAGCGGCTGGTGGTGGTCGAGGAGACGGACACCGAGCTCTACCTCGTCCTGCCGAAGAAACACTCGAAGCTCATCGTGCAGGCGGAGCTGGCGAACGACCCCGTCCTCGACCTCATCGCCTGGGCGATGACCAACGAGAAGGGCAAGGAGGTGCTCAAGCGGGACACCAGGGCCTTCATCCGGCGCCGGCTCGACGTCGACCTCGGTGACGAGGTCACCATCACCGTGCTCGAGGACACCGAGGAGGCCGAGCACGTCGTCCTCCCCCAGAGCGTCGCCTACCTCCCGGGCGACTACTACCTCGCCCAGCACGGCGCTCTCCTCGCGGCCGGCCAGGCCCACGCGAGCGGGAACGGGTGGGGCGGCGGGGGCGGCGGCTGGGGCGGGGGACCGAACGGACCGATCCCCGAGTGCGTCGGCTGCCAACCGCTGACCACCGACCAGACGCACCAGTGCGGTGACATCGACTTCACCAACGACGACGGCTGCAAGTGCTGGACGGCGTGCGGGTCCGGCGACATCCTCACCTGGGACACCGCAGACGCGCCGACCGGACCCGAACCCCTGTGACCCGTCCCCTGCCCGATGTCCGACCACCCCCGAGGATCGTCGACCAGCTCTGGCGGCAGCTGCCCGTGGTGTTCCCGGACTCGCACCGGCCGGACCCGGGCGACCTGATCGCGAACCTGCCGGAGGTCGAGGAGCTGGGCTGGGAGGCGAGGCTCGGTGACCCCGGCGCCGGGCTGGACCACATGCTCTGCCTCAAGCGGGGCGACGGCAGCCTGGAGTCGTTCCTCGCCTGGTGCGCGACACCGCCGGGGCGCGAGCAGGGCCGCCGGCACCCGGAGTGGCGGCGGCTCGGCGCCTTCCTCGGCAGGCTCGCCGACGAGACCCCGCCCTACCCCTGGTTCGACAACTGCTGGCTCGAGTTCGACCTCGCCCATCGCCGGCCGCCCCGGGAGGTGCCGAGCCTGTTCATCGGTCTCGGCGCGCCGCTGCGCGGCAACTCCGCCGGCCCCGGTGATCTCGCGGGCCTGCTGCGCGTCGTCGGGGAGGTCCGCGGCGCGCCCGTCCCCGAGCCGGTGAGCGCCAATCTCACCCGGTGCTGGGCCGCGCTGCCCGACCACGCGGAGATCTTCCAGCTCGGGCTCATGCTCCCCCGGGACGTCTCCCTGTTCCGGCTCGTGGTCAGGGATCTCCCCCGGGACCGGCTGCCGGAGTACCTGGACGCCATCGGCTGGCGTGGCCCCGGACAGCGGGTCGACGCCCTGGCCGGGAAGCTCTTCCGCCTCTCCCCCGCCGTCTCCCTCGCCGTCACCGTCGGCGGGCGGGTCCACCCCGGCGTCGGGTTCGAGTGCCACCTCGGACCGCGCACCCCGGCGGTCACCCCGCGATGGGAGGACTTCTTCCAGTTCCTCATCGCGCTCGGGCTGTGCCGACCCGAGGCATGGGAGCACCTGCGCGCGTGGCCGGGCGTCGAGGTCCTGACCACGCAGGGCGAGCGGCGCGGCGGAGCCGAGCCGTACGCGATCAAGGGTTTCGACCACGTGAAGGTCAGCTACGGCGACGGGGGTCCCCTCGAGGCCAAGCTGTACTTCGGTGCCCTGGTCAAGGCCCGTCGCGCACCGTCCCCTGGGGTCCGAGGACTGCAGCTGTCCCGGTCCTGGCGTCGGCACCTGCTCGTGCGGGAACTGGCCGAGCTCCCCCGACCGGACGCCGTCGCTGCCTCGGTACCGCTGGTCGCGAGTCTCGACCACCTCCTGCGGGAGTGGTGCGAGGACTTCCCGGACGCCGTGCACGTGATGGCCTTCCCGTTCCTGGACGGCTTCCGGAACGACTCGGAGCGCCAGGTGGGCAGGGTGTTCCCGCGCGCGATCATCGCCGATGCCCTGACCGACGCCAACGAGGTGTGGAACGGCCAACTCGATCCGCTGCTCCTCGAGGAGGTCGACGCCATCGTCGCCGAGAGGCGGGTTGACCCGGAGCAGGGTTGGGCCTACTTCCCCGAGCTCTCCGAGCTGCCCCCCGACGCGGACACGCTCGCCCAGGTGACCCAGGTACTCGTCCGCAACGGGGCCGGGGACGCCCTGGACGCCTACGCCCGCCCGTTGCTCGACCTGGCCGTGGACACCGCGCCCGCCGACGGCGCGGTCTCCACCTGGCTGCTGCCGGGGAGCGGGCACACCGCGGCCCAGGACCGTCAGCGCGAGTTCGTGCGACTCGCCTGGGGCGACACTCTCGACCCCGAGGTGATCGCGAACTTCCTGCACGCCGTCGCCCTCCTCGACGACGGCGACCGCTACCCGGGTCTCCTCGTCGCTGGAGCGCGCCACCTGGCCGGTGCGATGGAACCGGGCGGCTGGTGGCGGAGTACCTGGTACCAGGGCCCCTTCTACGGCACCTGGGTCGCGCTGCGTCTCCTGCGACGCGTCGACGGGGACGTGCCCACCGAGAGCGTCGACTTCCTGCTCCGACGCCAGCGCCCATCAGGTGCCTGGGGCTGCGGGGACTCGGACGAGGTGCTGTCAACGGCTCTCGCCCTGCTCGGCCTGTTCGAGGCCAGAGTGCCGGGAACGCCCGGGGAGGCGACGATCGACGCCGCAACCGACCGCGGTCTCGACTGGCTCGCCGGACGGTCCACGACAGCCAGGTGGGTCGGCGAGCCGTTCATCCGGATGGACCTCCACCGCACCGGCGGGCACCCACGCACCGTGACCTGGAGCAGCCCGACCGTGACCGCCGCCTACGTGCTCAAGGCCGCCGTGGCCGCGACCCGCTGCCGGCCGCCGGTCCGGTGAGAGACGGATGACGCCGGGTGCGGACTACTGGCGACGGCTGGCCGGTCGAGCTGCCTCGGTGTACGAGCGCGCCTCCCGGGAACCCGGGCAGGCGACGGGTAGCCCGGCGGCTGAGGATCTGGTGCGGCTGTGGCAGGCGAACGTCGCCGGCGAGGACGCCACCCGGTTCGCCCGCCGGCTCTCCTGGGACGGGTTCGACGAGCCCGGGCTCCTGCCGCTGCTCACCGACGACGAACTTCCGGTCACGGCCGGGCTCCCGTCCTGGGTGACCTGGTTCCGGCTGTTCCTCACCGAGCTGCTCGATCCGGCCGAGTCCGGAGACCGGCCGGACGGCGGGCGCAGCCGGTCGCCGGACGAGACGCAGTTCCGGGAGCTGTTCACGGGCGCCGTCGAGGCAGCTGGCCGGGAGCTGCGGACCCGGGCCGTCGACGCCTCCCGCGTCCGGCTCTCGGACTCGGCCGAGCAGGACCTGGGCCTGCAGTTGCTCCGGCTGCTGTCCCGGCTGGCCTCTCCCGCGCTGGACCACGAGTTCGCAACCTTCAGGGCCACCGTGCAGACGTCGCTCCACGCCATCGTCCGGCGAAGGACCGCCGGGCCGCACCACCACGTCTACGACCGGTTCATCGCCTTCTTCCGTACCCACCGGGCAGCCGACTTCTTCCTGGAACACGCCGCGCTCGCCCGCCTGATCGGACAAGTGATCGAGTTCTGGATCGAGGCCAAGGCCGAGTTCGTCCTGCGCCTCCACGCCGACGCCGCCGCCCTGGAGGCAGTCTTCGGGGGGACGGCCCTCGGCGCGGTGGTCCGGATCGCGGACGACCGCTCCGACCGCCACCACCGCGGCCGCACGGTGATGATCTGCGCGTTCGAGTCCGGGGTCCGGGTCGTGTACAAGCCGAAGAGCCTTGCCGCAGAGGTGGGATTCAACGCCCTGCTCGGCAGCCTCAACGAGCTCCTGGGGCGACGGTGGTTCCGGGTCCTGCGGCACGTGGACCGCCAGGACCACGGGTGGGTGGAGTACGTCGCCCACCGGCCGTGCGCCGGCCCGGAGGACGCGCGCGCGTACTACGAGCGGGCCGGGGCGCTGCTGTGCGTGCTCTTCGCCCTGGAGGCGGGTGACTGTCACTTCGAGAACATCGTGGCCGACGGCGAGTACCCGGTGCTGGTGGACGCGGAGACCGTCCTGCAGGGTCAGCGGGACGTCGAGCGGTTCGACGGAACGCCGTCGGCCTACGTCGTCGCGATGCGACGGCTGCGCCGCTCGGTGCTCGCCACCGGGCTGCTGCCGAGCTGGGTCGTCGGTGCCACCGGCGACGCCTTCGACGTGAGCGGCTTCGGCTGTGTCGAGGAGCACCCGGTCGGCAGCGTCTACCCGGTCTGGGACGATCCGAACAGCGACGGGATGGAGCGCCGGCACGTGCCCGGCCGGGTGCGACCGTACGCGAACGTCCCCCACCTCAGCGACGGCGTCGCGAGACCGGTGGACCATCTCGAGGAGATCGTGCGCGGGTTCCGCGAGGTGTACCTGGGCCTGCTCACCGTCCGCCGGAGGATCCTCACGGCGGACGCCCCGCTGCGACGACTGGCCTCCGCCCGGATCCGGGTGGTCCTGCGGTCGACCCGGATCTACACCGAGCTGCTGCGCGCGAGCATGGAACGGACCTCCGTCCGCTCCGGGATCCACCGGAGCGTCGTCCTGGACCGGCTGAGCCGGCACTACCCGGACGCCGGCGGCTCGCCCCCCGCCGGCTGGCCGGTGTTCCACGAGGAGTTCGCGGCGCTGCTGCGGCTCGACGTCCCCCACTTCGCGGTCCGGGCCGGGGACACCGACCTGGTCATGGCGGACGGACGACGCCTGCCCGGGTTCCTCACCCGGTCGGGCATCGACGTCGCCGTCGAGAAGATCGAGAGCCTGTCCCCCGGCGATCTCGAGTTCCAGGACGCCCTGATCCGGGCCGCGTTCGTGCTCAAGGAACGCACCCAGTTCCACGTCGAGGAGCGGGAGGCGCCGCCGGCCGCGAGCGAGTGCTGGCCCCGGCGGCTCGACGGCGCGGAGTACCTGGCGCTCGCCGAGCGGCTCGCCGGGGAGATGGCGGACCGGGCGATCGTCTCCGAGGACGGCAGCCGCACCTGGGTCTGCGCCAACCAGCTGCCGCAGGGCAGCCAGTACCACCTCCGACCGGTCGACGAGACGCTGTTCGCCGGGAGCACCGGCATCGCGCTGTTCCTCGCCGCCCTGCACGCGTGCGGGGGTGACGACAGCCGGCGCCGGATGGCCTACTCGGCGATGGCAACCCTGCGCCGGAACCTCCCCCGGGTCGCGGACGATCCCGGGGCGGAGCAGACGAGCCTCGGGGTGGGAGTCGGCCTGGGATCGATCATCTACGCCCTCGCCGCAACCGGCGAGTGGCTCGGCGACGAGCAGCTCGTCGACGAGGCGGAGTGGGTCGCCCGGCACCTCACGCCGCGGCGGATCGCGGCGGACGGCGCCCTCGACGTCGTGTACGGCAGCGCGGGGGCGATCCTGGGTCTCGTCCGGCTGCACGCCGTCCGACCCGGCACTGCGGTCCGCGACGCCGCCCGGCGCTGCGGGGACCACCTCCTGGAACGACGCGGCGACCCCGGCGGCGGCCTGCGTGCCTGGGCGAGCCCCGACCGGTGCTACCTGTCCGGGTTCTCGCACGGTGCCGCGGGCATCGCCTACGCGCTGTGCCGGCTCCACGAGCTCGTGCCCGACGCCGCCTACCTCGCGGCGGCCCGGGAGGCGATGGCCTTCGAACGAACCCTGCGCGACCCCGGGACCGGGTCGTGGCTCCCGGGCACCGGCCGGAGCGGCGGGCTGGTGAGCTGGTGCCATGGCGGGCCCGGGATCGGCGTCGCCCGCCTCGGCGCGCTCCCGTACCTCGACCGCACGGACCTGGTCGCAGACGTCGACAGCTGTGTCGAGGAGACGCTGCGGTACGGCCTCAACGGGGTCGACCACCTCTGTTGCGGCAACCTCGGCCGGCTGGAGTTCCTCCACTCGGCCGGGCTGGCGCTCGGACGGCCCGACCTTGCCGACACCGCGCACGGGTGGGCCGGCGAGATGGCATACCGGGCCCGCGACGGCTCGGGGTTCCGGGTCTCGTCCCGGCTTCCGGTCACCCTGAACCACCCGGGCCTGTTCCAGGGCCTCGCCGGGATCGGCTACGGGTTCCTCCGGTTGGCCCGGCCGCACGCCGTCCCGAACCTGCTGCTCTTCGAGTAGGACTGCCGCTCTTCGGGTGGGACTGCCGCTCTCCGAATGGGGCTGCCGCGACGCAGGGACGTCGTCCCGTCACCCTCGGGAATCCGGGAGACGGTGAGGATGTCGACACGAGGGCAACATGAGATCAATATCACAACAGCTCGGGAGAAGTATTCCTCCTGTTGAGAAGCCGGATGTGGACCAGATCGACCGGAAATCCGATCGAAACCTATCGCCAGGTCTTCCGCGAATCGCTTCCGCGAGCTACCTTCCGCGAACACACCGAGCCGGGGCATTCCCCGCAAGACATATTTCGGCTCAGCGCGGCGCACCTTGTTATCGGAGTTTCCGAAAGGAGCTTGCACGTGTATCGCGGAGACCACAGGAGGGCTTTCCACGGCGTTGCCGGGTGCGGGGCCGTCGCGCTCACCATCGGCCTGCTCACGGGCGGAGCCGGACCGGTGGACGCTGCGTCGCCGACCCTGACCTCCACGCCGTACGGAAACCTCAGCGAGGCCTTGCAGAAATCCATCTACTTCTACGACGCGGAGAAGTCCGGCCCGGCTCGCTCGATGGACCGTCAGCCGCTGGAGTGGCGGGCCGACTCCGAGCCGGAGGACGCGAAGATCGAACTGGTGACGGGAAAGCTGGACGCCGGTCAGATCGTCGTGTCCGGGACGAACCTGTCGTCGTCGTTCATCAGCAAGTACCGGTCGGTCCTCGATCCCGACGGCGACGGTTACCTGGACCTGTCCCAGGGCTTCCACGACGCGGGTGACCACGTGAAGTTCGGCCTGCCGCAGTCCTTCGCCGCCTCCACCCTGGCCTGGGGGGTGTACGAGTTCAAGGACGCCTATGTCGAGACCGGCAGCTACGACCACATCATGGACCAGCTGTACTGGTTCAACGACTACTTCCTCAAGTCCACCTTCCGCGACTCCAGCGGCAAGGTCATCGCGTTCAACTACCAGGTCGGCAACGGCTCCATCGACCACACCGAGTGGACGCCACCGGAGTTGCTGCACCACCCGCGCGGAGCCATGTTCGCCACCGCCGAGACGCCCGGCTCCGACCAGGCGGCCGGGGCGTCGGCGGCACTGACCGCCATGTCGCTGCTGACGGCGGAGGACGACCCCGCGTACTCCAAGCGGTGCTTCGAGGCGGGCAAGGCCCTCTACGAGTTCGCGGTGGCGAACCGGGGCATCGGCTTCAGCGGCGGCTTCTACGGCTCCGCCTACGACGAGGACGAGCTGTCCTGGGCCGCTGCCTGGCTGTTCGCCGCGACGAAGGACGTCTCCTACGTCGACGCCATCGCCGCCCGGAACTCCGCCGGTGAGTACACCGGGTACATGAAGAAGATCATCAGCGACCCGCGGAGCACCTGGCAGAACATCTGGGTGCACTCCTGGGACGTCGTCTGGGGCGGCGCCTTCGCCCTGCTCGCGCCGCTGACCAAGGGCGTGGTCTCCGACACGATGAACACGGACTTCTGGTTCTACTTCCGTTGGAACATCGAGTACTGGACGGCCGGGGCCGTCGAGCACATGGGCAACATCAGCGGCAACGCCTACATGGAGGCCAGCCCCGGCGGGTTCAGCGTCGTCAACGGCTGGGGCTCCGCCCGGTACAACACCGCGGCCCAGCTCTGCGCACTGGTCTACCGCAAACACGCCGCGGCGGATCCGTTGGGCTCGGTCGAGCACGGCGTGGAGCTGTCCCAGTGGGCGCTGTCCCAGATGAACTACATCATGGGTGACAACCCGCTGAACCGCTCCTACATCGTCGGCTTCACCGCCAGGGAGACCGACCACCACGTCCAGCACCCGCACCACCGGGCGGCGCACGGCTCGCTGACCAACAGCATGTTCGACCCGCCCGAGCACCGGCACATCCTCTGGGGTGCCCTGGCAGGCGGGCCGGACATGAAGGACCAGCACAACGACGAGACCAGGGACTTCGTCTACAACGAGGTCACCATCGACTACAACGCCGGGTTCGTCGGTGCCCTCGCCGGTCTCTTCACCTACTTCGGCTCCGGTCAGACCAACACCGTCTGGACGCCGCCGGCCGAGGAGAAGACCAACCCGTTCTGGCTGGACGCCAAGGTCGAGCAGGAGAGCAACCAGCGCAGCCAGGTCTCGGTCCGGATCCACCAGGAGACGGTCACCCCGCCGACGCTGGTCGACGACCTGTCCGCCCGGTACTACTTCGACATCAGCGAGCTCATCGACGCCGGTGAGACCGTCGCCGATGTCGAGACCGCGATCTACTACGACGAGGCTGCGGGCGTCGGCGACAAGCCGGCGACGCTCACCGGTCCCACCCGGGTCGGCACGTCGGGCAACCTCTACTACGTCACCATCTCCTGGCCGGGCGCCTTCATCGGCAAGCGGGACCTCCAGTTCGGCCTGATCGCCAAGCAGAGTTCCGTCACCTACCAGGACTACTGGGACGCCGACAACGACTACAGCCGCTCGGGACTGGGCAGCAAGGAGTTCGAGCCGACCCAGCGGATCCCGGTCTACAAGGACGGGACGCTGGTCTTCGGCGCCGAACCCGAGCCCGGGTACACCGTCACCCGGTCCACCACCCGGACGACGGGCACCGACACGGGAACCGGGACGACCACCACCTCCACCGGCGGTGGGGTCTGCTGGGCTCCCACCGGCGGCAGTACCGCACCGGCCATGCCGACCGGTGGCGCCGGCAGCGGAGGCTGCACCGCGGACTACGACCTGGTCGGCTCGTGGAACAGCGGGTACCAGGGGTCGGTCACGGTGACCAACACCGGGACGTCGAACATCACCGACTGGACGGTCACCTGGACCTGCGCGTCCGGGCAGTCCGTCTACGACCTGTGGGGCGGTGTGGTGGCCGCTGCCGGCGGCCAGGCCCTTCAGGTGACGAACCAGAGCTACAACGGGTCGCTCGCCCCGGGGGCCTCGACGACCTTCGGGGTCACCGGATTCCTCCGCGGCGGGTCGGCCACCCCGACCCTGTCCTGCTCGGCGTCCTGAGGGCATCGACGTGGTCGGCGCCGTACCGGCGCCGACCACGTCACCCGGAACCCGTCCGTCAGGTCACCGATGCCGTCGGAAGGCTCGCCTCCGTCGGGAGCCGTTCCTATCAGGGGAGCAGGCGCAGTTCGGCCGGGAAGGATCCGAACTGGTTGCTCAACGTGCCCCGGAGGAGGCCCGGTTCGACGAGGCTCACCTGCAGCACGGAGCTGACCCCGTTGACGGCCTGGACCTGGAACGACACGTCGGGGCCGCGGACCGTCCCCGTCCCGGAGGCGGTGATCCCGTAGGCACTCTGCTCCTGGATCACCGCCTGGTCACCGAACTGTTGGATGACGTACTGGAACCCGTTCCTCGCGTCCCAGATCCCCGCGATCCGCTCGACACCGGCCGCCGACTCAGGATCGGCCCGAGCCATGGCCTCCGACTCCAACGTGGCGAGCCGCTCCTCGACGGTCGCCTCGTTGTGGCGCACCTGTTCCGGCGAGAGCGTCTCCCCCGCGGCCCCCTGGAACGAGACCTTGGCGCCCTGAGGGCCGAGATCGATCGACTCCACCTCGTCACCGACGAGGACCGCGTAGGCGAACGCCGCGGCCGCCAGCGTCAGGGCGCCGACGACCAGCCAGCCGAGAGGGCTCGACCCCGTGTCGTCGGCTGACGGACAGCCATCGGACCGGCGGGACACGTACCGGACGAGGCGGGACGTGCTGCCTGCGATGCCCATGGTTCCCCCAAAGCAGATGATCGTCAGTATAGGCACGATCACTGTCCGTCATGCATGAATCGGGGGGATCCACCGCCACCGCCCCCTGCAGGACGTGGTCCGCGCCCCGTGCGGGCTCAGCTCCAGGGGGAACCGCGCCGATGAGCGACACCCAGAGGAGCACGCAGACAGCAGTGACTGCGAACCCGACGACGGTGCCAAGGGTCCCGGCGCCCAGCGGGGTGCCGTGGGCGGTACGCGTGCGCACGACCGCCCCGGCACTCCGGAGGAGACCTCCCCGAGTGGGGCGGGCGGCCCCGGTCCGTCTCGTGAGCCGCGGATCCACCACGGGCAGAGATTGACCCGGGCGACGCGGTGTCGCATGAGCACAGCCGCTCACCGTGAGCACCACCGCTCGGGACAGGCGGTCGTGACGGTTCGGGAAACCCTGGAATAACGGCCTACCCCGCAATCGTCATCATGGGAACCCTCATTTCCTCGCCTGCACGGCGCGCTGTTGACTCCTTCGAGGCCACGTGTGAGCATGCGGGACCGACCGGTGAACCGATTCGGTCGGTGGCCGTCAGAAAGGCACTCCCGGGTGGAAACACCTATTGAGAGCGAACCGGTCCTAGCCGCGCAGACCGGCGACAAGCACGCTCTGGACCTGCTCCTGGAGAAGCACCTGCCGCTGGTCTACAACGTCGTCGGGCGTGCCATGAACGGCCACCCAGACGTCGACGACGTGGTCCAGGAGACGATGCTCCGCGCGGCCCAGCGCATCGGTTCCCTGCGTGATCCGGACAGATTCCGATCCTGGTTGCTCGCGATCGCCGTCAACCAGGTGAAGGAGCGCGCCCGGGTTCGTACCCGCCGGACGGCCCGGGAGTCGTCCCTCGACCAGCTCGGTGACCGGGCGGACCCCTCGCTCGACTTCGTCGACGCGACGGTGCTGGAACTGGGCCTCTCCGGGGAGCGCCGGGAGATCGCCGAGGCGACCCGGCTGCTGTCGGAGGAGGACCAGCACCTGCTGGCCCTGTGGTGGCAGGAGCTCGCCGGAGCGCTCTCCCGATCGGACCTGGCCGACGCGCTGGGGGTCACTCCGCAGCACGCCGCGGTCCGGGTCCAGCGGATGAAGGCCCGGCTGCACACGGCCCGACTGGTGCACCGCGCCCTACGGTCCGGGCACCGGTGCCGGACGCTGCAGTCCATGCTGCGAGGCCACCACGACGTGCCCGGCCCGGAGCAGCTGAACCGGCTCTCCCGGCACACCCGGCACTGCCCACGCTGCGAGGCGACCGGACGGCTCCTGGTGAGTCCAGAGAACCTGTTGCGGGGGATCGCGCTGGTGCCGATCCCGGCGACCCTGTTCCACCGGCTCCCGGAGCTGCTGAGCGGGGCGGCCGCGGCAGGCCACGGCGGGTCGGCCGCGGCCTCCGCGGGGGCCAAGGCCGTGACCGCGAAGTCGCTGCTGGCCAAACCCGTCCTCGCCGGCGGAGCTGCCATGGCCGGTGCCGCCGCGGCGCTCAGCTTCGCCGTCTACTACCTGCCGGCCGCCCCGGACTCGCCGCCGACACCCGCGCCGGCGCCCTCGCCCTCGGTCTCGGCCACGCCGTCCTTCGCCACCGGTTCCTCCCCGACACGAACCTCCGCTCGGGCGGGCCGACCGGGAGTCGTCGACGCGGACTGGTACGTGGCCCCCGACGGGAACGACGCGGCCCCCGGGACGCTCGGCCGTCCCTTCGCCTCCCTGAACAAGGCGATCTCGGTGGTACGCCCCGGGCAGACGATCGCGCTGCGCGGCGGCAGGTACCGCCCGACGATGCCCGTGGTGATCGAGACCGACGGGACCGCCGCCCGCCGGATCGTGCTCAGCAACTACCGGGGCGAGCGACCGGTGCTCGACGCCGCCAGGGTCTCCGCGTCCTCACCGTTCGTCACCCACCGGGGTCGGTACTGGACCGTCCAGGGCATCGAGGTCGCCAACTCCCCCGCGGCCCCGTACGTGTGCCGCGGCTGCCGGCACGTCACCTTCCGGCGGCTCTCCATGCACGACAACCAGGGCAGCGGGCTGGCGTTCGTCGACGACGGCACCGATCGCAACCAGGTGCTGGACAGCGACTTCTTCGACAACCACGACGACGCCAACCACGGCGCGGACGCCGACGGCCTGCTGATGGCCTTCGGCTCCGGCGAGGGCAACGTCATCCGGAGGTGCCGGTTCTTCCGCAACTCCGACGACGGGCTGGGGATCGCCAGCTTCGTCGGCGCGGTGACCGTGGACAGTTCCTGGTCCTTCGACAACGGGGTCAACCGATGGAAGCTCACCGAATACGGGGGTTCCGGGAACGGGTTCGTCCTCAACTCCGGGAAGCGACCGTCGGATCACGTCATCACCAACAGCGCCGCGTGGGACAACGCCGGTGACGGCTACACCGGGGCCACGAACAACGGCATGATCACTCTCGAGGGGAACACCGCGTTCCGCAACCGGCACAACGGGTTCGACCTTCCCGGGTTCGCAGCGACGCTGAGGTCGAACCTCGCCGTCGGAAACGGGAAGCGGCAGGCGGCTCTCGCCGAGGGGTCCGTCGAGCGCGGCAACTCCTGGTACACCTCCGGCTGGTCAGTCGCGTCCCTGCTGAGCACGGACCCGTCGACGGCGGAGGGCCCTCGCCCTCCCGACGGCGACCTCCCCTCCACGCCGTTCCTCGCCGTCCGCGGCGGCTCGACGGTGGGGGCGTCGCTGCGGTGACGGCAGGGTCTGGTTCTTCCCGTGGGACCGAGCCGGTGCGTGGCGCGGGGCGTCCCGTACCACCCGGTCGCGCGCTCGTCGGGGCTGCCGCCCTCGTCGGGGCTGTGCTGCTCCTCCCGACGGTGGTCTCTCGGATCGGTGGAGGCACCGTCGGCCCGGAGGGAATCAACGGATTCTCCGGCAGCGGAGACCCTCGTCCCGTCCTGGTCACCGCGGCCGGAGACGTCGCAGCGGCCATCGCCCACGGGGACACCTCGGGTCTGGTGCGGATGGCCGGACGGTCGGCCGAAGGGGATCCGGTCCTGGCTCCACTTCTGGTCGAGGAGTTCGGCGGACGGCCGGTACACCCCATCGCCTACCGGCCGGAGGAGGACGGCAGCCCGCTCGTCGTCTACGACGCGGAGTGCGCGGACGGCACCCGGGTCCAGGTCCTCGTCCACTTCGCAGCAGAGGGTGCCCGTCTGCGTCCCCTGTTGAACGGGGAGATCCACTACCAGGGAGTGCCGTGTCCCCCGCGGCGGTGAGCAGGTGGGGCGTCTCCCGGTGACCGGCCACCACCGGTCGTTCTCGCGGGGACGACGTGCGCCGGGCAGGTTCGTGCGAGGGGCTCCGGTCCCGCCCCGCCCGAACGGTACGGGACGGGACCGGAGCAGGGGATCAGCCGGCGGTGCGGGCGACGGCTGTCAGCCGGCGGTGCAGGAGACGGTGGCACCGCTGCCGCTGCCTGTGCCCTGGAAGCCGAAGCTGGTGGCCTGGCCTGCGCCGAGGGACCCGTTGTAGTTCTGGTTGTTCACCGTGACGGTGCCGCTGGTGCCGGAGGTGATCCCGTTCCACATGTTGGAGATCGCCGCTCCGCTGGGCAGGGTCATGGTGACCCGCCACCCGGTGATAGCCGAGGATCCGGCCGTCACCTTCACGTCGGCCACGAACCCGCCCGGCCAGGAACTGGCCACCGTGTAGGAGGCCGTGCAGGTCCTGCCGCCGCTCCCGGACGACGTGGTCGTGGTCGGCGGCTGGGTCGTGGTGGTGGTCGTCCGGCTCGTCGTCGTGGTGCTCGTCGTCGTGGTCGGCGAGGTCGTCGACGTGGGCGACGTCGTCGTGACCGGGTCGGTGTTGAGGTAGGCGGCCAGGCCGATGCCCTGGTCGCGAAGGGCCGAAGCCACCAGGCCGGCGATCTGCCTGGCCCCGGCGGCCTCGAAGTGGGTGTGGTCGTTGCAGAAGAACGCCCCGACGGCACCGCTGGTGTAGTCGCTGTTGTTCGGGCAAAGCTTCAGGGAGTTGTAGAGCTGCACGCTCAGGGCGTTCAGGTCGATGACCGGCACCCCGCGGCTGGCGGCGACCGCCTTGGTCTCGGTGACGAACCCTCGGTTGCCCACCGCGGTGCTCCCGGAACAGGTGATCGCCGCCACCGGGGTCACCAGGACGGGGTGGGCACCGCGGTCCAGGGCTGCCGTGACCATCATGCCGAGGAGCTCCTTGAACCGGGCCGATCCGACGTGCCGCGGACAGGTGCTGGAGCCGTCGTTGATGCCGAACTGGACGAACAGGTAGTCACCGGCCTTCATCCCGGTCGAGGAGTTCAGCATGGCCTGCCAGCGGGTGGAGTAGGTCGCCGGGTTGATCACGCACTCACCCGCGGCGTTCTTCGTCGAGGTGACGTTCGGGTCGTAGAGCCAGGTCTGGATGCTCCGGCCACCGACGGCACTGTTGTTCACCGTGACGCTGCCGGTGAAGTAGGACCTGAGCTGGGCACCCCAGCCGACGGGGCAGTTCGTGCCGTTCTGCATCGTGGAGTCCCCGGCCATCCACACCGTGACCGGGGTGGTGGCCGCGGCCAGGGTGGACACTCCGAGACCATCCATGATCCCGCTGGGCAGACCGGCTGAACTGCTCGTTGCCGGCGGACAGTCGGTGGTGGTCGTACCGCTGGCCGTAGCGGGTGACGCGGTCAGGCCGACGATTGCCAGCGACGCGGCGACCAGGGCGAGGAGCGCCGGAGCCGCACCCCGTACGCAGGTGGCGCGGGTCATTGTCATGGTCTCTCCCGGAGGCTCGAGTGAGGACGGCGACTCCCGGGGGGCGGGAGGGCCGGTGACGCTCCTCGACCCGCGGGTCGAGGAGCAGGGCGGGATCGCGGAACTGCGGTTCGGCTGGTGGTTGGAAGAGGACTCGGCTGCGGGTCAGGCTCGGGGACGTGAGGAGTGGGTCAGCCTGCAGTGCAGCTGACGGTGGCGCCGCTGCCGGTGCCGGTGCCCTGGAAGCCGAAGCTGGTGGCCTGGCCGGCGCCGAGGGAGCCGTTGTAGTTCTGGTTGGTGACCGTGACGGTGCCAGTGGTGCCGGAGGTGACTCCGTTCCACATGTTGGAGATCGCCGCACCGCCGGGCAGGGTCATCGTGACCCGCCACCCGGTGATCGCCGAGGAGCCCGCCGTCACCTTCACGTCGGCCACGAACCCGCCCGGCCACGAACTGGCCACCGTGTAGGACGCCGAGCACGTCCTCCCGCCGCCGGACGACGTCGTCGTGGTCGGCGGCTGGGTCGTGGTGGTGGTGGTCGTCCGGCTCGTCGTCGTGGTGCTCGTCGTCGTGGTGCTCGTCGTCGTGGTCGGCGAGGTCGTCGACGTCCCCAGCTTCGCCGCGATGATCGGAGCCAGCCTGGCCGCCACCGCCCGGTGGCCGGCGTCGTTCGGGTGCACCGAGTCGCTCAGCAGCGAGCTCGTGATCCAACCGGTCGTGTCCACGTAGTAGACGTTCCGGTCTCCACCGTTGTTGACCGTCTGGACCGCCGCCTGGGTCTCACTCGGGTACCGCCCGGAGAAGGTCCGCATGGCGAAGATGACGGCGTTCGGGTACTTCGACCGCACCGTCCTGAGGAACGCGACGTACCCGTTCTGGAAATCGGCGCTGGAGACCGAGTGACTCCTGTCGTTGGTCCCCAGGTTGATGACCACGGCACTGGCCTGGTACCGGGAGAAGTCCCAGTTCGCACTGGTGGCCGCGTACCCGGTCTTGAGGAACCGCGCCGCGACGCTGGCGCAGCCGTCGGCCGAGGCGACGAGGCACCCGCCCCCGTACCCGAGCTGGGTGTGCTCAACCCCGAGCTGCTCCCCCACCAGCCAGCCGTAGGCGGTCAGAGCCACCTTGCTGGACGTGGTGCCCAGGGTGATCGAGTCCCCGACGAACTCGATCAGCTTCGGCGAGACGTTCGTCGGCAGCGTCCTCGCCCCCGAGTCGAGTACGAGCCCCTGGAACACCGCGTCCCCGGTGTAGGACCCGCCCACCACCCGGTAGGAGACCTGGAGGGTGTGGTTCCCCGAGGCGAGCGGCGTCGGCGTGAGATTCACCGTGCCGCTTACGTTCGTCAGGTAGCTGTACGGCGCCCCGTCGATGCTGTAGTAGAGATCGATCGTCCTGCGCTGCCTGAGCTTGACCGTCGTACCGGTGAACCCGGTCTTGACGTAGGCACCCGCCCAGTTCGGGACGTACGCCGAGGCGTTGGTCGTGTCCCACCTCCCCACGAAGGCGATGTTCGGGTCGGACGGGGTGCCATCCCCGACGACGGCGACCGCGGGCGCCGTCACGCCGACCACCGTCGCCAGGAGGGCTGTCGAGGCGAGGAACGCCGCGGAACGCAACAGAACCGGGTGCCGGAGACAGGGACGTTCGAGCGTCATGGTCTACACCTTCGGGGCGCGGGACGATCAGCGGGCGGGACAGGACTGAGGGCGGGCGGAGCATGACCGACTCCGGTCTCGTCCCGGGTGAGCGGGACGAGACCGGAGCCGAGGACGGATCAGCCGACGGTGCGGGAGACGGTCCTCAACCGGCGGTGTGGGAGACGACCGTCAGCTGGCGGTGCAGGAGACGGTGGCGCCGCTGCCGGTGCCGGTGCCCTGGAAGCCGAAGCTGGTGGACTGTCCGGCGCCGAGGGAGCCGTTGTAGTTCTGGTTGGTGACCGTGACGGTGCCGGTGGTGGCGGAGTTGACTCCGTTCCACATGTTGGAGATCGCCGCTCCGCTGGGCAGGGTCATGGTGACCCGCCACCCGGTGATCGCCGAGGAGCCGGCGGTGACGTTGACGTTGGCCACGAACCCGCCCGGCCAGGAACTGGCCACCGCATAGGACGCCG
>JAAYAH010000023.1 GCA_012719445.1 Actinomycetales bacterium | reverse complement strand
GCCGGTCACCACGACGTCGACCACCACGACGACCCGGCCGGTCACCACGACGTCGACCACCACGACGACCCGGCCGGTCACCACGACGTCGACCACCACGACGACCCGGCCGGTCACCACGACGTCGGGCGGTGGCACCGGCGGGTCCTGCACGGCGGTCTACACGGTCGTCGGCCAGTGGCCCGGCGGGTTCCAGGGGGAGGTCAGGGTGACCGCGGGGAGCAGTGCCGTCAACGGCTGGACGGTGACCTGGACCTTCGCCAACGGCCAGACCGTCAGCCAGGCATGGGGAGCGGCGGTGACCACCAGCGGGTCCGCCGTCACCGCGACGAACGTCGCCTACAACGGCGCCCTCGCGGCGGGAGCCGCCATCAGCTTCGGATTCATCGGCACCTGGAACGGCACCAACGCCGTCCCCACGGTGACCTGTTCCGCCGGCTGACGGATGATGCAGGGTTTCCGGGGGTGATCGCCCCCGGAAACCCTGCATCCCGCGCCGAGTGGGCTCTCTGTCAGCCGGCGAGCCCGAGGGCCCGCAGCAGGCCGGCGACCACGGCGGCCAGCACCACGACGACGACGAACGGCGCCCTGAGCAGCAGGGCCAGGACCGCGACCGCGAGCGCGGGGACGCGGGCGTCCACGACGACGGCGCGGTCCGCCGCCGCCGTCTGGACGGCGACCAGTGCCGCGAGCAGGGCGACGGTCACCAGCGCGGAGACCCGGGCAACCCGCGGCCGTTCCAGCCACCGCGGCGGCGCGACGTACCCGAGCAGCTTCACCGCGAAGCACACCGCGGACGCGGCGAGCACCGCCGTCCACCCGTTCACCGGGTCCACCAGCCCGCGGCGACACCGACGGCGGCTGCAACCAGCACCGGTGCTCCGGCCGGCAGGACCGGGACGCATCCCAGTGCGACGACCGCCGCCGCGACCGCGACGGTGAGCGGGGTCGCCGACCGCAGCCGCGGCCACAGCAGGGCGAGGAACGCCGCGGCGGCTGCGGCGTCCATCCCGAGGCTCCGCGGGTCGCCGAGGGCGTCCCCGAGCAGGGCCCCGAGCAGGGTCGCCACGTTCCAGAGCGCGAACACCGAGGCCGCGGTGCTCCAGAAGCCGAGCCGGGCCAGCTCCGGCCGCTCCGGGTGCAGCGCGGCCTGGGCTGTGGACGTCGCCGTGGACTCGTCGATGGTCGCCTGGGCCGCGAGCAGCCGGTGCGGCCAGGACCGGGGCACGACGAGGCGGGAGGTCTGCAGGCCGTAGAACCCGTTCCTCGCCCCGACGAGACCCGCCGTGGCCACCGCAGCCGGCGTGCCGCCCCCGGCACCGACGACGCCGACGAAGGCGAACTGCGACCCGCCCGTGAACATGAGCAGGCTCAACGCGCAGGCCTGCGCGACGGACAGCCCGGTGCCGACCGCGAGCGCCCCGAACGACAGCCCGTAGGTGCCGGTGGCGATCCCGACGGACAGCGACTGCCGCCACACCGCGGCCCGGGCCGGGGCGGGCCGCCGTCCGGTGTCCGGCTGCGCCGGTGCCGCGGCGGGGCAGCCCTCCCGCCGATCCCGCGGTCCGGTGGTCACGAGCCTCCGTCGGGGTCGGTGCTCCTCGGCACGGTCATCCCGTGGCCGACGACTCCGCCCAACACCTCACCCAGCATCCCGCCTCCCCCGGCGGCGTCGGCGACGTGCCGCCTGCCGACGTACCGGCGTTCGCCGTCCACCCGGTCGATCCGGCCGAAGAAGAGGGCCGTCGAGGGGTCGTCGACGAGGGATCCGAGCCGCCGGTGGACGGTCCGGGCGAGGTAGGCCTGTTCGTGCTCGAGGATCTCCCGCTGCCCTTGTCCGGGCAGGTCGGGGCGGGGGGTTGCCGGGTCGGAGCCGCTCGTGGCGACCCCGGGCGGGGACGGTTCGGGGGGGTGGGCGTCGACGCTCTCGGCGATAGACACGAGGATCAACCCTAACCCTCTCGGCGTCCGCGAACCTCCGGACAACCGGCCGCCGACCGCGCCGCGACCGGACCCGCGGCCGGCACCGTCGATCGGGCGGGCACGGCGTCGGGGCAACAGGGAGATCAGGAGGGGCACGTGACCGATCCCGCGCTGGAGCAGTACTTCCTG
Organism: Actinomycetales bacterium; assembly: GCA_012719445.1. GTDB lineage: Bacteria > Actinomycetota > Actinomycetes > Actinomycetales > Kineosporiaceae > JAAYAH01. Next base: position 28,685 of record JAAYAH010000023.1, on the reverse strand, counting down.
TGCGCCACCGACAAGATCGAGCTCATCGTCACGGCTGCGGGCATCCGGCCGACCGACCGGGTCGTGGAGGCCGGGGCGGGTGCCGGCACGGTGGCCGCCCGCCTGCCGGCGCACGCGGGGCTGGTCCTCGTGGAGCTGGACGACGCCTGGGCGGCCCACCTCGCCCTGGCCTTCCCGGCCGCCACCGTGATCCGGGGAGACGCGCGGGCCGTGCTGCCCGAGCTGGCGTTCGACGTCCTGCTGGGCAACCTCCCGGCAGCGGTCACCGAGGACCTGCTGCCCGGGCTGGACGGCATCGCCTTCCGCGCCGCCGTCCTCGCCCTCGACCCGGGAACCGACCTGGACGCCCTCCGCGACCGGTTCGACGTCCGACACGTCACCGAGCTCCGGCCGGACGACTTCCGACCGCGGCAACCCGGCCGGTCCGTCGTGGTGAGGCTCACGCACCGCGACCCGGCCTGACCGGTCGGGTGAGCCCGGGTGCAACGACTCCGACGGGGAACAGCGTCAATCCAGTCGACGCCGCCCGCTCGTCGGTGCCGCCGCCGTCACCGGGCTGCTGGTCACGGTCACGTTCCTCGCCTGCCTCGCCCGTGCCGGGACCGCCGGGCGGACCACCGGCACCACGCCGGCGACGGGGGCCGGGGCCACGTCCGTGACCGTGCGGGGGGCCATGGGCTCCGGTCGTCCCGACTTCGACGGTGACCGCAAGCCCGACCTCGCGGTCGCCGCGAACCGCGCCGTCGCCGTCGCCCTGTCCGACGGGACGAACCGGGTCGTCAAGGACCTGGACTGGGTGGACAAGGGGCCCGAGGACGGTTTGGCCGTCCCCGACGGTCCCCTCGCCACCGGCGACCTCACCGGCGACGGGTACGACGACCTCGCCGTCACCACGATCCTCCCCAACAGCTACTCCGGCGACGAACCTCCGGAGGACTGGGAGGAGAGCCTGGTGTGGGTGCTCTCCGGAGGACCACAGGGCACGCTCACGGGCAACGGTGCCATCGCCCCGCTCGTGCTGGGGGCTGGGCTGCACGGCGTCCCCGGCTCACCGCACGAGGACACCGACTTCGGCTACAGCCTGGCGGCCGGCGACCTCACCGGCGTCGGCTCCTACGCCCTCGACGGCAACATGTTCCACCCGGAGCTGCTGTTCCTCGGCTCGGTCGTCGCGGATCCCGCCGCGTCCTCGGCCCGGCGTTGACCACAGGTTCCGTCCCACCTGGGCGCCGGATGTCGGAGCCGCTCGGTAGGGTCGTGCCGTGGTCGACGACACCGTTTCGCGCGCAGCCCCGAGACCCGCCTCCAGCTCGGGACCTCCAGTGGACCTACGCGTCGACGTGCCACCGGTCGTGGTCGTGAACCCGCCCGCCCCGGAGGGGTCGTCCTCCGCCGGGGCGGGCGGTGACGACTCGGCCGACGACGTCGTGTTCCGGTCCGACGTCACCGTAGAACTGGTCCGCTCCGCCGCCCAGGACTCCGACGTCCTCTTCGCCGCCCGGGTCTCCACCCAGGGCGAGCGCAGCCTGGAGCAGGTCGACGCCGACGCCTCGCGCTCCGCCGGGCTGATCAACTACCTGATGCGGGACCGGCACGGCACCCCCTTCGAGCACTCGTCGATGACGTTCTACGTGCAGGCCCCGATCTTCGTGTTCCGTGAGTTCATGCGGCACCGGATCGCCTCCTACAACGAGGAGAGCGGCCGGTACCGGCAGCTCCGGCCGATGTTCTACGTCCCCGGTCCCGACCGGAGGCTGACCCAGGTCGGCAAGCCGGGGCACTACGAGTTCCGGGAGGGGACGGCGGAGCAGCACGCCCTGGTCGAGGCGGAGACGAAGCAGTCCTGCCGCCGAGCCTACGCGTCCTACCGGCGGATGCTCGACGCCGGGGTGGCGAGGGAGGTCGCCCGGATCGTCCTCCCGCTGACCATCTACTCGTCGATGTACGTGACCATGAACGCCCGGGCACTGATGAACTTCCTGTCCCTGCGCACCAGCAGGCCGGACTCGCGGTTCCCGTCCTTCCCGCAGCGTGAGATCGAGCTGTGCGCCGAGCGGATGGAGGAGGAGTGGGCACGGCTGATGCCGTTGACCCACGCCGCGTTCGAGGCCAACGGCAGGGTGGCTCCCTGACCGGGCGGGAGTGGCGACGAGGGCGAGGTGTGATGCATGTCACACCAATGTCGCGCTTAACGACTTAACGCCGGAGCCGGAACAGCCCGATACTCACATCGAGCCCCGGTGCTGCCCGGACCCCCGAGCGGACAGCGCCGGGGCTCCCTGCCGTCGCGGCCCGGCCGGTCCCCGGCGGGTCCCGCCCCGTTCCCGCCGTCCGTCGACGCCGGTCCCCGGGACGGCGCGGACCTCACCGTCGTCGGGAGGGTGGGGCGGGCCGGTACCTTAAGCCCATGCCTGCCCCCCTTCCGCAGCGACCCTTCGGCGCCGTCCTCACGGCGATGGTGACCCCGTTCGACGCCGGTGGGGCCCTGGACCTCGACGCGGCCCAGCGCCTCGCGGCGTATCTCGTGGACAGCGGCAACGACGGCCTCGTGGTGTCCGGGACCACCGGTGAGTCCCCGACCACGACCGACGCCGAGAAGGAGGCGCTGCTCCGCGCCGTCCTCGAAGCCGTCGGCAGCCGTGCCCACGTGCTCGCCGGGGTCGGCACCAACGACACCCGGCACAGCGTCGAGCTCGCGGAACAGGCGGCGAAGGCCGGGGCGCACGGCCTGCTCGTGGTGAGCCCCTACTACAACAAGCCCCCCGCGGCCGGGCTGGTCGAGCACTTCACCGCCGTCGCCGACGCGACCGACCTGCCGGTCATGCTCTACGACATCCCAGGCAGGACCGGGATCCGGATCACCACGCCGGTGCTGCTCCGGCTGGCCGAGCACCAGCGCATCGTCGCGGTCAAGGAGGCCACCGGGGACCTGTTCGCCGGCTCGGAGGTCATGGCCCGCACCGACCTCGCCTACTACTGCGGTGACGACGCGCTGAACCTCGCCTGGCTCGCTCACGGTGCCTCGGGGCTGGTCAGCGTCGTCGGGCACGTCGCGGCGGCCCGGTACGCCGAACTGGTCCGGGCCGTCGACGCCGGCGACCTGGCGGCGGCCCGCGCCGTCCACAACGCCCTGATCGGACCGGTCCGTGGGATCATGACGAGGACCCAGGGCGCCATCATGGCCAAGGCCGCCCTCGAGCTCCAGGGGGTGCTCGCGAACAGGGTGATGCGGCTGCCCCTGGTGGCGGCGACCGACGAGGAGGTCGCCGTCCTGCGGTCGGATCTCGAGGAGGCAGTCACCCGGTGAGTCACCCGCACCCCGAGCTGACCCCGCCCCCTCCGCTGCCGGAGGGCGGTCTCCGGATCGTCCCGCTCGGCGGTCTCGGCGAGATCGGCCGGAACATGGACGTCCTCGAACACGAGGGGAAGCTCCTCGTCATCGACTGCGGGGTCCTCTTCCCCGAGGACCACCAGCCCGGCGTCGACCTGATCCTCCCCGACTTCTCCTACCTCGCCGACCGGCTCGACGACATCGTCGCCGTCGTGCTCACCCACGGCCACGAGGACCACATCGGCGCCGTCCCCTACCTGCTCCGGCTGCGGGACGACCTGCCCCTCGTCGGGTCACAGCTCACCCTCGCCTTCGTCGAGGCCAAGCTGCGCGAGCACCGGATCACCCCGTACTCGCTCACCGTCCGCGAGGGGCAGGTGGAGCGCTTCGGCCCGTTCGAGTGCGAGTTCGTCGCGGTCAACCACTCCATCCCGGACGCGCTCGCGGTCGCGGTGCGCACCTCGGCCGGCACTGTCGTGCACACCGGCGACTTCAAGATGGACCAGTTGCCGCTCGACGGCCGGATCACCGACCTCAGGGCCTTCGCCCGGCTCGGCGAGGCCGGGGTCGACCTGCTCATGGCCGACTCGACGAACGCCGATGTGCCGGGGTTCACCGTCTCGGAGCGGGAGATCGCCCCGATCCTCGACTCCGTCTTCGCCTCGGCCCGGAAGCGGATCATCGTCGCGTCCTTCGCCTCGCACGTGCACCGGGTGCAGCAGGTGCTCGACGCCGCGCAGGAGCACGGGCGCAAGGTGGCGCTGGTCGGCCGGTCCATGGTCCGCAACATGGGCGTCGCGCGCGAGCTCGGGTACCTCTCCGTCCCGGACGAGGTCCTCGTCGACGTCAAGGCCGTCGACGACCTCCCGGAGGACGAGGTCGTCCTCATGTGCACCGGGTCCCAGGGCGAGCCCATGGCGGCCCTGTCCCGGATGGCGAACCGCGACCACCGGGTGAGCGTCGGTCCCGGCGACACCGTGGTCCTGGCCTCCTCGCTGATCCCGGGGAACGAGAACGCCGTCTACCGCGTGATCAACGGGCTGACCCGGCTGGGGGCGAGGGTGGTGCACAAGGGCAACGCCCGGGTGCACGTCTCCGGGCACGCCAGTGCCGGGGAGCTGCTCTACCTCTACAACATCGTCAAGCCCCGCAACGTGCTGCCGGTGCACGGCGAGATGCGTCACCTCGTGGCGAACGCCGAGCTGGCCGTGCAGACCGGGGTCCCGCCGGCCCACGCCGTCATCGCCGAGGACGGCGTCGTCGTCGACCTCGTCGACGGGGTCGCCCGCGTCGCCGGAGCCGTGGAGTGCGGCTACGTCTACGTCGACGGCTCCAGCGTCGGTGAGATCACCGAGGCGGACCTCAAGGACCGGCGGATCCTCGGCGAGGAGGGCTTCATCTCCATCGTCGTCGTGGTGGACTCCGGCACCGGCAAGGTGGTCGCCGGACCGGAGATCCACGCCAGGGGCTTCGCCGAGGACGAGACGGTGTTCGACCGGGTCTGCCCCGCCATCGCCGACGCGCTCGAGGAGGCCGGTTCCGGCGGCAGTGCCGACACCCACGCCCTCCAGCAGGTGGTCCGCCGTGTCGTCGGGCGCTGGGTGAACGAGGCCTACCGCCGCCGGCCGATGATCATCCCGGTGGTCATCGAGGCGTGATGGCAGGGGAGCGTCCCATAGGCCCCGGTTGGGTCGGAGGTCGTTCTCGCCCGGGGCGTCCCGGCGTGTGGCACGGGTGAGGCGGGAGCCGATCCCGTAGCCTGCCGAGCATGGCCCCCCGTACGTCCTCGACCTCCGGGCGGTCCCGGAGCACGACGTCGACCCGGTCGACGGGCAGCTCCCCGCGTTCCGGCTCCACCGCCGGTCGGGGGCGCTCCCCCCGGGTGTCCGGCAGCACGTCCAGGACCCGCCCGATCACCACCACCCGCACCGCGCGGAACCGGTTGCCGCTGCCGTTGCGCCTGGTCCGCGGGCTGTGGATGGGGTGCGCCCACCTCGTGGGCGGCACCGCCCGGCGGATCGGTCGCGGGGCGCGCGACCTCGATCCCGCGCACCGCAGGGACGGTCTCGGGCTCTTCCTCATCGGCCTGGCGATCGTCGTGGCCGCCAGGGAGTGGTGGGGCATGCCCGGGCGCGCGGGGGACGGCGTGCACGCCGTCGTCGCCGGCACCTTCGGCCGGGTCGGGCTGGTGGTGCCGCTGATCCTGCTCGCCCTCGGGGTCCGGCTGCTGCGGGTGCCGGAGGAGGTCGCCGACACCAACCGGATCGCGGTCGGCACGGTGGCCACCGGGATCGCCGTGACCGGGCTGGTGCACGTCGCGGCGGACATCCCGAGCCCCCCGGACGGCGCGGAGCGGATGCAGGACGCCGGCGGGATCCTCGGGTTCCTCGCCGCCTCCCCGCTGGCCAGCGGGGTCACCGTCTACGTCGCCGTCCCCCTGCTCCTGCTGCTGGCCTTCTTCGGCGTGCTCGTGATCACCGCAACCCCGGTGCACGCGATCCCCGCCCGGGTCCGCGAGCTCCGGGCGTGGTTCACCGGAACCCGGCCGCCGACAGGCGACGGCGAGGAGACGGTGCCGACCGGGCTCGCCCGGCACGCGGGGCGGCGCGGGCTGTTCCGCAGGTCCAGGACCTCCGACGAGGGGCCGCGGGCAGGGGACGAGGCCTTCGAGAAGGCGATCGTCACCGACCCGCCGAAGCCGGGGTCCACCGCTCCTGCCGCCGCGACCGCCACCGGCGAGACCGCCCCGACCACCGTGTACGACGTCACCGCCGTCGAGGCGAAGACCGCAGCCAGGACCCGTGCCAAGGCGAGGGGGGGCACGGACCGGGCGTCCGGTGCCGACGCGGGAGAGGAGCAGGCCAGGGCGGCCCTGGAGCCGCCGCCCACGACGCCCATCCCGCAGCGGGTCGAGCAGCTCCAGCTCGCCGGCGACGTGACCTACACGCTGCCGCCCTCCGACGCCCTCGCGCCCGGTTCGCCGCACAAGGCCCGCAGCGCCGCCAACGACCGGGTGCTCGAGGCGCTCACCACGGTCCTGGACCAGTTCGAGATCGACGCCCAGGTCACCGGGTTCACCCGGGGCCCGACGGTCACCCGGTACGAGGTGGAGCTGGGCCCTGCGGTCAAGGTGGAGCGGGTCACCGCGCTGAGCAAGAACATCTCCTACGCGGTCGCCAGCGCCGACGTGCGGATCCTCTCGCCCATCCCCGGCAAGTCGGCCATCGGCATCGAGATCCCCAACACGGACCGGGAGACCGTCTCCCTCGGCGACGTGCTGCGCAGCACCGCGGCCCGCCGCGGCGAGCACCCCATGATCATGGGGGTCGGCAAGGACGTCGAGGGCGGTTACGTGGTGGCCAACCTGGCCAAGATGCCGCACCTGCTCGTCGCCGGTGCCACCGGAGCCGGCAAGTCCAGCTTCGTCAACTCGATGATCGTCTCCATCCTCATGCGCTCGACGCCGGACGAGGTCCGGATGGTCCTCGTCGACCCGAAGCGGGTCGAGCTCACCGCCTACGAGGGGATCCCGCACCTCATCACGCCGATCATCACGAGCCCGAAGAAGGCTGCCGAGGCGCTGCAGTGGGTGGTCAAGGAGATGGACTGCCGCTACGACGACCTCGCCGACTTCGGGTTCAAGCACATCGACGACTTCAACAAGGCGGTCCGGGCGGGGAAGGTCAAGGTGCCGCCCGGCAGCGAGCGGGTGCTCAGCCCGTACCCGTACCTGCTGGTCATCGTCGACGAGCTGGCCGACCTGATGATGGTCGCCCCGAGGGACGTCGAGGACTCCATCGTCCGGATCACCCAGCTCGCCCGGGCCGCGGGCATCCACCTGGTGCTGGCGACCCAGCGTCCCAGCGTCGACGTCGTCACCGGGCTGATCAAGGCGAACGTCCCGAGCCGGATGGCCTTCGCGACGTCCTCGATCACCGACTCCCGGGTCGTCCTCGATCAGCCGGGGGCGGAGAAGCTCATCGGGCAGGGCGACGGCCTGTTCCTGCCGATGGGCGCGAGCAAGCCGATGCGGGTCCAGGGCGCCTGGGTCACCGAGTCCGAGATCCACCGGGTGGTCGCGCACGTCAAGGGCCAACTGCAGCCGAACTACCGCGAGGACGTCGCCGCGCCGACGGCGAAGAAGCAGGTCGACGACGACATCGGGGACGACCTCGACCTCCTGGTGCAGGCCGCCGAGCTCGTCATCGGTACCCAGTTCGGCTCGACGTCGATGCTGCAGCGCAAGCTCCGGGTCGGCTTCGCCAAGGCAGGCCGGCTGATGGACCTGCTGGAGAGCCGGGAGATCGTGGGCCCCAGCGAGGGGAGCAAGGCCAGGGACGTCCTGGTCAAGCCGGACGACCTGGCGGCCACCCTGGCCATGCTCCGCGGCGAGGACCCCCCGGACGACGACGCGGGACGGATCGAGGACGTCTGGGAGCCCGGTCGGGACGACGGGTGAGCAAGATGACGAGCGATGGGTGAGGGTGTTGGCGGGATCGACGGTGACGAGTGACTCCAGGGATGAGGACGCAGCGATGACCACGGTCAGAGACCACCGGGCCATGGTCACGGAGCAGGGCCGCGCGGGCGGTGACGGGCGTCCGGAGCTCGACCTGCTGGTGTGGGACGCCCCCAACGTGGACATGACCCTGGCCAACGTCATCGGTGGCAGGCCGACGCCGTCCTCGCGTCCCCGGTTCGACGCCGTCGCCCGCTGGCTCCTCCAGCACGCGGGGGACCGGGACGTCGAGGGCTGCGTGTTCGCCAACGTGCCGCCGGGCGGCGCGGTCACCATGCGGGGCTGGGTCGAGGCGATCCGTTCGTTCGGGTACGCCGTGTTCGCCCGGCCGAAACTGGGTCCGGACGACGACGTGGACGCCGACATGCTCGCCCACATCGCGGGGCGTGCCGAGACCCACCGGCTCTGCCGGCTCGTCGTGGCCAGCGGCGACGGCCGCAACTTCCTCGGCCCGCTGGAGGACCTGGCCCGGCGCGGGGTCGAGGTCCTCGTGCTCTCCTTCGCCGAGGTCGCCGGCTACGCCCAGGAGTCGGAGCTGCTGACCTTCGTCGACCTCGAGGACGTCCCCGGGGCCTTCATCGCGCCGCTGCCGCGGGTCCGGCTGGACAACCTCCCCGAGGGCGGGGCCTGGCTGCCGCCGACCCGGTCCATGCGGGCACTGCTCGACGAGGGCTCGGACTGAGCCGTGGACGGCGTGCGTCCGGGCACAGCACCACCCTTGTCCGTCCGCGCCGATAGCCTGGGCAGGTGACCGCTCCCGTCCCTCCCGGCTCGCACACGGTCGCCCTCGTCACCCTCGGGTGCGCCCGCAACGACGTGGACTCCGAGGAGCTCGCGGGCCGGTTGGCCGCGGCGGGGTGGCGTCTCGTCACCGAACCGGCCGAGGCCGAGGTCGCTGTGATCAACACCTGCGGGTTCGTCGAGCAGGCCAAGAGCGACTCCATCAACACCGTGTTCGAGGCCGTCACGACGCGGGACGACCCGTCCACGGCGACCAGGGCCGTGGTCGCCGTCGGCTGCCTGGCCGAACGCTACGGCCGGGAGCTGGCGGCGTCCCTCCCCGAGGCCGACGCGGTCCTCGGCTTCGACTCCTACCGCGAGCTGTCCGCGCACCTCGACGCGGTGCTGCGCGGGGAACGCCCGGAGTCGCACGTGCCGAGGGACCGGCGGTTGCTGCTGCCGCTGGCCCCCGGCGCCAGGTCGGGTGCCGGCCTGCCCGGTCACGGCCAGGCGCCGGGCCCGGTCGGGGCAGGGGCGTCCGGACCGGTCGGCGCAGGGGTCGGGGGGTCCGGACCGGATCTGTCCGCGGTCCCCACGCCGCCGAGCGGGCCCCCGATCGTGCGCAGGCGACTGGCCGGCGGGCCGTGGGCGCCGTTGAAGATCGCCTCGGGGTGCGACCGGCGGTGCGCCTTCTGCGCCATCCCCCGGTTCCGTGGCTCGTTCGTGTCCCGGCCGCCGGAGGAGGTGCTCGCCGAGGCCCGGTGGCTGGCCGGGCAGGGGGTCCGGGAGCTGTTCCTGGTCAGCGAGAACTCCACCTCCTACGGCAAGGACCTCGGCGACGTCCGGATGCTGGAGGGCCTGCTACCGCGGCTCGCCGCCGTGGACGGGGTGGACCGGGTGCGGGTGTCCTACCTCCAGCCGGCCGAGATGCGCCCCGGGCTGGTCGAGACGATCGCGTCCACCCCTGGGGTCGCGCCCTACTTCGACCTGTCCTTCCAGCACGCGTCGCCGACCCTGCTGCGCCGGATGCGGCGGTTCGGCGGGACCGAGGACTTCCTCGCCCTGATCCGGGACATCCGGGAGCGGTGCCCCGGGGCGGGGATCCGGTCCAACGTCATCGTCGGGTTCCCTGGCGAGACCGAGCGGGACATCGTCGAGCTCGAGCGGTTCCTGCAGGCGGCCGGGCTGGACCACGTGGGGGTGTTCGGCTACTCCGACGAGGACCACACCGAGGCGGAGACGCTCCCCGGCACGGTGGATCCCGAGGAGGTTGCCGTCCGGCGGGAGCGGATCACCTCGCTCGTCGAGGAGCTCATGGCGCAACGGGCCGAGGACCGGATCGGCGAGACTGTCAGGGTCCTCGTCGAGGAGGTCGACGCCGAGGAGGGGGTGCTGGTGGGCAGGGCCGATCACCAGGGTCCCGAGGTCGACGGTGAGACCCGTCTCGGCCTCGGGCACGGGGCGGAGCGGTACCCGGTCGGGTCGTTCGTCGAGGCGGTCGTCGTCGGTGCCGCGGGCGCCGACCTGGTGGCGGAGCCGGCACGGGCGAGGTCCGGTCACGGGAGTCTCGGGGTCCGGGCGTGAGCGGCGGTCCGTCGGTGCCCGACGAGGTGCTGAGCCCACTGCCGGCCCCCGGCGCCCACCCGCCGCCCACGGGCGGGCAGCCTCCCGTGGACGGGAGCGTTCCCGTGGCCGGGAGCGTTCCCCCCGGACCCGGCGTCGGTGAGGGATCCCGTGGCCGGGTCAGCCCCTGGAACGCGGCGAACGCGGTGACCCTGCTCCGCCTGGTGCTCGTCCCGGTCTTCGGCTGGCTGCTCCTGCACGAGGGCGGGGAGACGAGCGGCTGGCGTACCGCCGCGGCGGTGGTCTTCGCCGTCGCCGTCGTCACCGACCGCGTGGACGGTGACCTCGCCCGGCGTCGCGGGCTGGTCACCGACCTCGGGAAGATCGCGGACCCGCTCGCGGACAAGGCCCTGGTGGGGACGGCCCTGGTGGGGCTGTCCGTCCTCGATGAACTCGCCTGGTGGGTCACCGTCATCGTGCTGGTCAGGGAGATCGGGATCACCCTGATGCGCCTGGTGGTGATCCGGCACGGGATCATGCCGGCGGGGCGCGGCGGCAAGGTGAAGACCGCAGCCCAGGCCCTGGCGATCACGCTCTTCCTGCTGCCCCTCGTCGGGGTGGGGCACCTCGTCGCGGTCTGGGTCATGGCGCTGGCGGTGCTGCTGACCGTGGGGACCGGGATCGACTACGTCGCCCAGGCGTGGCGGCTGCGGCAGACCAGCGAGCGGACCCGTCGCAAGCGGGCGGCCAGGGCGGCGGCCAGGGCGGCCTCCCGGCAGGCCATGGCGACCGACGGCCGACAGGTGACCGGGGAGCCGCCGGCGTCCGGCGATCGGCTGCCGTCCGGCGATCGGGTGACCGGGGAGCCCGGGGGATGAGCGCTGCCGGTGAGGAGCCGGGGGTCGCCGAGCGGGTGGTCGCGCTCCTTCGCGACCGGGGCGAGTCGCTGGCCGTCGCCGAGTCCCTCACCGGAGGGCTCGTCTGTGCCCGGGTGGTCGACGTGGCCGGGGCCTCGGCCGTCCTCCGTGGAGGGGTGGTCTGCTACGCGACCGACCTCAAGCGCGAGCTCCTCGGGGTCGACGCCGCGTTGCTGGCCCGGGTGGGACCCGTCGATGCCGACGTCGCGGCCCAGTTGGCCGAGGGCGTCAGGAGGCTGCTCGGCGGCTCCTGGGGGATCTCCACCACCGGGGTCGCCGGGCCGGGGCCTGCCGACGGACATCCGCAGGGCACCGTGCACGTGGCCGTCGCCGGGCCGGCCGGAATACGGACCCTCGCCCTGTCGCTCCCGGGGACACGGGACGCGGTGCGGTCGGCGGCAGCCGGCGCGGTGCTCGACCTGCTGCTCCGGGCTGCGGGCGAGCTGCCATCCGGAGTTGCCCCGGTATGACAGTCCGTGCCGCCTGAGCACCGTCCGCTCGACCGAGGTACGGTGGGTGAGGCGAGACGTCGGTGAGGAGACGGAGAGGTTGACGCTCGAACGGCTTCTACAGGTACCGGCCGGGACAGCCGATGAGGTCCGGCAGGGGAAGGTGCGGACGGAAGGAGGGCGCGTCGTGGTGCTGTTGCGGCAGGAGATCGGCGACGTGCTCCGTCACGCCCGCCGTCAGCAGGGCCGGACGCTTCGGGAGGTCTCGTCCCAGGCCAGGGTGTCCCTGGGGTACCTGAGCGAGGTCGAGCGGGGTCAGAAGGAAGCCTCCTCCGAGCTGCTGGCCTCGATCTGCGGTGCCCTCGACGTCCCGCTCTCCTCGGTGCTGAGCGAGGTCAGCCAGCGGGTCGCCGCGGCGGAGAACCTCGTCGTCGACGCGGTCAGGGTGCCCGACACCGTGCCGGACGACCTGGCCAAGGACGTCGCCCTGCGTGCCGGAGGCCTGGTCTCCGCCGCCTGAGGACGCCGCCCGGTCCCCCCTCCGCGAGTCCGACGCGCCACCTGGCGCCCATACCGTGCCCGTGGCTGCCCGTCCCGCGGCTGCGGACCCCGCCGCACCGGCCCACCCCAAGCACGTGACTTTGCGTGTGATAGTCGTAGCTCTATGCGATTGAGGGTGAGCCTTCTGGTCCTCCTGCTGACCCTCTCGGCGACCGTGCCCGGACCGACCTCCGGGGCCGCAGCCACCCCCGACCGGCTGCCCCGGCCCGCGGCGGCTCCGGGAACCGTGATCCCCGGGCGGTACGTGGTGGTCCTCTCGGCAGGACGGGCAGCCGTGAGGCCGGCCGGGACGGGGAGGAGCCCGGCCGCCGTGCGCAGGGCGAGGGTGAGGGGCGCGCGGGTGCTCGGCGAGTACCGGGCGGCACTCCACGGCTTCGTCGCCACGATGGACGGCGAGCAGCTCGCAGCGGTCAGCCGGGATCCCGACGTCGCCTTCGTCGAGGCGGACCGGGTGATCGGCGTGGCGACCACCCAGCCGAGGGCCCCGTGGGGACTCGACCGGATCGACCAGCGGGCCCTCCCGCTGAACGGCACCTACGCCTACGTGTCGACCGGGGCCGGTGTGGACGCCTACGTGCTCGACACCGGTGTTCGCTCCGATCACCAGGAGCTCGCAGGGCGGGTGCGCGCCGGGTACGGCGCCGTCCCGGACGGAAGGGGGACCGCGGACTGCGACGGCCACGGCACCCACGTGGCCGGGGTCCTCGGCGGGTCGACCCAGGGGGTCGCCAAGGGTGTGACGATCGTCCCGGTCCGGGTGGCCGGCTGCGACGGCAGGGGAACGCTCTCCGCCGTGATCGCCGGCATCGACTGGGTGACGGCCCACCGCTCCGGGCCGTCGGTGGCCAACCTCAGCATGAGCGGTGCGGGATCCGCCGCACTCGACCGGGCACTCGACCGCTCGGTCGCCTCGGGGGTCACCTACGTCGTCGCGGCGGGCAACGACCGGACGGATGCCTGCAGACGGTCCCCCGGCCGGTCCCCGGCCGCCGTCACTGTCGCGGCCACCGACCGGCGCGACGAACGCACCTCCTACTCCAACTACGGGCCGTGCGTCGACCTGTTCGCACCGGGGGCGTCGATCGCCTCGGCGGGTATCGGCTCCAGGACCTCGCTCGTCACGATGGACGGCACCTCGATGGCGGCTCCGCACGTGGCCGGGGTTGTGGCCCTGCACCTGCAGCGGTCGCCGTCGATGTCTCCCGCGGCGGTACGGCAGGCACTCCTCTCGGCGGCGACCCCGGGCGCCGTCCGGCACCCGGGAGCCGGGTCGGCGAACCTCCTGCTCTCCTCGTACGTCCGGCCGGTCCCGGGAGCCTCGCACCTGCTGTCCTCCGCGACCTCCAACCGGTTGGCGGCGGCGACGACCACCCGCTGACCTGTGCCGACGGGACGGGTTGTCAGCTCCGGATGCGCAGGCCCCGCGGGGTGAGGTGAAAGCCGGCCGCGGCGAGCGGGCCCGCCAGCGGGTGGGCGGGATCCAGCAGGTTCGCACCGTCGGCACGCTCGACGGTCAGCCGGCCGAGGGCGCCGTCCCGGACGGCGCGGGCCAGGGCGTCGACGGCCCGGCGGAGGACCTCGGCCCCGGACACCGGGCCGTCGGGGCACGAGGGGTCCTGCCCGCCCGAGCCGTCCTCGACGTCCCAGGAGAGCAGGGTCCGGCCGCCCCGCTCGACGTAGAGCACGAGCCGACCCGCGACCAGGACGACGAGGGCGCCGGCCTTCCGCCCCGGCCGGTGCCCGGCGTCCGCCGTCGACCGGCGGGGCCCGGCCGCGCCGGTCGACGGTGGGGCCGGACCCGTGCCCTCCAGGCCACGCACCCGGCGCTCCGGCCACGGCAGCGCGGCGCCGTACGGGTTGGCCGGATCGGTCGCGGCCAGCACCACCGCGTCGGGGCTCTCACCACCGGCCCGCAGCCGGTCGACGGCCCCGGTGGTGCCGAACTGGGCCCCGCCGAGCCCGGCGACGAAGTACCCGCGGCGTACCCTGCCGGCCTCCTCGAACGCGCACAGCACCCGGTACGCCGCGGCGAAGGACCCGGGGTAGTGCTCGGCCTGGACCGACCCCCTGGTCACGACCCCGTACCGTTCGAGCAGGATCTCGGCACCGGCATGTGCCCGGACCGTCGGATCCTGCTCCCGGCGGGGCAGCAGCGACCAGCGGCCGGCGACCGTCGGCGGCCCGGAGCGGGAGGGCATGGCCGGTCGCGCGGAGGCCGCCGCCGTCGCGCGCAGGGACGAGTACCGGCCGAACCGGGCGCGCGGAGGGCTCCGCCGGGCACGGTGCGCCGTCCTGCCGCCGGCCAGCAGGGAACGCACCGGGGCGAGGGTGTCGTTGCTGAGGAGTCCCGCCCAGACGAGGTCCCACAGCGCCTCGGCGAGGGCTCGGTCGTCGGTGCAGCCGACGGCGTCGGCGAGGGGCCGGAAGAAGTACGCGCCGCCGCCGGAAAGGGTGGCGAGCACCTTCTCGTGCAGCGGGCCGGGGACGAACTCGGCGTCCGGTGCGGCGAGGGAGACGGGGGCGAGTTCCGCGGGATGGAGGGAGACCCAGCCGTCGTTCCCCGGAAGCGCTCCGTGCCCCGACCACAGGACCTCGCCCGCGGCGGTGAGCTCGTCGAGCATCGCGGGGGAGTAGTCCAGGACCCGGGTCGGCAGCACCAGGGTCTCGACGGCGCTGGCCGGCAGCCAGGCACCGGCAAGCTGCTCGACGACACGCAGCACCCCGTCCACCCCGCGCAGCGGGGAGGCGACGTGCTGCCAGCCGGGCAGGAACCGGGCCAGGCTCTCCGGGGGGACCGGCTCGACCTGGGCCCGCAGGGCCGCGAGCGACCGGCGTCGCAGCACCCGGAGCACCTCGGCGTCGCAGTGGTCGAGGCACCCGCTGCCACCGGCCTCCACCGGCCGGAGCTCCCCCCGGACCAGCCGGCCGCCTGCCACCAGGCGGTCCAGCGGCGCGGCGACGGCGGCGACCCCCAGCCCGTACCGGCAGGCCACCTCCTCCGCGGTGAACGGCCCGTGCGTCCTGGCGTACCGGGAGATCAGGTCACCGAGGGGATCGGCGACCGGCTCGGCGAAGGCGTGCGCCACCCCGGGGGGCAGCGGGGTGCCCAGCGCGTCCCGCAGCCGGGCGGCGTCCTCGACGGCGGCCCAACGGACCTCACCGGCGATCCGGACCCGGATCAGCCGTCGCTCGGTCTCCAGTTCGGCGAGCCAGCTCCTGACCAGCTCGGGCTCGGCGTGCCCCGCCTCCTCGGCATCTCCTGCCGGATCGGACTGCCCTGCCTGCCACGCCTGCCCTGCCGGATCGGTCTGCCCTTCCCGCCCGGCCTCTCCTGCCGGATCGGACTGCCCTGCGTCCGCTGCCGGCCCGCGCCGGCCCGGCCGCTCTGCCCGGGTGCGGGCGGCCACCTCGGCGGTGGTGAGCGGGCCGAGCAGCCGTGCCAGGTCCGCGACACCCTCCCGCCCTCTCACCCGCCGGGACGGTGCCAGCCGCTGGAGCTCCGCCTCGGTGGTGGCAAGGGCACGGGGGTCGAGGAGGTCGCGCAGCGCGGCGCCCTCGCCCCGGCCGAGCAGTTCGGCCAGCAGTGCCGGGTCGAGGGCCAGCGCCGCGGCCCGGCGTTCCGCCAGCGGGGAGTCCCCCTCGTAGAGGAACTGGGCGACGTAGCCGAACAGCAGGCTCCGGGCGAACGGCGAGGGGGCGGCCGTCTCCACCTCGACGACGTGCACCCGGCGGGCCGCGACGTCCCGCATCAGCCGGGTCAGGCCGGGGACGTCGAACACGTCGCGCAGGCACTCCCTGGCCGTCTCCAGCACCACCGGGAAGCTGCCGTAGCGGCTCGCGACCGACAGCAGGGCCGCGGCCCGCTGCCGCTGCTGCCACAGCGGCTGACGCCTGCCCGGGCTGCGCCGGGGCAGCAGCAGGGCCCTTCCCGCGCACTCCCGGAACCGGGCGGCGAACAGCGCCGAGGATCCCAGTTCGGTGGTGACCAGGTCCTCGACGTCGTCGGCCTCGATGACGACCAGGTCGGCGACCGACGGGGCCGCGCCGTCCGAGGTCTCCATGTCGGGCAGGCGGAGCACGATGCCGTCGTCGGCGTGGACGGCCTGGACGTCGACGCCGAACCGCTCCCGGAACCGGGAGCCCAGCGTCAGCGCCCATGGCGCGTTCACCCTGGCCCCGAACGGCGAGTGGACGACGACCCGCCAGTCGCCGAGCTCGTCGCGGAACCGCTCGACGACGACGGTGCGGTCGTCCGGGACCCGGCGGGTGGACTCGCGCTGCTCGGTGAGGTAGGCGAGCAGGTTGTCGGCGGCCCACTCGTCGAGGCCGGAGCGGCGCAGCCGGTCCCGCGCGGCACCGGGGTCGAGGCGGAGCAGCTCGCGGACGAACGCCCCGACGGCCCGGCCCAGTTCGGCGGGACGACCGGGCGCGTCGCCCTTCCAGAACGGCAGCCGCCCCGGCTGACCCGGTACCGGGGTGACCAGCACCTGGTCGTGGGTGATCTCCTCGATCCGCCACGAGGTCGAGCCGAGGGTGATCACGTCGCCGACCCTGGACTCGTAGACCATCTCCTCGTCCAGCTCGCCGACCCGGCGCCCGCCGCCCCGGCCGTCGCCCTCGCCCCCGGCGAGGAACACCCCGTACAGCCCCCGGTCCGGGATCGTCCCGCCGCTGGTCACGGCCAGGCGCTGGGCACCGGGGCGGCCGTGCAGGACCCCGGTGTGCCGGTCCCAGACCAGGCGCGGCCGCAGCTCGGCGAACTCGTCGCTCGGGTACCGCCCGGAGAGCATGTCGAGGACGGCCTCGAGCAGCGGGCGGGTCAGCGTGGCGAACGGCGCGGCCCGGCGGACGGTGCTCTCCAGGTCGTCGACCGTCCAGTCGTCCATCGCGGTCATCGCGACGACCTGCTGGGCGAGCACGTCGAGCGGGTTCGCCGGGACGTGCAGCTCCTCGATGGCGCCGGTGCGCATCCGCTCCACGACGACGGCCGCGGCGACGAGGTCCCCCCGGTACTTGGGGAACAGGACGCCGCGGGAGACCGCCCCCACCTGGTGCCCCGCCCTGCCGACGCGCTGCAGGCCTGCGGCGACGCTCGGCGGCGCCTCGACCTGGACCACGAGGTCGACCGAGCCCATGTCGATACCGAGTTCGAGGCTCGAGGTCGCGACCACCGCGGGGAGCCGACCGGCCTTCAGCTCGCCCTCGATGAGGGCCCGCTGCTCCTTGCTCACCGACCCGTGGTGCGCCCTCGCCAGCACGGGGGAGGCCCCCAGAGCCGCACCGGCCGCGGACATCACTTCGGCCGGCTGCACCGCGCCGGGATCGGCCGGCCGGACGCCGGACCGGTCGTCACCCGGACGGCCCGTGCCGGACCGGTCGTCGCCGGGACGGTCCGTGCCGTCGTCCCCGCTGCCGTCGTCGCCCGCCTGCCGCAGCGCCCAGATCTCGTTCAGCCGGGCGGTGAGCCGCTCGGCGAGCCGCCGGGAGTTGGCGAAGACCAGCGTCGACCGGTGGCTCGCGACGAGGTCGGTGACCCGCTCCTCGACGTGCGGCCAGATCGAGGGGCGGTGGTGGGTCTCGGGATCGGGACCGGTGGGATCCGGCGGAGGCTCCGCGGAGCCGGGGTCGGCGAGGTCGGGCACCGGGACGACCACCCGGAGGTCGAACTCCTTGTCCGCCGGGGGGGCGACGGTCCTGACCCTGCCGGCTGCGGCCCCGCCGAGCCAGCCGGCCACGGCGTCCAGCGGCCGGACCGTCGCGGACAGCCCCACCCGCTGCGCCGGTCGGTCCAGCAGGGCGTCGAGCCGCTCCAGGCTGAGCGCGAGGTGGGCACCCCGCTTCGAACCGGCGAGCACGTGGACCTCGTCGAGGATCACCGTCCGGACGCCGGCGAGCGCGGATCGCGACTTCGAGGTCAGCAGCAGGAAGAGCGACTCCGGCGTGGTGATGAGGATGTCCGGTGGGGTCCTGCCGAACACCCTGCGCTCCTGCGGCGGGGTGTCGCCCGACCGCACCGCGAGACGGACCTGCGGAGGGTCGAGCCCCAGCCGTGCCGCCTCGTTGGTGATCCCGGTCAGCGGGGAGCGGAGGTTGCGGTGCACGTCGACGGCGAGGGCCTTGAGCGGGGAGACGTAGAGCACCCGGCAGCGTCGTTCCGCCTCCGCGGGCCGGGGCTCGGCGACGATCTGGTCGAGAGCCCACAGGAACGCCGCGAGGGTCTTCCCCGAGCCGGTCGGCGCGACGACGAGGGCGTGCTCGCCTCTGCTCACCGCGTCCCAGGCGCCGACCTGGGCTGCGGTCGGGCCCTCGAAGACCGAGGAGAACCACGCCCTGGTCGCCGGGGTGAACCGGGCGAGCACGTCGACGGCGTCCCCGCCCCGGTCGCTGCCGACACCGCCCCTGGTCACCCCGCCATTCTGGGGCAGGGCACCGACAGACCGGGCCAGGGGCCGTCGAGCCGTCGACCGTCGAGGAACCCGCCCGGGAGAGGGCGTCCGGGCGGCGTGCGATGCTCGGATGGTGCGGATGAGCGAGTTCTGGACCCTGGCGGACGAGGAGTTCGGCAGGCTCCACTCGCGCACCCTGGTGCGCGACCACGTGGTCACGGCGCTCGGCGACCGGACGGCGGAGCAGGCCCTCGACGCGGGGACGGACCCGCGGGAGGTGTGGTTCGCGCTGTGCGAGGACCTCGAGGTGCCGAGGGAACGCTGGTGGGGCCGCCAGGAGACACGGAGGGGGCGCACGGGGTCGTCCGGTCGCGGGCGCCGGTGAGGACGGCTGCCAGGTGAGGACGATGCCGCCCCGTGGTGACTGTCGGCCCTCCCGGCTAGGGTCCGGCGGGTGATGGTCGAGGAGGGAGCCCGGTGACCGAGGAGGGAAGCCCGGGCGCGGACCTCGGCGATGCGCTGATCCGGGCACGTGGGCTGACCAAGCGCTTCGGGGAGTTCGTCGCCGTCGACGGGATCGATGTCGAGGTCCGGCGCGGGGAGGCCTTCGGCTTCCTCGGGCCCAACGGTGCGGGGAAGTCCTCGACCATGCGGATGATCGGCTGCGTCTCGCCGCGGAGCGGGGGCGAGCTCACCGTCCTCGGGCTGGACCCCCGGACCGACGCGGCCCGGATCAAGGCGCGACTCGGCGTCGTCCCCCAGCGGGACACCCTGGACGAGGAGCTCACGGTGCTGGAGAACCTCGTCGTCTACGCGAGGTACTTCGGCCTGCCGCGGTCCGTCGCGCGGGCGAGAGCCGCGGAGCTGCTGGCGTTCGCCCAGCTCACCGAGCGCGCCGAGAGCCTGGTCGAGCCGCTGTCCGGCGGGATGAAGCGCCGGCTCACCATCGCCCGGTCGCTGGTCAACTCACCGGAGATCCTGCTCCTCGACGAGCCCACGACCGGGCTCGACCCGCAGGCGAGGCACCTGCTGTGGGACCGGCTGTTCCGGCTCAAGCGGCAGGGGGTGACCCTGGTCCTCACCACGCACTACATGGACGAGGCAGAGCAGCTGTGCGACCGGCTCGTGGTCATGGACGACGGGCGGATCGTCGCCGAGGGCTCACCGCGCGCCCTCGTCGAGCGGTGGTGCACCCGGGAGGTCGTGGAGCTCCGCTTCCCCGACGAGGACCACGCGCCGTTCGCGGCCAAGGTCGGCGGACTCGCCGACCGGATCGAGACCCTGCCCGACCGGCTGCTGCTCTACGTGGACGACGGCGAGGCCGTGGCGGAGGCGGTCCACCTCAGGGGGTTGCGGCCGATGTCGGCGCTGGTCCGCCGGGGCACCCTCGAGGACGTCTTCCTGCGGCTGACCGGCAGGAGCCTGGTGGACTGATGCCGTCGACCTCGCCGTCCGCACCGGTGGACACCCTGACGGCGCGCGGACCCGGCGCGGACCGGTGGTCGTTCGCCCGGCTCGGCTCGGCCGTCGGCCTCCGCGGGCCGTTGCGGGCGTTCGGCTACTGGCTGGTCAGCTACCGGAGGACCTGGCGGGGGACCGTCGTCTCCAGCTTCCTGTCCCCGCTGCTCTACCTGGGAGCCATGGGGTTCGGCCTCGGCACGCTCGTCGACGGCAACGACGCGGGCGGGCGGCTCGACGGCGTCCCCTACGCGGCGTTCCTCGCCCCGGGGGTGCTCGCCGCGACCGCCATGCAGACCGCGGTGGGGGAGTCCACCTACCCGGTGATGGGTGCGATGAAGTGGCACCGGCAGTACCACGCCATGCTCGCGGCCCCGCTGGGCGTCGTCGACCTGCTGCTGGGGCACCTGGCGTTCGTCCTGTTCCGGGTCCTGGTCAGCGCGGTCGGGTTCGTCCTCGTCGGCGCGGTCCTCGGCGCCTTCACCTCACCCTGGGTGCTGGCCGCGATCCCGGTGACGCTGCTGTGCGGGGCGGCGCACGCCTCGCCGGTGATGGCCTACGCCGTCCGGCAGGAGGGCGACGGCGGGTTCACCGTCCTGTTCCGGTTCGGGCTGGTGCCGATGTTCCTCTTCGCCGGCACCTTCTTCCCCGTCGACCAGTTGCCCGCCGTCCTGCGTCCCCTGGCCTGGGCGACCCCGCTGTGGCACGCGACCACCCTCTGCCGCGGGCTCTCCCTCGGCGGGCTCGACGCCCTCCCCGCGGCGGGGCACCTCGGCTACCTCGCGCTGTGGGCGGCGGCCGGGCTGTGGCTGGCGTTGCGGTGCTACCGGAGGAGGCTGCTGCCGTGAACGGTCCCGGCACGCTCTCCCGGCGCTCCCCCGCCCGCGGCGTCCTCGCCCGGCGCGTCTCCCGCGGCGCGGTGTCCCGTCTCGCCGGGGCACTGCCGGTCCCGGCCGGGTGGGCCGCGGCCCGGCTGCTCGTCGAGCGCAACGCGGTGGCCTACCGGCACCGGTGGACAGCCATCGTCAGCGGGTTCTTCGAGCCGGTGTTCTACCTGTTCTCGCTCGGCGTCGGGATCGGGGCACTGGTCGGGGCGGTGGAGGTCGGCGGGGAACGGGTCGACTACGCGGCGTTCGTCGCGCCGGCCCTGCTCGCCGCCTCCGCCATGAACGGGGCGGTCTTCGACTCGACCATCAACGTCTTCTTCAAGCTCAAGTACGCGCGGCTGTACGACACCGTCCTGGCCACCCCGCTCGTCCCGCGCGACATCGCCCTCGGCGAGATCACCTGGGCACTGGCACGGGGGGTGCTGTACGCGGCGGCCTTCCTCGTCGTCATGGCGCTCGCCGGGGTGGTGCGGTCGTGGTGGGCCGTGCTCGCCCTGCCGGCCGCCGTCCTCATCGGGGTCGCCTTCGCCGGGGTCGGCTTCGCCGCGACCACGTTCATGCGGTCCTGGCAGGACTTCGACCTGGTCCAACTCGCCGTCCTGCCGATGTTCCTCTTCGCCGCGACGTTCTACCCGCTGTCGACCTACCCCGAGGCGGTCCGGCCACTGGTCCAGGTGACCCCGCTCTACCACGGGGTGGCGCTGACCAGGGGACTTGCGCTCGGACAGCTCACCCCGGGGTTGCTCCTGCACGTGCTCTACCTGACCCTGATGGCGGTGCTCGGGCTCGCCGTCGCCGTGCGCAGGCTGGAGCGGTTGCTGCTGCGGTGACCGCGTGGCCGACCGCCGGAGCGGTCCCGGCCGTCGGCGCTCCGCCCGCGGCGTGTCGCGGAGGCGATCGAACAGGTGTTCGGACTACATTCTCCACAGGAGCCCGCAGTCGTCCCACCGTCCACAGGTCGGCAGGGCAGCGCCCCGGTTGTCGGTGGCGCCCCCTAATGTCCTCGACGATGACGACGACACGAGCGAACCCGAGCCGATCCACGCCCCAACGGGGGGCCGCGCGACGGAGCGCGGCGACCCAGAACAGCGATCCCGCTCGCACCCCAGACCGGAGCGGGGCCCAGACCAGCCGGCGCCCGCAGCGCGGCAAGACCCGAGGTGAGCAGATGCCAGCCCCCGCAGACCGCGAGAAGGCCCTGGAGACAGCCCTCTCCCAGATCAACCGCCAGTTCGGCAAGGGATCGGTGATGCGCCTCGGGGACGAGTCCCGGCCCCCGATCGACGTCATCCCCACCGGGGCGATCGCACTCGACATCGCCCTGGGCATCGGCGGGCTGCCCCGCGGGCGGGTCGTGGAGATCTACGGTCCGGAGTCCTCCGGCAAGACGACGGTCGCCCTGCATGCGGTGGCGAGCGCCCAGCGCGCCGGCGGGATCGCGGCGTTCATCGACGCCGAGCACGCGCTCGACCCCGAGTACGCGGGGAAGCTCGGGGTCGACACCGACGCGCTCCTCGTCTCCCAGCCGGACACCGGCGAGCAGGCGCTGGAGATCGCCGACATGCTCGTCCGCTCCGGCGCGCTCGACATCATCGTGATCGACTCCGTCGCCGCGCTCGTCCCGCGGGCGGAGATCGAGGGCGAGATGGGCGACAACCACGTCGGCCTCCAGGCCCGCCTCATGTCCCAGGCCCTGCGGAAGATGACCGGTGCTCTCAGCGGTGCCGGTACCACAGCGATCTTCATCAACCAGTTGCGGGAGAAGATCGGGGTGATGTTCGGCAGCCCGGAGACCACGACCGGCGGCCGGGCGCTGAAGTTCTACTCCTCGGTCCGCCTCGACGTCCGCCGGATCGAGACCCTCAAGGACGGATCCGAGCCGGTCGGCAACCGGACCAGGGTGAAGGTCGTCAAGAACAAGGTCAGCCCGCCCTTCAAGCAGGCGGAGTTCGACATCATCTACGGGCAGGGCATCTCCCGCGAGGGCGGCCTCATCGACATGGGCGTCGATCAGGGGTTCATCCGCAAGTCGGGGGCCTGGTACACCTACGAGGGCGACCAGCTCGGCCAGGGCAAGGAGAACGCCCGGTCCTTCCTGCGGGACAACCCCGACCTCGCCAACGAGATCGAGAAGCGCATCAAGGAGAAGCTCGGCATCGGCCCGAGGCTCGACGCTCCGCAGGCCGCCGTCCCGGTGGACTTCTGACCGGTGGTCTCGGTGGGAGGGTCGTCGAAGCCGTCCTCGGCCGCCGAGGCCGAGGCTGATCCCTACGAGCAGGCTCGGGCGATCGTGCTGCGTCAGCTCACCTCGGCCCCCCGGACCAGAGCGCAGCTCGCGGCGGCTCTCGCTCGCCGGAACGTCCCCGACGACGTGGCGTCCGCCGTGCTGGACCGGTTCGAGGAGGTCGAGCTCGTCGACGACGAGGACTTCGCCAGGACGTGGGTACGCTCCCGGCACTCCGGCCGGGGGCTCGCCCGGCGGGCCCTCGCCCACGAGCTGCGCCAGCGCGGCGTCGCGGACGACCACGTCCGCGACGCCGTCGACGAGGTGAGCTCGGAGCAGGAGCTGGAGACCGCCCGGGAGCTGGTCCGCCGCCGGCTGCGGACGATGCACGACGACCCCGACCGGGCCGTTCGGCGGCTGGTCG
Source organism: Actinomycetales bacterium (assembly GCA_012719445.1). Classification (GTDB taxonomy): domain Bacteria; phylum Actinomycetota; class Actinomycetes; order Actinomycetales; family Kineosporiaceae; genus JAAYAH01. Next base: position 5,246 of record JAAYAH010000023.1, on the reverse strand, counting down.
GCATGCTCGCCCGCAAGGGGTACGGCTGGGGGACCGCGAGCCGGGCCGTCCGGGACGTCCTCGCCGAGGGGGTGGCCGGGTTCGGGGAGCCGCCGGGGGCCGACCTCGTCGCCGCGCTGGAGGAGGGCGAGGACGCCGACGACGGCTCGGGCTGAGTCACGCTCACTGCCCGTGAACCCGCCCCCGCGCCGACCAGGTGCCCGCCACCTACCCTGGGGGGACCATGACACCCTCCACCTCCGTGCCTCTCCCTACCGGCGACCGCGCCGGGAACACCACCGTGGACCCCGCCGGGAGCCCTGCCGGTGACGGCGGCGGCCCCGGGGCGACCCCGCGCACCTACCAGGTCCGCACCTTCGGCTGCCAGATGAACGTCCACGACTCCGAGCGGCTGGCCGGACTGCTGGAACGCGCCGGGTACGTACGGGCCGAGCCGGAGGCCGAGGCCGACGTGGTCGTGTTCAACACCTGCGCGGTGCGCGAGAACGCGGACAACCGGCTGTACGGCAACCTGGGGCTGCTCGCCCCGGTCAAGGCGCGGCGGCCGGGCATGCAGATCGCCGTCGGCGGCTGCCTGGCCCAGAAGGACCGGGACGCCATCGTGCGCAGGGCGCCGTGGGTCGACGTCGTCTTCGGCACCCACAACCCGGGGTCGTTGCCCGCCCTGCTGGACCGGGCGCGGCACAACCACTCGGCCCAGGTGGAGATCCTGGAGTCGCTGGAGGTCTTCCCCTCGGTGCTGCCGACCCGGCGCGAGTCCGCCTACGCGGCGTGGGTCTCCATCAGCGTCGGCTGCAACAACACCTGCACCTTCTGCATCGTGCCGAGCCTGCGCGGCCCGGAGCGCGACCGCCGTCCCGGCGAGGTGCTCGCCGAGGTCGAGGCCCTCGTCGCCGAGGGCACGATCGAGGTGACCCTGCTCGGGCAGAACGTCAACACCTACGGGGTGGAGTTCGGCGACCGCGGCGCCTTCGCCGGGCTGCTGCGGGCCTGCGGGCGCGTCACCGGGCTGGAGCGGGTCCGGTTCACCAGCCCGCACCCGGCCGCCTTCACCGACGACGTCATCGAGGCGATGGCCGAGACCCCCAACGTCATGCCGCACCTGCACATGCCGTTGCAGTCCGGCTCCGACCGGGTGCTGCGGGCGATGCGCCGGTCCTACCGGGCCGACCGGTTCCTCGGCATCCTCGACCGGGTCCGGGCGGCGATCCCCGACGCCGCGGTGACCACCGACATCATCGTCGGCTTCCCCGGCGAGACCGAGGAGGACTTCGCCGCCACCCTGGACGTCGTCGCGGCCTCCCGGTTCGCCCAGGCCTTCACCTTCCAGTACTCCACCCGGCCCGGCACCCCGGCGGCGTCCCTGGACGGGCAGGTGCCGAAGGTGGTCGTCCAGGAGCGGTACGAGCGGCTCGTCCAGCTCCAGGAGCAGGTCTCCTGGGAGGAGAACCGGGCGCAGGAGGGACGGGTGCTCGACGTCCTCGTCGCCGAGGGGGAGGGACGCAAGGACGGCGAGACCCGCCGGCTGTCGGGGCGGGCGCCGGACAACCGGCTGGTGCACTTCTCCGTGCCCGAGGGGGGTGAGGTGCCGAGGCCCGGCGACGTCGCCACGGTCCGGGTCAGTTACGGCGCCCCCCACCACCTGGTCGCGGACGTCGCGCCGTCCGGTCCCTACCGGGTGCGGCGCACGGCGGCGGGCGACGCGTGGGAGGGGAGCCCCCGGGCGTCCGTTTCCCTCGGTTCACCGATCGTCAGAGTTCACTGACGGAGAGTCACACTTCTCGGCGTTCTGTGGGGTTATCGGGGGATAGGGCAGGGTGCCGACCCTTGCGCTCTTGGGAGACCAGTGCCATCTTCCTTCGGATTGCTACCCGATGGGGTGTACCTCGCCTCACCAACCCCCAGGAGGTTCGGGTGAGATCCACAAGATCTCCACACGAAAGGAACGCAATCACCCCCCGGCGGCCCGTCGGCGTCCGAGGCCGGCTCCCCGGCGCCCGGAGCCGGGGAGGTCTCGCCCTCGTCACGGCCGTCGGGCTCGGCTGCGGTGTGCTCGCCGCGACGCTCCCGGCCGGTGCGGCCCCCGTCGACCGGGTGGGGAGAGCCGCGCAGTTGGCGGCGCGGCTCGGGGACAGCACGGCAGGTGCCTACGTCGACGCGCGGACCGGCCGTCCCGTGGTCACGGTCACGGACTCGGCGGCGATGGACGCCGTCAGGTCCGAGGGTCTCGACGCGCGGCTGGTGCCCAGGGACCGCAGGATGCTCGGCTTCGCCACGTCCCAGCTCGACCGGGACGCCCGTTTCCCGGGCACCTCGTGGTCGGTGGACCCGGTGACCGACCAGGTGGTGGTCACCCACGACAGCACGGTCACCGGTGCGCGCCTGCGGCGGCTCACCGAGGAGATCGCCTCCCTCAGCGGCATCGCGCGCCTGGAGTCGTCGTCGGGGACGCTCAGGCCCATGATCTCCGGCGGGGACGCCGTGTACGGCGGCGGGTCCCGGTGTTCGCTCGGGTTCAACGTCCGCAAGGGCAGCCTGCGTTACCTCCTCACCGCCGGGCACTGCACGCGGTCCGCCTCGACCTGGTACGCGGACCCGAGCCGCCGCACCAGGCTGGGGACCCGCACCGGCAGCAGCTTCCCCGGCGACGACTACGGCATCGTCCAGTACGTCACGGTCACCACGACCACCGCGACCGTTCCCATCCGGGGCATGGTCGGCAGCCAGGACATCACCTCGGCGGCCACCCCGACGGTCGGCCAGACCGTGACCCGGCGGGGCAGCACCACCGGCATCCGGACCGGCCGGGTGACCGGCCTGAACACGACGGTCAACTACCCGCAGGGAACGGTGCGAGGGCTCATCCGCACCACCGTGTGCGCCGAGCCCGGTGACAGCGGCGGCCCCCTGTACTCCGGGAAGGTGGCCTACGGTCTGACCTCCGGGGGCAGCGGCAACTGCAGGACCGGTGGCACGACGTTCTTCCAGCCCGTGGTCGAGGTGCTGCAGAGGTACGGGGTCAGCGTCTTCTGATCCCCCGTCGGACGGGGACGCCCCGTCGCCACCTCCCGTCGACCGGAGCAGGGACGACCGGGAGGGTGGACGTCGGGGCGTTCCCGGGGTGGTACGGCCTCGGTCGTCCTGGACGACGGCGCCGGCGTCGCGCCGCTACCGTTCCCCCATGCGCCTGGCCGTGGTCCTCCCACCTGCGCCGGTGCTGGTACCGGAGGTCGCCCGGGCCGGGAGCGCCGCGGCCGCCGAGCTCGCGGCCGTCCGGCTGGCCTGCCGGGAGGCCCTCGCCCCCCTCGCCGCGCCGCACGGGATGCCTGCGGACCACCCGCCGGGGAGGCGCGCCCCGGGGGACCGCCGGTCCGGAGCGGTCGGTCCGACGGTCCCCGCGCTGGTCCTCGTCGGGCCGGGGGAGATCACCCGACGGCACTCCCCGGGGTCGTGGGGGACGCTGCGCGGTCTCGGGGTCGCCGTCGAGGCGCCGGAGTCCCACGACGGGCGTGATCCCTCGCTGCCGCTGTCGCTCGCCCTGGGTCGCCTGCTGCTCGACCGGGCCGGGGTTCCCGGGGAGCCGGTGCTGCAGGAGGTTGCGGCGTCGGCGTCCGCCGCCGAGTGCCTCGCCCTCGGGGAGGGGCTCGCCGGTGAGGTGGGACCGGACGCCGGGTGGGTGGTCCTCGGCGACGGCAGCGCGCGGCGTTCCCCGAAGGGCCCCGCGGCGTTCGATCCCCGGGCCGAGCCGTTCGACCGGTCCGTCGAGCAGGCGCTGCGTGCCGGGGACGCCGCGGCGCTCGCCCGGCTCGACGCCTCGCTGGCGGCGGAGCTGCTCGCCGCGGGACGCCCCGCCTGGCAGGTGCTGGCGGGCGCGGCCCGGCTCCAGGCCCCGCCGGATCGGTGCGAGGTGCGCCACGCCGCGGCTCCGTTCGGCGTCGGCTACCTGGTCGCCACCTGGGCGCGTGACGGCGGCTGAGGGTCGTCACAGCGGCGGCTGAGGGTCGTCACGGCCCCCGACGGGCAGCGGATCGCCCGGGTGGGCGACCTCCCCCTCGACGACGGGAGCGGCCGGGGGAGGGCGCCGAGGCAGGTCCTAACCCGTGGTGAGCTCGATCACCGTCACGCCAAGGCTGAAGACCAGGACGGCGAGCGCGAGCCACCCCAGCATCCGGGTCGCCGTCCGCACGCCGCGACGGTTCGCGCGCAGTGCGCGCAGTCGGTGGGCCAGCAGGTCCGGGGCGTAGGGGTCCTCCGGCCATGTCGGCCAGCCCAGGCGGGCGTCCATCATGTGCTCTGCCCGCAGTCGGGCCGACCCGGCATCCACCTCCGGGGTGTAGGGGTCGTTCGGCTCTGTCGGCCGGTCAGGGTGGGGGTCCATCGCGTGCTCTGCCTGTCCTCGTGTCGATCCGGCGTCTCCGGACACCCCTCGGATGCGCCCGGCGCACTCCGGGTTCCGCCGCGAGATCCTCCGCGATGCCCTGTCCGAGGCAACCTCACGGCCCCTTTCGGCGGGGGGAGTATGCCATCAACCTGAGGGAGGAATCGGGATGCGCGCGCGGAGCACCGGAAGGCGTTGGGTCGCCGTCGGTTCGACGGTCGTGGGAACGGTGGCGCTGGCGCTGTCCGGGTGGGGGCCGACGGCTGCCACGTCCCGGGGGCCGTCCGGGCACGACGTCGCGGGCACTCGCGCCCGGACCTCCCCGGTCACCGTCGTCGACCCCCGCTGCGAACCGGATGTCGGGTCGGCACAGGCGGCCGCAGGACCCGACGGGCGGGTCCACGGCTTCGCCGCCTACGTGCGGGGCACCTGCACCGACGAGCGGATGTGGTACTTCGAGGGGAGGGGTTCCCGCTGGACCCAGGCGCGCAGTCCCTACCGCGGGGAGGTGCTGGCCGTCGCGGACGACGGCACCGGGACCTGGGTGTTGTACCTGGACACCCCCTCGTACGACCGGGTGGTGCTGGGACGTCGCCTGGGCCGCGGACGCTGGGCGCGCCCGCAGGTGCTGTCCCGGCTGGTCGGGTCGGCGCTCGGCAGCGGGGTACAGGGCGCCGATCTCGTCGCCTCCCACGGGCGCTGGTGGGCGGTGTGGGCGCAGGGACTGCCGGAGCCGTACGCCTCCGCGTCGAGCACGATGCTGTTCCAGGCCAAGACCCTCGGCGGGGTGCGGCGAGCACACCGCATCACCGGGGCTGCGGCCGGTCAGGACGAGGCCCGTCCGGCGCTGGCGCTGATCACCGGCCCG
>JAAYAH010000185.1 GCA_012719445.1 Actinomycetales bacterium | reverse complement strand
GCGGTTGTGTCGCAAGCTGGTGGACACCATCCCGGACACCGACGTCTACTTCGAGTACTCGCCGGAGTCCTACACCGGGACCGAGCTGGAGTTCGCCGCCCGGATCTGCAACGAGGTGACCCGGGTCTTCGAGCCGACCCCCGACCATCAGATGATCATCAACCTGCCGGCGACGGTCGAGATGATCACCCCGAACGTGTACGCCGACTCGATCGAGTGGATGAGCCGGAACCTCGAGGGCCGGGAGAACCTGGTCCTGTCGCTGCACCCGCACAACGACCGGGGGTCCGCCGTCGCGGCGGCCGAGCTGGGGTTCCTGGCCGGGGCCGACCGGATCGAGGGGTGCCTGTTCGGCAACGGGGAGCGGACCGGCAACGTCTGCCTGGTGACCCTGGGGATGAACCTGTTCAGCCAGGGCGTCGACCCCATGATCGACTTCTCGGACATCGACGAGGTCCGGCGCACGGTCGAGCACTGCAACCGGATCGCGGTGCACGAGCGCCACCCCTACGTCGGGGACCTCGTCCACACCGCCTTCTCGGGAACCCACCAGGACGCCATCAAGAAGGGCTTCGAGGTGATGGAACGCGACGCCGCCGCGGCCGGGGTGAGCGTCGACGAGCTGACCTGGGCGATCCCCTACCTGCCGATCGACCCGCGGGACGTCGGGCGCACCTACGAGGCCGTGATCCGGGTGAACAGCCAGTCCGGCAAGGGCGGGGTCGCCTACGTCATGAAGAACGAGTACCACCTGGACCTGCCGCGCCGGCTGCAGATCGAGTTCAGCCAGGTGGTCCAGCGGCTCACCGACGACCAGGGTGGCGAGGTGATGCCTGCCCAGCTCTGGGCGATCTTCGCCGACGAGTACCTGCCCACCAAGGGCTCCGAGTGGGGCAGGTTCTCGCTGCGGGGCATCCGGCAGAGCAGCGCCGAGGAGAACGGGACCGTCCTGTCCATCGACGTCGTCGACCGTGGCAGGGAGATCACCCTCGACGGGTCGGGGAACGGCCCCATCGCGGCCTTCGTCGACGCGATCTCCACGCTCGGGATCGAGGTCAGGGTGCTGGACTACGCCGAGCATGCGATGAGCGCCGGAGGCGACGCCAGGGCAGCGGCCTACGTCGAGTGCGAGGTCAAGAACCGGGTGCTCTGGGGCATCGGGCTGGACACCAACATCGTCCGGGCCTCGCTCAAGGCCATCGTCTCCGCGGTCAACCGTGCGGAGGGCCGCGAGGGCGGAGCCTTCGGCTGACAGCTCCCCGGGAGGTCGTGACGGCCTTCCGGCGAAGACCGGGACGAGTCGGTCACCCGGGTTGCGGTGTCGACGCAGAGTGCTATTGTCAATGCGCGGCGTAATCGGACATCGTGGCCCGCATCGTGGGGTGGTATCGGGAGCGGTACCACCCCACACCCCTGTCCGGAGCTCGCCGCCGTCGACCGTCCCCCCTGGGTGAGGCCTCGACCGTCTCACCTGTGTGAAGCTTCACCGGATCTCCGGCCCTGACGCGCGGCGGGACCATCTCCGACGGGCGAGAATGACCCGGTGAGCCTGTACCGGGACGAGGGCGTCGTGCTGCGCACCCAGAAGCTCGGCGAGGCCGACCGGATCATCTCCGTCCTCACCAGGCACCACGGACGGGTCCGCGCCGTCGCCAAGGGCGTCCGCCGGACGAGGTCCCGGTTCGGGGCCCGCCTGGAGCCCTTCATGCTCGTGGACCTCCAGCTCTACGAGGGCCGCTCCCTCGACACCGTCACCCAGGCCGAGACCATCGCGCCGTACGGCAGCGGGATCGTGTCCGACTACGCCAGGTACACCTCGGGGACGGCGATGCTGGAGACCGCGGAGCGGCTCACCGAGACCGAGCGGGAGCCTGCCGTCCAGCAGTTCCTCCTGCTCGCGGGTGCGCTGCGGACGCTCGCCGCGGGGGAGCACGTCCCACGCCTGGTGCTGGACTCCTACGTGCTGCGTGCGTTGTCCGTCGCCGGTTGGGCGCCGTCCTTCACCGACTGCGCCCGGTGCGGGGCGCCGGGGCCCCACCGGGCGGTGGCCGTCGCCGCGGGCGGGGTGGTGTGCCCGCAGTGCAGACCGCCGGGCTCTGCCGCGCCGCACCCTGCGACCATCGCACTGCTGGCGGCCCTGCTCACCGGCGACTGGGAGACGGCCGACGCCAGCGAGGGACCACGACGTCGGGAGGCGAGCGGGTTGACGGCCGCGTATCTGCAATGGCACCTGGAGCGACAGGTCCGGTCCCTCCGGCTGGTCGAGCGGTGATGGCCCACCGTCGGAGCGGGACCGGCGTCGTCGCGCGTCCCCGCGTCGTCCCCCAGGCGCCTCCGCCGCACCCCTCCGGTGCCCGCCCGCCGCTCCTCCCGCCGGAACTGGTGCCGCGGCACGTCGCGGTCGTCATGGACGGCAACGGGAGATGGGCGAATGCCCGCGGCCTGCCGAGGACCAGGGGGCACGAGGCGGGCGAGGCGGCCCTCCTGGACGTGGTCGCGGGGGCCATCGACATCGGCGTGCGGCACCTGTCCGCCTACGCGTTCTCCACGGAGAACTGGCGTCGGTCGCCCGAGGAGGTCCGCTTCCTCATGGGCTTCGACCGGGACGTCATCAGGCGACGTCGGGACCTGCTGAACTCCTGGGGGGTCAGGGTCCGCTGGGCCGGACGACGACCGCGGCTGTGGCGGAGCGTGATCAAGGAGCTGGAGGCGGCGGAGGAGCTGACCCGCGACAACGACGTGCTCACCCTGACCATGTGCGTCAACTACGGCGGCAGGGCCGAGATCGCCGACGCGGCCAGGGCCATCGCCAGGGAGGCCGCCGCCGGGCGGCTGGACCCGAGCCGGGTGGACGAGCGGACCGTCGCCCGCTTCCTCGACGAGCCGGACCTGCCGGACGTCGACATGTTCCTGCGCACCTCCGGTGAGCAGCGCACCTCGAACTTCCTGGTCTGGCAGTCGGTGTACGCGGAACTGGTGTTCCTCGACGTGCTCTGGCCGGACGTCGACCGCCGGGTGCTGTGGCGCGGCATCGAGGAGTACGCCAGCCGGGACCGCCGCTACGGCGGCGCGGTGGACGCCGCGGGCCGACCCGCGGACGATGCAGGCCGGGCCGTGGGCCCCGCGGGTGGGACGGCGGACATCGCAGGCCGGACCGTGGACGCCGGCTCCGTCGGGGATCCGGCGGCCGAGTAACCTGGTCCATCGCGTGCCCCTGGCGCGTCGATCATCCCGAGATCCGCCGACACCCAGCCGGATGGTGTTCACCGTGGCCACGAAGCCGTCGTCCGAAGCCCGCCTCGATGCCGTCGTCAACCTCTGCAAGCGCCGCGGGTTCGTCTACCCGTGCGGCGAGATCTACGGCGGCACCCGGTCCGCCTGGGACTACGGGCCGCTGGGCGTCGAACTCAAGGAGAACGTCAAGCGGCAGTGGTGGCGGGCCATGGTCACCCGGCGCGAGGACGTCGTCGGCCTGGACTCCTCGGTCATCCTGCCCCGGCAGGTGTGGGAGGCCTCCGGTCACGTCAACGCCTTCGTCGACCCGCTGGTGGAGTGCCAGTCCTGCCACCGCCGCTACCGGGCCGACCAGCTCGAGGAGGAGTTCGTCGAGCGCAAGGGCAGGGCTCCCGAGGGTGGCCTCGCCGGCATCCCGTGCCCCAACTGCGGCACCCGGGGCGCCTGGACCGAGCCGCGGATGTTCAACGGCCTGCTGAAGACCTACCTCGGCCCGGTCGAGGACGAGAGCGGCCTGCACTTCCTGCGACCGGAGACCGCGCAGGGCATCTTCGTCAACTACAAGAACGTCGAGCAGTCCGCGCGGAAGAAGCCGCCGTTCGGCATCGGCCAGATCGGCAAGTCGTTCCGCAACGAGATCACCCCGGGCAACTTCATCTTCCGGACCCGCGAGTTCGAGCAGATGGAGATGGAGTTCTTCGTCGAGCCGGGCACCGACGAGGAGTGGCACCAGTACTGGATCGACTACCGCACCGAGTGGTACGTCGACCTCGGCATCGTCAAGGAGAACCTGCGGCACTACGAGCACCCGACGGAGAAGCTCTCGCACTACTCGAAGCGGACCGTCGACATCGAGTACCGGTTCGGGTTCACCGGTTCCGAGTGGGGCGAGCTGGAGGGCATCGCCAACCGGACCGACTTCGACCTCGGCACCCACTCCCAGCACTCCGGGGTCGACCTGTCGTACTTCGACCAGGCCAAGGGCGAACGTTGGGTCCCCTACGTCATCGAGCCCGCCGCCGGGCTGACCCGTTCGATGATGGCCTTCCTCATCGAGGCCTACGACGAGGACGAGGCGCCGAACACCAAGGGCGGGGTGGACAAGCGGATCGTGCTGCGCCTGGACAAGCGGCTGGCGCCGGTGAAGGCCGCCGTGCTGCCGTTGTCCCGGAACGCCGACCTGTCGCCGAAGGCGCGGGCGCTGGCGGCGGAGCTGCGGTCGTTCTGGAATGTCGAGTTCGACGACGCCCAGGCCATCGGACGCCGGTACCGCCGCCAGGACGAGATCGGCACCCCGTACTGCATCACCGTCGACTTCGAGACCCTGGACGACGAGGCGGTGACCATCCGGGAGCGGGACTCGATGACCCAGGAGCGGGTGGCCCTGAGCCAGGTCGCCGGGTGGCTGTCCACCCGCCTGCTCGGCTGCTGACCGTCGGGTGACCGCTGATCGTCGGGGCGACGGCCGCGACGATCAGCGGTGATCCCGGTCCGCGACCGCTGACCCGCCCCGCGACCGCTGACCCGCCTGAGACCGTGAGCGGCCGGGGTGCACCCGGCCACTCGCAGGACGCCGTCCCGTTGACCGGTCCCCAGCGCCACCTCGCGTGACCGACCTCACGTAACGGTGCCACCCGAATCGCGATCATCCCGGTGACAGCGTGTCCTGCCCGTGCGCGGTTCCCAGGGGTGCCCAGTCCCGCGCTGGTCCTGCACCGGGTGGGTTCCCGAGGTGAGGACGAGGCGATGCGAGCGATGATCCGGTGCGGGACCCCGGTGACGAGACCCTCGGTCGCGCTCGCGGCCGTGCTGGTGACGGGGCTGGTCGCGGGTGGGATCGCGGGTTGTTCCGGTGGCGGGGGCACCGGCGGTGCGGCGAGCACCGGGTCCACGACAGCGGCCACCGCAGGGACCGCCGTGGAGGCCTGTGCCGCCGGCGCGGACGACGTCGCCGTCGGCCTCCCCGGGCACGGGGAGGGACGGGGCGCGGTCGACGTGCGGCTCGAGGAGACCGGCACCCGACTGCTGACCCGGTCCTCGATCGGCGCTGGCGCGGGCGCGGTGACCGATCGGCTCGGAGCCGCCGTGCTCATCACGGACCTCGACGGCAGCGACTGCCCGTCGTTGGTGATCGGCGCCCCGGGCGCGGACGGGGCCGGCCGGGTGTTCCTCACCCGCAACTCCGCCGAGGGCTTCGGGACCGCGACCGTTCCGGTCAGCGCACCGACCGGCGCACCCGGTGACGAGTTCGGCGCGGCTGTCGCGGTGACCAGGCGCACCCGACCGAGGGAACGGCTGGAGGGAGTCCTCGACCTGTGGATCGGTGCCCCGGGGCGGGACGTCGGAGGGCTGGTGGACGCGGGGGCCGTCGAGCACTTCCGGCTGGACGCCCCCGGGCGCCACGGCAGGCCGGTCGACGTCACCCATCTGGGAACCATCACCCTGGACGACCCGGTGCCGGCGGGCGAGGGCCGGGGGGACCGGGCCGAGGCGGGCGACCGGTTCGGCGAGATCCTCGGGGCGGCCGACGAGTACGACCCGGAGATGGTCGACGACGAACAGGCGCCGACGGTGCTGGTCGTCGGCGTTCCGCACGATGACGTCGGTACCGCGGACGACGCCGGCTCGGTCGCGGTTCTGTTCGTCGACTCGGAGGAGGGCTCCGTGTCCGCCGCGCAGCGCGTCTCCCAGGACAGCGCGAAGACCCCGGGGCGCGCCGAGCGGGGTGACCGGTTCGGGGCCTCTGTCGCGGCCGACTCCGAGCTGCTGGCCGTCGGCGTGCCGGGCGAGGACGTCGGTGGCGCCCGTGAGGCCGGCACGGTCGAGCTGTTCGGGTTCGACCCGCTGGAGGAGAGCGCCTTCAGCTACCGGGCCACCCTGGCAGAGGGCACCGGTGGCATCCCAGGGACCGCCGAGCGCGGTGACGCGTTCGGGGCCGCGACAGCATTCAACGGGGAACTCGACAGCTACGAGCGGCAGACCGCCGGTCTGGTCGTCGGCGCTCCTGGTGAGGACGTCGGGCCGGTCACCGACGCCGGAGCGGTGTACCACCTCCGCCTCGACTGCCTCGGGCGCTACACGAACCGGAAGGGCTGCGATCCAGAGGCGGTCCGGTTCACCCAGGGAGACGGCCTGTCAGGGACCCCGGAGGCCGGTGACCGGCTCGGTGCGACTCTGTCGGCGCGCCTGGTCGGGACCGGGGCGTGGGACCCACAGGTCGCCGTCCCCGGCCAGGACGTCGGCGGAGTCGCGGACGCCGGGCTGGTGTACATCCGGGTCTTCGCGGGGTTCGAGATCGTCGACCCCACCGAGGTCACCCTGTCCACGGGGAACATCACAGGCACGAGGTACGGGTCGGTGCTGGCGTCGGACAGCACGGCGGTCTAGGGTCTGCCGCGATCCGGTGAGCAATGGCGCTCACCGGGTCACCGACGATCGTCCTCGTCCGATCATCGAGCGTCCGATCCCCTGGAACGGCCTTTCGCGCTGGTCACGCACAGCGGAGATCACCACTGTGGTGTCGGCTCCCGATCCCGCTGGACCCGCCAGCCGAGCCAGTGTGTGCCCGTCACCACGAGGACCGTGAGCGCGCAGCTGATCCCCACCGTCCAGGCGAGGGGCGTCGAGTAGAGCCTGACGGACAGGGCCACGACGAGACAGGTGATCAGCGACGGCAGGGCGAGAACGAGCCCGGTGTCACCAGCGGAGCAGGAGTCGTCGAGCCGCCACGGCAGCGTCGCGGGGTCGGCGGTGGTGTCGCTCGGCTGGGGGATGATGCCGAGCGCCTGTCGCAGGTGCTCGGTCGAGCCGTCGGGGAACCAGTCGTCCCAGGCCAGACGAGTCAGGTGGTGCCTCCCTGCATACAGGTCGAGGAAGGTGGGCCGGTCCCCATCCCGCGCGACCGTCCACCGGGTGACGGCGGTGGGACCGGCCGACGGGAACACGAGCTCCCGGCCGTCCGGCGCGTGCAGGACCACCCCGTCCCCGGTCACGGCCAGCCAGGACGTCGCGGAGAACTGGCGGGACACAGCCCGCCCCGGAACGGGTCGCAGTACCCGGGCGCCGTCCGGCACTCCCTCGGCAGGCCGGGGGCGAGCGAGCCGGCGAAGCCGGTTCAGCTGGTGCAGGGGGACGGCACAGGCCAGCCCGAGGAACGCCAACGCCAGCACTCCGGCGACATCGACGAGACCTCGCGCGTCGAGGACGACAGCCACGGCCCCGATGAGGATCGCGGTCAGGAGCCAGATGCCCGGTGCGAGCATGCCGAGCACGAGCACCCACGTGCTGGCGGGAGTCGGGGGAGCCCACTGCTCCCGGGCGCGGTCCACGGCGTTGTCGTCCAGGTGATCCCCGCGGTACGGGGAGAGCCCGGCGGCGGCCACCAACGAGTCCAGGGGCCACGGCATCCGGGAGCCGGTCCGACGCCGCGTCTCCGGCTGGATGAAGAGGTCGTGCGCGAGCAGTTCCCCCTCGGGAACCCAGTCCCGGAGCGGGAGCGAGGCGACGGGGGCTCCGGCGTCGTCGAGGAGGACGAGCAGGTAGGGCGGCATGTTGTGCCGGAGGTCGGTGTGGATCGTGTAGCTGCTGACGTCCCGGCCGACCTGCCAGGTGCGCGGCTGCCGCCACGAGGTGACGAGGGTGATCTCCTCGGGAGTCGCGACGAGGAAGGTGGAACGGGCCACCTCGGGATCGGCGGGTGCGAAGGGAACCAACTCGACCCGGGCGGGCGCGGCAGCGGTACGGCTCTGCGTAGCTGGCAGGTCCGAGAGGTCGGAGACAGGCGTCTCGGGTCTCCGGGGAGTCAAGAACGCTCGCCCCACTTGATGAGGACTGTTGCGAGGGCATGGAACGAGAGGATCAGGGCTATGGCACCTCCACTCGAGATGCGTGTCACGGTTGCGAGTCCGGGCGAGTAACCGACAGCCGACATGAAAGCCAGTGAGCAGGTCAGAAGCATGAGCACCGTCAACCTGAGATCCGGGCCGACGGTGGGTTTCCTGTCATTGACGACTTGAGGTGAGATGACAGTCCCCTGTTTTTCCGCAGGTCGCAGCTCTGGTTGCAGGCGCAGTGCTTTCGTGATGTGATCCATAGACGTATCGGGGAACCAATCGGACCAGGGCAGTCGGACAAGGCAGCGGTCTCCAGCGCAGAGATCCAGTGATACTGGTGATCCCTTGTCGGTGTGAACGACCCAATTCGTGATCGCGACGATACCTCGCGTCGGGAATCGGATCGCCATTCGGTCGACATCACTCACCAATGTCCCCATGTCGTCGATCTGAATGCTTGCTGATCGGGTGAACAGTCGGGGGAGCGGGTGATCGGGAATTGGTTGGAGTGTCCTGGGTTGCATTCCTCGGGGAGGTGATGTATGTGAATACGTGATGTGCCAGACGGCACCCAATGCACCGGCTTGGGCGATGACAGACGAGGTGATAAGGGTGAAAGCGATTGGGCTGACTGCGTTGGTGATCCCCCTGTTTTCCAGCAGTGATGCGAGGAATTCTGTGATGAGAATCGAAACGAGAAGAAGGATCGGGCCGAAGAAGGATAGAACAAACGAGATGGCGCCGGCACGGCTGGGTGGGATGACCCGGTGTATCTCGCACTCGGGAGGGGTATCCGAAATAACAACCGGTGACGAATCCAGACCTCCGGTCGAGATGAACTCGTCGAGCGGCCAAGGTAGGTGAGCTCGTGCTCGCCCGTTTGTATTGCGTGAGGTGAGAAGATCGAAGTTTATGAGTTCGCCGGGTGGGACCCATTCTGTCATGGGGAATGCTGCGACGGGCCTGCCCAAGGACGTTGTTAACACGAAATATGAGCTGGAATGGCCCTTGATGACTCCAGCGGCTGACGCGTCCTCGGGTACTCGGAACTCGCGCCGATCACGCCCCGGTAGGTCGATGATGATGGTTCCCGGAGCGGCAACGAGGCGCGCGCAGTCAGCAACCGACGGCCTGGTGGGGGACATCGGGGCCAGCTCAGCCGACCCGTTCGGGCTGTCGTCTCGGTGTATCTGGTCGGAATCAGCGGTCACGGATCTCCTCTGGATCAATGTCCTCCGAATCACCGGGTGAGGTCCAGTGAACGCTCTCCACGATGGCGTCGAAGAGTTCGAGCATGGGTTCCTGGTGTGTGGTCAGCGGGGTAGAGAAGCACAGGAGCGCGGTGCCATGGTCGTCTGGCCAAGGGAGCCAGTAGTCCGCGACGATCACCGTGGGCGGATCTGAGCCCTCGATGCCATGACCAGGGCGGTGGGCGACTCTACGAAGCACATCCCCCGCTGCCACCCTGCCGCGGGCGAGTCGGGCTGCGGGATGCTGGCTCTCGACATCACCGAGACTTTCTATGATGCGATCGAGGACAGCGAGACACCCGGTGCTCTCTCTAGGGTCACCCGACTCCAGTGGAATCGAGTGAGCAACCATGGAGGCCGGGATGGGCACACCGGCGACCTGCATGAGGGACAGGGCGAGGAAGTCGGCTCCTGCATCAGCTGCGCGGTCAGCGGACACAAGGAGTTGGTGTTCCGTCTCGGTTCGGAGCAGCGGTTGGTTGTCGACCCCCCGGAACTGGCGTTGGACGAGAATCCGCACATCTCGGGCCCGCACGCTCTGCGGTTGCAGGGGGATGGTTACCCAGGTAGCCGGAAGAACGAGGTCCAGCTGATGGCCGGATACGCGGAAGGTATTGATCATCGTTCACCTGTTGACAAGGTGAGCGAGTCAGCTATCAGTCGGCTGTCGGTGTCGAGGGCTGCTGCGAGTTCGAGATGGGGGGTGCAGAATGTGAGTTCAATGGCATCGCAGGAGTCCAGTGGGAAAACGGAGTAGACCACATGGTACTCGACGACTCTCCGATCCATCATGACTGTCTCTCTGGCGGTGAGGCAAGGACCAGCGTTCACGGTGTCCCGGAAGATTTCCCGTGAGATGACCCTTACTCCCTGCCGTTTGACGGTGGCGAGTAACTCGCGGTACTCGTCGATGTCCACGGCTTTTCCGGATCCCTCGTTCGGAATCATCAAGTCGACGGCCATGGCACCTAACACTGACCCGGTCTCGGGGAACGGCATCCACGCGCCGATTCCGAGGTGTTGCTCAGAGTTCAGTGCGCGATGAACCAGTTGGAGATCTTGCCGCAGTGTCGCCCTTGTCTCGGGACGGGGAGCCAGCAGTGCTATAACCTCGTCCACCCACCCGGATTCGCCTTCCAGGGGGAGTGCCGCCCAACTCGCTGGTGCACTCAGGCGGTATCCGACGAGTGCTTGCTTGTGTGGACAGGTGTCGTTGAAAGTCATCGCGATCCTGTTGGCACCGGGACGTGTAGCTGCGCGGGACCGTTCTCTTGGGAACCGGACCCTGTGGCTACCAACTGGTAGGAGTCAACTCCAGCGCTGATAGCTGTGGACAAGAAAAACGTGCGGTTACTGGAAACGGCCCTGCTGATCGAGGTGCTCACCTCCGTCTGTCCGAGTAGCGACGTCTCCATTCTGCTGAGCGTTTGGAAATCAGTGGCGATTCCTGCTTCCCCCAGTGCGCGGTCGAGAGCGGGCATGAATTGTTGAGACCGCGCCAGATCGACGATTTCGCTGAACTCGGTTCGGGTCTTGCTGACGATGTTGTTCCAACTGGTTCTCTGGGATACCGTGCGCAATGAGTCGGTGAAGTCCGTCCCGATGGAGCTGAGCGAGCGTGAGGTGCTGGATGCGGAGAAGATCCGGCCATGACGGTTCGCGTTCTTGGCCATTCGTCGTGCTGATCTCCGGCTGAGTGCTGCAAGATCGTCTGATTTCAGTAACCTGCGGATAACCTCCCTGGCCGAGGCGTTGGCCGGGAGACCGAGTGCAGAACGCACTCCAGGGGATTGTGCTGCGAGACGTCCCGCCGCGAGCCGTGCCGAGCCCTTGGCTCCTTGGAAGCTCAGCCGCGCGGACGCGCTGGCTACCCGGCCCAGGCCGAAGGTGGCGACGCTGATGACGTCGAGGACGACGGCCGACCAGCTGCCGTCGCCCGTCAGCGCCAGGGTGAGGTTTGCCAGCAGGGAGATGATCGAGGCGATGAGGGCGATGGTGCCGAGGATCGCGGCTAGGGCCTGGCCGATGACAGGGATCCAGCCGACGACCAGGGAGAGGATGCCGCAGACGGCGGCCACTGCCCCGGAGATCTTGGAGATCCACTGGACGGTGACCCGACCCCAGTCGTCCCACCAGTTGTCGGTCAGTCCGCCGCTGCTCAGGGCGGGGTCGATGAGGGCGATGGCGGCGGTCGCGGCGCGGTCGCGGAGCTCGATCGCGGTGGCGAGCAGGCCGGTGGCCCGGGCGAGTTCCCGCTCGGCGGCTGCGACGTCGTCCTCGGCCTGTCGGGCAGCGGCCTCCTGGACGGCGCGGGTGTCGGGGTCGGTCGCGGTCTCGGCGGCGGTGCGGGCGGTCTCGGCCTTGCGGTCGGCGAGCTGCTTGTCGGTCTCGGCGACCCGAGCCTTGGTCAACGCCTCGACGGAGGTGTCCTGGGCATCGGAGAGGTGGGCGGCGTAGGTGACCAGAGCATCGCCGACGGCCTGATATCGCTGGTGGGCCTTCTGGATGTCGGTGGCGACCTGCTCGGCCTTCTCCCGGAAGGCTTCGACGGCCTTGCTGGTCATCTGCTCGTGATCGGCGATCCTTCGCAGCCGCTCGGCTGCCGTGGTGATGGTCTGGGCCACCTCCTGGTAGTGCCTGCCCGTCGTCTCGACGACCAACGGATCGCCGGGGACGGGGTCGCGGGAGCGGCCCAGCGGTGTCCAGTCGATCGGGCGGCTCACGACCCGCCCTCCAGGGCCTTGACGAACTCGGTCTCCACCTGTTCGAAGACCTCACCGACCCCGCTGGCGATCTCGGCGAGCTGCCCGACACCCTCGACCATCTGCTCCCGCTTGTCGTCCCAGTTGTGGGCGAAGTCGCGGATCCGCTCGGCGAGTCGATCGTGCCCGACGGCTTCGGCCACGTCGTCGCTGCGCACGTTGGCGTGGACGAACTCGGTGGCGACAATCCGCAGTTGCGCGCCGGCCTCCCGTAGTACTGCCGTGTCGATGTTCAGATCTGCCACGCGTCCCCCTGGTCGTCCTCGGTGCATCCCCGTGCTGCCACGACCGGCGACACGCAGGGTATCGAAAAGGGACTCCGATACGGGGTCGGTCGCTGGATCCGTGACAGCGGGAGTGGTCTCCCGGTGGCCTGCGCGGTCACGCGATCGCCGAGATCACGATCCGTGACAGCGGGAGTGGTTCCGGGGGGGGCGAGTTCCTGGCATCAACTGCCGGGCGTCGCGGTGTCAGAGGCGATTGCCAGAATGGATGTCGTGCCGTTGCGGATCGGACCCATCGACGTCGCGACCCCTGTGGTGCTCGCGCCGATGGCGGGGATCACCAACCGGGCGTTCCGGCGGCTGTGCCGGGAGTGGGCTCTCGGCGGTCACCCTGCCGCACCCGGGGCCGGTCAGTGCACCGGGGCGGACGCCGGGCAGGACCCCGGCAGGGGTCGCAGGCCGGGCCTCGCGGCGGACGCCGGGGTGTTCGTCAGCGAGATGGTCACCTCGCGCGCGCTCCTGGAACGCAACGAGGAGTCCCTGCGCCTGATCACCCACGATCCCGACGAGCATCCGCGCAGCGTCCAGCTGTACGGCGTGGACCCCGACATCGTCGGCTCCGCCGTCCGGATGCTGCTCGCCGAGGGCCGGGCCGACCACGTCGACCTCAACTTCGGCTGCCCGGTGCCCAAGGTCACCCGCAAGGGAGGGGGCTCCGCGCTGCCCTGGAAGTCGGGACTGTTCGCGCGGGTCGTCGGCAGTGCGGTCCGGGCGGCCGAACCGCACGGCGTCCCGGTGACCGTGAAGATGCGCAAGGGCATCGACGCCGACCACCTCACCTACCTCGACGCCGGGAGGATCGCGGAGGCCGAGGGCGCCGCTGCCGTCGCCCTGCACGCCCGGACCGCCGCCGACTACTACTCGGGCACCGCGGACTGGTCGGCCGTCGCCCGGCTCAAGGAGGTCGTGACCACCGTCCCGGTGCTCGGCAACGGGGACGTCTGGTCGGCGGACGACGCGGTCCGCATGGTGGCCGAGACCGGGTGCGACGGGGTGGTGGTCGGCCGTGGCTGTCTCGGCCGGCCGTGGCTGTTCGCCGACCTCGTGGCGGGCATGGCCGGGCGCCCGGAGCGGGTGCGACCGTCCCTCGGTGAGGTGCTGGCGACCATGCGACGACACGTCGTCCTGCTCGTCGGGTACTACGCGACGGATGTCGGTGCCGGGGAGGCCGCCGGGC
The DNA here is from genome assembly GCA_012719445.1 of Actinomycetales bacterium. Classification (GTDB taxonomy): domain Bacteria; phylum Actinomycetota; class Actinomycetes; order Actinomycetales; family Kineosporiaceae; genus JAAYAH01. The sequence continues at coordinate 10,470 of JAAYAH010000185.1, read as the reverse complement.
CGGCGCTCGCGGAGCAGCGGGCCTGCCGTGACATCCGCAAGCACGTGGCCTGGTACCTCAAGGGGTACGTGGTGGGGCACGAGGTCAGGGCCCGGCTGGCGTTGGTCTCCTCGCTCGCCGAGTTCGACGAGGTCGTCGCGGGTCTCGACGTCGCGCAGCCGTACCCCGGCTCGCCGGCGGAGGGGCAGCGTGGGCGGGGCGGTGCGTCCCGGCGGGTCACTCTTCCCGACGGGTGGCTGGACAGCCGGGAGATCGAGGGGTCGCAGGCGGTCGATCTCGCCTACGCTGAACTGCCCGCATCGGGGGGGTGAACGAGGGCGGCAGATGTGCCGAGGACCTCAGGGATGGCGACCATCGGAGAGACGGGCTCGACGAGCACCGGCCGGGACCCGGCCGGGCGGGGCATGACGCGCGAACCGGAGACCGGCTACGCCGACGCCGACCGCGAGCGGTGGGTGCACGAGCCGCCCAAGGACTCCCACCGGGAGGAGTTCGCCCGGGACCGGGCGAGGGTGCTGCACTCCTCCGCCCTGCGCCGGCTGGCCGCGAAGACCCAGGTCGTGGGGCCGGAGACCGACGACTTCGTCCGGAACCGGCTGACCCACAGCCTCGAGGTGGCCCAGGTGGGCCGGGAGCTGGGGCTCGCCCTCGGCTGCGACCCGGACGTCGTGGACGCCGCCTGCCTCGCCCACGACCTCGGGCACCCGCCCTTCGGGCACAACGGCGAGTCGGCCCTGGACGCCCTTGCCGCCGACATCGGCGGCTACGAGGGCAACGCGCAGACCCTGCGACTGCTCACCCGGCTCGAACCCAAGGTCATCGACCCCCGGTCCGGTCGCGGCGTCGGCCTCAACCTCACCCGGGCCGGGCTCGACGCGGTCACCAAGTACCCCTGGGGCAAGGGGGAGGGGCCCGCAGGGGTGTCCCGGTCGAAGTTCGGGGTCTACGCCGACGACGCCGAGGTGTTCGCCTGGCTCCGCGCCGGCTCGCCGGTCGGCAGGCGGTGCATCGAGGCCCAGGTGATGGACCTGGCCGACGACATCGCCTACAGCGTCCACGACGTCGAGGACGCCGTCGTCAGCGGCCATCTCGACCCGCGGGAGCTGGCGGACGGCGACGCGCTGCGCCGGGTCGCCGTCCAGGTCCGGGACTGGTACCTGCCGGACGTCGAGGAGGGGGAGGTCGTCGAGGCGTTGGCGAGGTTGCGGGCCATGCCCGCCTGGGTGGCGACCTACGACGCCTCGCTGCGGGCACTGGCCGCCCTGAAGAACCTGACCAGCCAGCTCGTCGGCCGGTTCACCCTCGCCGTGGAACGGGCCACCCGGGACCGGTTCGGACCCGACCGGCTCACCCGGTACGCGGGGGACGTCGTGGTACCGCGGGGCACGCTGGTCGAGATCAACTCCCTCAAGGGCGTTGCCGCCGTCTACGTGATGACCGTCGAGGACCGGCAGCCGCTGTACACCCGGCAGCGGGAGGTCGTCGCCGACCTGGTGCGCGAGCTGACCGCCGGTGCTCCGGACGTGCTCGAACCGCCGTTCGCGGAGGCCTGGACCCGGGCCGCGGGGGAGCCCGGGCGGCGCAGGGCCGTCATCGACCAGGTCGCGTCGCTCACCGACAGCAGGGCGTGGTCCTGGCACCGGGCCCTCACCGGAGGCTGAGGACCACCGTCACGGCGGCGGCCGGCGTCCCTCACCGGGCGCCGGCCGCCGCCGTCAGGAGTGGTCAGGCACCCCATGACGTTTCGTGTCAAGCGGCGGATCCGTCGGCTCCGGTGCGTCCGTTCGCCGCGGGACGCTCCTCGGCGTCGGTCCGTCCCGGTGTCCAGTCCCTGAGGGATCCGGTGAGAGCTGCGGCGAGTCCGGTGAAGGCGCCGTTGCCGTCGCTCCCGGAGACCATGACCTCGGGAACGATCTTGATCTGGCCGTCGGCCACCGCGCCCGCCACCGCGACCGCGGCGGTGGCCTGCTGGCCGAGGGCCGTGACCTGGGCCTCGTACCCCTTGGCCTTGGCCACCCCGAGCGCCTCGACGGCCTTCGCCTGGGCCAGGCCGATCGCCTGCGTCTTGTCGGCCTCGGCCTGGCCCGTCATCCGGGTGAACGCCGAGACGCCCTCGGCCTCGGCCGTTCTCGCGGCGGCAGCGGCCTTCTGGATGTCGACATTGACGTTGGCCTTGGCCAGCTCGGCCTGCATGTCGGCGGTGCCGCGCGCCTTCTCCAGGTCGACCCGGACGATCTGGGCCCGTTGCTGCTCCTCGAACGTCGAGCGCTCCTGGTTGGCGATCTCGCGCTGGGTGAGCACGGTGACCAGCTCCGGCAGGAACACGACGTCCTGGATGTACACGCCCTTGGTCTCGACCTCGTACTTGCCGAGGTACCCGGTGATGTACTCCTGCGCGTGGTTCTGCACGGCGTCCCGCGTCTCGATGAACTGGACGGCCGGGAGCTGCTGCAGCACGTTGCGGAAGTAGTTGCCCACGGCCGACTGCAGCACCTCGTTGACGAGGTTCTGCATGGTGCCCACCATCGAGATCACCTTCGGTGCCCTGGAGTCGGGCACGTGGATCTGGACCTGGAGGTCGATCCCGAAGACGAAGCCCTCGCGGGACTTGCCGTCGATCGGGCTGAGCATCGCGTCGAGGTTGTGCGCCTGCGAGCTCTGGTTGGCCCAGTTGAGGGTGAGGATCGAGGTGGGGACGATCTCCGCGGCGTACAGGCGCGGGTTGATCGAGTACTTGCCGGTGCGCAGCGGCTCGTTCCAGATCCCCCGGTGCCCCGGGCGGACGATGGAGCCGAACTTGAACTCCTGCCCCGAGGTGTCCACGGTGGGCAGGCCGACGTAGGACTTCACGACGGCGACCTCACCCTGCCGGACCACGAGCATCGGCACGAACTCCACCCGCACCAGGAACGGGTTGAGCAGGTAGGACCCGTACAGCAGCGGGTCGTGCTGGAGGCCGATCCGTCCGCCGTGGTCGAGGAAGGCCTGGTAGTCCTGGTAGTTGTTGTGCAGCCCGTTCTTGGACGCCAGGATCGCCTCGATCTTCTCGGCGTCACCCGCACCGCTCTCCTCAAGAGCCGCGATGTCCGCGTACCCGCCGAGCCTGCTGGCGATGTCCCCTGCCTCGGGAGCCGGTCCCTCAAGGGTGGTGACGATGCCGACGACGTCCTGCCAGCCCTGCGGGGCGACCACGGTCACCCTGAGGTGCTCGGGGGTGAGCCCGAAGGTCTGCGGGGTCAGCGGCTTGCGGCGGTCGACGTTGCTGGAGACCGGCAGGCCGTAGACCCGCCCGGCGGTGAGGACGAGGAAGGCGACCGGGTGCAGCGGGAGCAGGGTCCCGGGGGGCAACACCGGCCGCTGGATGCCCTTCTGGCCGCCCTCGGCCAGGAAGACCGTCAGGTCCGTGAAGTTGGCGAACTCGGGCCGGTACTCGGCGGTCTTCGCGCCGATCGGCAGCGGTGCGCCGATCTGGGCGATGACCACCCCGATCTCGCCCGCCGGGATCTGCACCCAGGGGTGCTTGGAGACCGAGAAGACCGGCCAGAGCTTGAAACGCAGCCCCGGCATGAGCAGCTTCGCCTGGTATCCGGCCTCGCCCCGGAAGGCGATCGGCTGGTCCGAGCCGAGCCGCCTGCCGAACCGCTTGGTGACCAGGCCGACCTCGGTGGCTGCGATGACGTGCAGGGACTTCAACAGGACCACGACGAGTACGAGTACGACGGCCAGAATGATGATCAAATCGCGCGATACCACGCGAACTCCTCTGCCGAAGGGGCCGTTCCGACGTCCGGGACGGCGTGCGACGACGGACAGGGCCGCAACGCCCTGATGATCAGTCGTCGCGCCGGTGGGACGGTGGTGCTCCCGACGGCCGTTGCGTGATCCTCGTCACTGCGCGGAGCCGGGTGATCCCTGCCTGTGGACGACGACGGTGTCGGAGCCGGCGGTACCCCACGGGCACCTAGACTCCGCCTGTGGACGTGACAGCGGGGCCGGGCGCGAAGCCCGGGGTGCCGCGGACGGCGTCCGGTCGGCCGGGAGCGCCCGCGGACCGGCAGGGGCGGCGATGAGGATCCGGCGCGAGGACGTCGAGCACGTCCGTGAGCAGTCCCGCATCGACGAGGTCGTCGGGGAGCACGTGGCGCTCAAGACCGCGGGGGTCGGGTCGCTCAAGGGCCTGTGTCCCTTCCACGACGAGCGGACGCCGTCCATCCACGTCCGGCCGCACGTCGGCCTGTGGCACTGCTTCGGCTGCGGTGAGGGCGGCGACGCCATCTCCTTCGTGCAGAAGATCGACCACCTCGGGTTCGCGGAGGCCGTCGAGCACCTCGCGAGCCGGCTGGGTTACCAGGTCCGGTACGAGGACGACGGCGGGGGAGCCGCGACCGGTCGCAGGGAGCGGGTCGGCCAGCGGCAACGGTTGATCGACCTCAACCGGGTCGCTGCCGCGTACTACGCGGAGCAGCTCGGGACGCCGGGGGACGCCGACGTCGCCCGCCGGTTCCTCACCGAGCGCGGGTTCGACCGGGAGGTCGCCGAGCACTTCGGCATCGGCTATGCGCCCCGGGCCGGTGAGGCCCTGCTCCGGCACCTCCGCGGCCGGGGGTTCACCGAGGACGAGCTGCTCGCCTCGGGGGCGGCAGGACAGGGCAGACGGGGGCTGTACGACCGGTTCCGGGGCCGGCTGCTGTGGCCGATCCGGGACGTCACCGGGGACGTCGTGGGGTTCGGCGCACGCCGGATCTTCGAGGACGACCGGATCGAGGCGAAGTACCTCAACACCCCGGAGACCACCCTCTACCGCAAGTCCCAGGTGCTCTACGGGGTCGACCTCGCCAAACGGGAGATCGCCAGGAGGCGTCAGGTCGTCGTCGTCGAGGGGTACACCGACGTGATGGCCTGTCACCTGGCCGGGGTGGAGACGGCGGTGGCGACCTGCGGGACGGCGTTCGGCGAGGACCACATCCGGGTCGTGCGCCGGCTGCTCGGCGACCACAGCGCGAGGAATGGGGAGGTGATCTTCACCTTCGACGGCGACGCGGCCGGGCAGAAGGCCGCGATGCGAGCCTTCGCCGACGACCAGCGCTTCGTCGCGCAGACCTTCGTCGCGGTGGCGAGGGACGGCATGGATCCCTGCGAGCTGCGGCAGCGGCGGGGGAACGAGGCGGTCAGGGAACTGGTGGAGAGCCGCCAACGGATGTTCGAGTTCGCCATCCGGACCACCCTGAAGGAGATCGACCTGGACTCCCCGGAGGGACGGGTCCGCGGGCTGCGGGCCGCGGCACCGATGGTCGCCAGGATCAGGGACGCGTCGCTGCGACCCGAGTACGCCCGGCAGCTCGCCGGCTGGCTCGGGATGGAGGTCGAGCCGGTGCTGCGCGCCGTCTCGCACCAGGTGCGGGCCGCGGGGAGCGGGGGGGCCGAGAGCGCGGGCAGGCCCGGCGGGGATCTCCCGGGCGCGGGTACCCGGCCGGGAGGGCCGGAGACCAGGGGTGGCGGCGCCCCCGGGACGGGCTCGCCCCAGGGAAGAGGATCGTCCCGGGGACCGGCCACGGCGTCGGGGGCCGGGGAGGCCACGTCCCAGGGGACCCGTGGCAGAGGCCGGAACGGCGGCCCGGACGCGGCGGGTGGTCCGGGGGGAGATGTCGAGGGTTACCCGTCCGGCTCGGGAGGGCCGGGGGACCGGATCGACCTCCGCGACCCGGTCGCGCGGGTGGAGCGTGAGGCCCTGGAGTGCATGCTCCAGGTGCCGGAGTTGGTGCCGGTGGAGGACGTGGACCTGCTCTCGGAGCAGGCCTTCGCCGTCCCGGCCCACCGGTCGGTGCACCACGCGATCCGGGCCGCGGGCGGGCTCACCACCGCGGTGACGATGCCGGCCCACGTCTGGGCCGACGCCGTCCGGGAGAACGCCCCGGACACCGTGTCCGGGCTGGTCACCGAACTGGCCGTGGCGCCGCTCCCGGCGGACGACGACGAGGCGCTGTCCCGGTACGCCGTGTCCGTCGTGCTGCGGGTCGTGGAGGGCGAGCTCAACCGGCACATCGGGAACCTGCGCAGCCGGATGCAGCGCACGGCTCCCGACGACCCCGCCCTGCTGGAGACCCTTCGGGAGATCACCGAGGCCGAGGGACAGCGGCGGCAGCTGCGCGAACGCATCACCGGATCGTGATCACTGGATCGTGGCCACCGGATCCTGACCATCGGATCGTGGGATCACCTGATCGTGAGAGGCGGGAACCGGTGGGAGGCGCGGGGATGGGGACAGGCTCGACGGCCGGAGGCCGCGGCAGGCGGGGTGACGCGACAGCGACGGTCCCGGGCTTTGGTACAGTTCACGTCGCCGATCCCGCGTAGCTCAATCGGCAGAGCGTCCGGCTGTTAACCGGCAGGTTGAAGGTTCGAGTCCTTCCGCGGGAGCAAGACCCTGACGCCGCGGCTGCAGCAGCCCGCGGCGTCCACGTTTCGCGGGATGTCGCGTTTCTCACGTTGCTGGCGTTGGCTCCTCATCCGGGCTGCTCGCCGGGTTTCTTGTGATCCAAGGTGGCGCTGAGTGACGACCGGCAACGTTTTCACCGAGAGCCATCCTCACCTGTGGCCGCTCGTGAGGTCGGAGACGCCGGGGTGCCCCGGTAATCTGACTACTCAGAGTTGACAACCTGTCATGAGGGGGTGACGTGATACCCCAGGTGGCCTACCCCGTACCCTTTCTTCGTCCATGACTCTCCGTGGAAAGGGTGTGACGTGAGGCGAGCATTGGCGCTGATGTTCGCCGCAGTGACGGCCTCGGGGGCAGCCGGCTGCGGAGTTGGGAAGGACGTCAACTCGGACGAAAGGGGCGCTGCGGCGGCAGTTGAGAAGGGTGTCGCAGCGGCCCGTGGGCCGAAGGTGACGCTCACCTCGTGCAAGGTGGGTGAGCATGGTGCCGAGTTCACCGGGCACCTGCGCAACATGGCGACGGTGAAGAGCGACTTCAACGTCGCCGTCGTGATGAGGGATCGGGACGGTCAGCGTCTCGACTGGGCCGACACGTTCGCTCATGACGTGGAGCCAGGTCAGACCGTTCCCATCGACGGGCTCGGACTGGTCGCCCCCGGCGTCTTGCCGGACGACATCCGATGCGAGGTGATGGACGTCGACCAGATCGGTTCCGAGGTCTGATCGGCGGATTCCACGGCGCGTACACCGCATGGTGAGGTAGGCCCCCGGACTCAGCGCTCCGGGGGCCTCCTGCCGTCCCCGCCGGGCCCGACGACGCGGTTCGGCCCCGGACTCGCCGTCCGTCACCCCGCGGGCACCGCTCGGCCGGGGGCCGGGATCGACCGGTAGGAGGTCGTGCTGAGCTGTTCGCAGCCGGGATCCATCCGCCGGGAGGCTGTACCGATCACAAACCTGGTACTCACCGGCAGCGTGCAAGTACTGTCGGATCTCTTCGGCCGGCCGCTCCTCCCGGGGGCCAGGGAACGACCGGCCGACGGCTCGCCGTCCGGATGACGGGAGTCGTACCACCAACACTGCCCTCGGAGGTGGTACCTATCAGGATGACGCTCGACCGGTGTCGCGCTCACGGTGCTTCAGCGGGAGCCTTCGGCGTCACTCCTGGGAAGCACGATGGCAGCGTTCCGCCCACGGTCCGCGTGCCGAGGACGGTCGGAGCCGTCACGGCATCGGCCGCAGCCCCCACCGGGGTCGTCCCTGAGCCCGGCTCGAACTCCAGAACGGGAAGGTCCGGCGTATGAAGCTCATCACCGCCGTCGTCAAGCCTTTCAAGATCAACGAGGTCAAGGACGCCCTCGAGGCCATGGGCATCATGGGGATGACCGTGAGCGAGGCCCAGGGGCACGGGCGACAGCGCGGTCACACCGAGGTGTACCGGGGCGCCGAGTACAAGATCGACTCAGTGCCCAAGGTTCGTATCGAGGTCGTTGCCGACGACACCGACGCCGACGCCATCGTGACCGCCATCGTCAACGCAGCCCGCACCGGGAAGATCGGTGACGGGAAGGTGTGGGTGATGCCGGTGGAGAACATCATCCGGGTGCGCACCGGCGAGCAGGGCCACGACGCTCTCTGACGGGCTCTCCGAGGGCTTCGTTCGGAGCTGGGGCTTCGTTCGGAGCCCCGCGGGGGACGGGCACCACTGCCGTGCCGCTGCCTGCACCGGGGCGGTGGCGTTCAGCAGTCGTCGCTGACGACGGCGGGTTCGGTCGGACTGCTGGACGACGGCTGGTCGGTCTGCCAGGAGGTGCTCGTCGTCCCGGGCGTGGTCACGGAGGTCGTCGAGAGAAGAGTCCCGGTCGTCGTGGACGTCCTCGTGATCCTCGTCGTCGAGGTCGACAGCCGGCTCGTCGAGCCACCTCCGGCGGAGTACATGCGGGAGGACGTCGACTGGATCGTGCCGGGGGCGAGCCGGATTCCTGTCACAGTCAGCCGGTGCCCTCGGGTGTCCGTGATCCGGACCCGGAAGGGACCTGCCCCGGCGCCGCTCTCGGCGATCCAGTAGTTGTAGTCGGCCCGGGAGAGGACCTGCCACGAACCGCTCCCGGACCGGACCTCGATGCGGGACAGCGGATTACCCGTGTTGTCGACGAGGAGGGCGAGCCAGTACCGCGACGAGCCCTCCTTGACCCGAACCTTCAGCGGACCGGGGAGGGGCGGGTCGACCAGACGACGGTAGGTCACCGGGAGCACGCCCTTCGCGGGATCCCCGATGCGGGCGAACGCCGTCCGACTCAGGTCGATGTGGCCGGCCTCGCACTCGGGGCACTGGTCGACGACCTTCACCCGCACTGTGCCTCTGGGCCCCGAGACACTCAGGTAGCTGCCGCAGGCGGCTGCGTCACCGTACTCCCCGGGGGACAGCGCCACGTAGAGCCCGTCAGCGCCGTCCGAAGGGAACGAGCAGTTCCCGGTGCCGGTGGACAGCGTGTAGAAGGTGGCCTTCCCGGATCGTGACGCGGCGTGCATGCCAGGGGCGGCGCAGGCCGAGCCGAGGGTCTGGGTGACGACGAGCGCGGCGATGACGCCGGCGCCGAGCACGCCCGCTCCGGTGAGCCACCAACGCCGCCGACGTGCTCGTCGGTCGACGTGCCGATGTGCGCGTCGCTGGGGCTTTCCAACTCCCGTCGGTGGCTCCTGCATGTCGCGGGCCTCCTGTCGCGCGCGGATCGGGATCGACCCGACGCGGAGAGGACTCGGCGAGCGGATCGCGCCGATGCTTCCGCACCCACTGGGACGGGGCAACCCCTCACCCCGGTCTCGGCAACGTCGTGCCAGGGATGCTCGTGCCGTCCGTGACGCTATGGCACGAGCATCCCGAGTACAGTTCGTACGCGTCAGGGTGCCCGCCGTGCCGGGCACGTCGCTCGGGGCGGTAGCTCAGCCGGTCAGAGCAGCGGACTCATAATCCGCCGGTCGTGGGTTCGAGCCCCACCCGCCCCACCAGGATCATCGGCTAGCGAAATCACCTCTGAGCTGGGAGAACGCGAGAAGCGCGGAGAGCTGGATCGCTTGCCCTGGGCTCTGATGATCTCCGCGTGACACGAAACATGACATCAGTCGGAGCAACGGTGGTGCCGGGGCCACGGCAGGGGAGTGGCGCAGGCGGGCCAGGGGGAGCGTCGACCAGTTCCCAGGCGGTACCTTCCGGGTGCGGGTGTGCGCCGGTCTGGATCCGGTGACCCGGCAGCGGCTGTACCTCAGCGAGGTCGTCCCGGCGGGTCCCGAGGCGGAGAAGGTTCGCACCCGGCTGCTGAGCCAGGTGGACGAGCGGCGCAATCCCAGACCCGGGCCACGGTCAACCAGTTGCTGGACCGGTACCTGGAGGTGCTCGATATCGAGGAGACCACCAGACGGACCTACGTCGGCTACATCGACCGCTACATCCGGCCGGTGCTGGGATCGATGCCGGCCGGCAAGGTCGGGGGAGAGGTTGTTGACGCGTTCTACGCGCAGCTGCGTCGGTGCCGGCAGCGCTGCATCGGGCGGGTGAAGCCGATCGAGCACCGGACGGTGCGGGCGCTCGAGTGCGACGAGCGCTGCCGCCGGCACGAGTGCCGCCCGTTGTCGGCGTCATCGGTGCGGCAGATCCACCGGATCCTGTCCGGGGCCTTCGAACGGGCGGTGCGCTGGAACCCGGTCGGTGCGAAGCAGTACCCATCACGGCCGACGGACCACCGTGCCCGGGGGTTCTTGGACACGGCTATCGGATCACCGTGCGGGGCGAGGACCAGATCGGCCTCGGCCAGGGTCGGTCCGTAGACCTCGCCCCAGGAGGTCCACCCATGGCTCCAGTCTCCTTGCCAGATCGGAGCCTCTTGCCGCCCCAGGACGGGTCACCTTCACTGAACCCGGATCCGTTGTTGATCATGGAGTGGTTGGCGTCCGGTTCGCGGGTTGAACGCACGAATGCCCTTGTGAGCTGGGATCATGGGACTTGTCGAAGGTTCCTGATCCGCTCTCACGAAGGGCATC
>JAAYAH010000184.1 GCA_012719445.1 Actinomycetales bacterium | reverse complement strand
GTGCTCCTTTCCGCGGACCCGATACGTGTCTTGACAACTCGTATTGTCCCAGGTCAGGGGCACCTTTCTACGTCCTGACACACACCAGAACCATGATCAGTCAGATCGGCGTGAATATCCCAGGTCAGTGCCCCACCAGGCCGCCCGGAAGCTGCCCTCGTAGGGACTGGCCAGACCGTAGCCGGCGAACCCGATGACCTTCTCCGGGTAGGGCCAGTCCTGAGGATGCGCCGCGTCATGAGGGTTGGAGCCGAAGGCGTGCCGGTCGAACGGATACCGCGGATTGGCCGGGTTGTTGAACCAGCCCACCCCCCACGCGCCGTCATTCTTCGATGCCTCGGACTGCGGGTAGAACCCGGAGTTGTAGGCCCACGCCGCGAAGAACCAGTTCTCGATGTTGCCCGGGTCCCCGTCGCTGTGGACGAGCCCGGCCGCGCGGGTCTGGTTCCACTTGTCGATGAGGATGTTCAGTCCCGCAGCGATGTTCGCCGTGTAGTCCAGAGCCACGGCTCGCTGCCTGTCCGGGGACAGCGCGATCTCCCTCGACCCGTCCGGGAGGAGGCGGCCGTACATGAGCTTCCGCATACCGTCGGTGATCTGGGTGACCCCGTAGCCGCAGTCGGCGTCGGCGAAGTCGATGTCCCACTCTGTCTTGCCATCGATCAACTCTTCCAGGCTGATCGAGGTGTCGCGGCCGTAGAAGTTTCCGACCAGCGGGTTCCCCGTCTCCCCGGGGGCAGCGTGGTTGGAGGCCTGCCACAGGTTCGACTCCTGGGCGAGGATCCCCAACAGGATCTGCACCGGCACCCGACCGGGGCCGTTCGGACCTTGAACGGTCTTCAACGGGAACAACCCCTGCGGGGAGTACGACGGCATCCCGGAGTACTTCCAGTTCGCCGGGCGCGTCATCGTCAGGTTCCCCACCACCGCCTGGTCCGCGGCCCACTCCACCTGCCGCATCGTCGGCTGGTACACCTGCGAGCCCACGTCGTTACGCGACACCGCGCAGGTCGCCGCCGCATCCACCGGGGTCGTACTCTCCGAGGCGGCCCGCAACCCGACCGCCCCAGCAGCTGCCCCGACCCGCGACCCGGCCCGCGACACCCGCGGCATGACCCGCAGCCCATCCGCGGCCTGCCCCGACCGGGTACCCCCAGCCGCCGACTGCTCCGGGGCGGTGACCAGCAACGGATGCGCACGCGCGCCCTCGCCGATCCGCCTGGCCGCACGCACCCCCGGGGTGAAGGAGAACTCCACCTGCTTCCCGGTGGCCATCGCCCTGGTCCGCAACCGCACCGGCGCCGCCTCATCACCGGCCACCGACCGCGCCGTGGACTCCAGCCACTGCTCGGCCGGGTTCGCCGCCTGCTTCGCACTCGTCGGCGCACCGGTCCGCGGCTGCGGCACGATCGCCAACCGCCCCAACCCCGACACCTCGCTGCCCACCGGCACATCCAGACGCCGCACCCGCTGCGGCAGCGAGCCCTTCGCCGTCCCCGTGCCGGTGACGAAGGCCCGACCACCCCGGCCCGGCACCACACTCACCGCACCCGCCGCGCCCTCCACCAACTCGGTGACCTTCCGGTCCGCGCCCACCCCGGACAACCGCCGCACCCGAGCCCGCTTCGCGTCCTGGTCCACGAACACCACCCCGCCATCGGCGTCAGGCACCAACCGGGCCACCGCCCCCGACCCCGCGGCCAACGCCCGCACCCGCCCCGAACGCTCCACCCGCACCACGTGACGACCCCGGGCAGCCACCACCGCCGACCCCACCGGCACCGCCGAGGTCACCTGACCGGCCACCTCCACCGGCGACCCCAACTCACCCCGCGCGGCGTCCACCGTGAACAACCGGGTCGCCACCGGATCCTCCGGATCGTCCAGGCGCTCCTGGGTGAACACCGCGTCCTCCCCCGCCCCGCACCCCGGGGAGAAGTACGACAACGACGAACGCACCCCCAACTTCGTCACATCCCCCGTCACCAGATCCACCACCGCCGTGTACGCCCCCCGCTGCGACAACTCCGGCTCATTGGTGAACGCCCGCGGCGCATACGCCACCACCGCCCGCCGCCCCGACCCCGTCAGACACACATTCCCGACCCACGCATCCGCCTCCACCCCCGGCTCACGCAACGTCGCCGCCGTCCGCCACGCACCTGGGATATTCACGCCGATCTGACTGATCATGGTTCTGGTGTGTGTCAGGACGTAGAAAGGTGCCCCTGACCTGGGACAATACGAGTTGTCAAGACACGTATCGGGTCCGCGGAAAGGAGCACC
>JAAYAH010000183.1 GCA_012719445.1 Actinomycetales bacterium | reverse complement strand
GGCCGGGGGACGGGGGAGGGGTCCGGGTGGACCGGATTCGCGAGGCGTCGGGGCCATCCAGCAGACTGTGCTCACCGGGTTCACGAACCCGTTCGAGACACAGGAGGCACTGTGAGTGGAGCCCACCGCGCCCAGGCGGTCGACACCACCGACACGCCGACGGCGGAAACGACCCTGCTCGTGCCGACGGCCGAGGCCATGCGACAACTGGGGGGCGATCTCGCCGGGCTGCTCGGAGCCGGCGACCTCGTCGTCCTCACCGGCGACCTCGGGGCAGGCAAGACCACGCTGACCCAGGGGCTCGGCGCGGCCCTCGGCGTGCACGAGGAGATCACCAGCCCGACCTTCGTCATCGCGCGGGTCCACCCGGTGCCCGGCGGTCCCGCACTCGTGCACGTCGACGCCTACCGTCTCGGCTCCCTCGCGGAGGTCGACGACCTCGACCTCGACGCAGCCCTCGGCGAGTCCATCACCGTCGTGGAGTGGGGCGAGGGTCTCGTGGAGGATCTCGCGGCGGCACGGCTCGAGGTCCGGCTGGAGCGGCCGAGAGGCGGGGCGCCGGACGGCGGCGTCGCCACCGAGGGCGACGAGCCGCGGGCGGTGACCGTGCTCGGATTCGGCGAGCGGTGGACCGGGGTGGCGCTCCCGGGCGCCGACTGAGCCGAGGTTCGCCGAGCGTGCTGATCCTGGCCCTGGACACCTCGACCGCCGCCGTCACGGCCGCGCTGCACGACGGCTCGGCGGTCCTGGCCGAGCGCACCGCGCTGGATGCCAGGAAGCACGCCGAACTGCTCGCTCCGTCGGTCGACCAGGTGCTGGCGGAGGCCGGAGCCGGTGTCGGTGACCTGACCGCCGTCGTGGTCGGGGTCGGCCCCGGGCCGTTCACCGGGTTGCGGGTCGGTCTGGTCACCGCTCGGGTGCTCGGAGCCGCTCTCGGGGTGGACGTGCACGGGGTGTGTTCCCTGGACGTCCTCGCCGCCGCGGCCGACGCCGGGGAGACCGGGGTGGACTTCCTCGTGGCGACCGACGCGCGCCGGCGCGAGGTCTACTGGGCCCGGTACGTCCGGGACGGTGACGCCGGGCCCCGCCGGGTGGACGGCCCGCGCGTGGACCTGCCGCGCGAGGTGCCGTCGGCGGGCCTGCCCGTCGTGGGCAGGGGAGCGGCGCTCTACCCGGAGCAGTTCGGGGACGCCGTCGGACCGCTGGAGCCCTCGGCCGCGGCACTCGCGGGGCTCGCCGCCCGGTGGCTCCGGGACGGCGTCGAGGGGCCGCGCGCCCCGGGAACGGGCAGGGAGCCCCAGGTCCGCACCCCGGACGGGAAAGGCCCCGTCCCGTTCGGCCTGCTTCCTCCCGAGCCGCTGTACCTGCGGCGGCCCGACGCCATGACGCCCGGTGCCCGGAAGCGGGTGCTGGGCCGGGCATGACCGGGGGAGGCCACGGGGAGGCCGGGCGGCCCTCCACCGTGCTGCGGCAGATGCGCTGGTGGGACGTCGCCGCCGTCGTCCCGGTGGAGCGCGAGCTCTTCGGGGCGACGGCGTGGAGCGCCGCCACGTTCTGGTCCGAGCTCGCCCACCCGGAGAACCGCTGGTACGTCGTCGCGGAGTCCGGGACGGAGCTCGTGGGGTACGCGGGACTGATGGTCTCCGGGGCCGAGGCCGACGTGCAGACCGTCGCGGTCGCTCCCGGCGCCCAGGGGCGCGGCATCGGCTCGCTGCTGCTGAGGGCGCTGGTCGGGGAGGCCTCCCTGCGCGGGGCGACCGCCGTCCTGCTCGAGGTCAGGGCGGACAACGCCCCGGCCATCGCCCTCTACCAGCGGCACGGGTTCACCAGGATCGCGATCCGGCGCGGGTACTACCAGCCGGGTGGTATCGACGCCTGGATCATGCGGCTGCGTCCGATCGGGCCGGTGGAGAGGCCGGACGGGTGGTGCTGTCCACCGGCCGGGTGAGGAATCCGGTCGGGCCGGGGCGCCGATCAAGGCCGCGGGACCGGCGACCGAGGGGGAACCCATGACCGAGCAGGGTCCTCCGCCGCAGAGTCCGTGGACGGCGCCGGATGAGCGGCCCACGGCGGTCTCCCCGCACGTCGCCGCCTCCGTCGCGGCCTTCCCCTACGCGGCCCCGCCGCAGCCCCAGGCCGACGCCTTCCCCGCCGGTCCGTCGCCGCAGCCCTATGCGGCCCCGTCGCAGCCCTATGCGGCCCCGTCGCAGCCCTACCTGGCGCCGAACCCCTACGGCGCACCCCCGTACCCTCCGGCACCCGGGTGGCCGGTGGCGGTGTTCCGCTCGGTGCGCGGGCTCGCCGTGGCGGTCGTCGGGTTCGCCGTCGCCTGGACCGTCCTCGACGTCCTCGTCGCCCGCGCCGGGTACCCCGTGCCCCGCTGACCGGCCGGTCCGCATCCGTCGCCCCGGCGCCGAGCCCGTGCCCGGCCGCTCTCGATAGCCTCGGCGGGTGAGCGACGCACCGCTGGTCCTGGGGATCGAGACCTCCTGCGACGAGACCGGGGTCGGGCTGGTCCGCGGCAGGACCCTGCTCGTCGACGCCGTCGCCAGCTCGGTGGACGAGCACGCCCGGTTCGGCGGGGTGGTTCCCGAGGTCGCCAGCCGCGCCCACCTCGAGGCCATGGTCCCCACCGTCGAGCGCGCCTGTGTCGAGGCGGGGGTCCGGCTGTCCGACGTCGACGCCGTCGCGGTCACCTCGGGGCCGGGGCTGGCCGGTGCCCTGGTCGTCGGTGTGGCCTCGGCCAAGGCGCTGGCGCTGGCGCTCGGCGTCCCGCTCTACGGCATCAACCACCTGGCCGCGCACGTCGCGGTGGACGTCCTGGAGCACGGGCCGCTGCCGGAGCCGACGATGGCGCTGCTGGTGTCCGGCGGGCACTCCTCGCTGCTGCTGGTGCCCGACGTCACCGACGACGTCCGGCCGCTCGGGCGGACCATCGACGACGCCGCGGGGGAGGCCTTCGACAAGGTCGCCCGCCTGCTCGGCCTGCCCTTCCCCGGCGGCCCGCACATCGACCGGGCGGCGGGGGAGGGGGACGGCGCGGCGATCGCCTTCCCCCGTGGCCTGACCGCGGCCCACGACCTGCGGCGGCACCGGTACGACTTCTCCTTCTCCGGGCTGAAGACCGCCGTCGCCCGCTGGGTGGAGCACCGGGAGGCCGGCGGTGAGCCGGTCCCGGTCGCCGACGTCGCGGCCAGCTTCCAGGAGGCCGTGGTCGACGTGCTCACCCGGAAGGCGGTGCTGGCCTGCCGGGAGCAAGGGGTCGATCACCTGCTCATCGGCGGCGGGGTGGCGGCGAACTCCCGTCTCCGGGTGCTGGCGGAGGAGCGCTGCGCGGCGGCCGGGATCACGGTGCGGGTGCCACGGCCGAGGCTGTGCACCGACAACGGGGCGATGGTCGCCGCGCTCGGGGCCGAGATGGTGCTCCGCGGCCGGGCGCCCTCCGCGCTCGACCTGCCCGCCGACTCCTCCATGCCGGTGACCCTGGTCCGGGCCTGACCCACCCGCCACCGGCGGGTACGGCCGGGGCCTGCGGATGCCGTGACGGACCGGTCGGGGCGTACGGGCGTCGTGGCGGGCACAGGGACGGGCAGGTCGTCCCGAAGGGGCTCCCGTCCGGGGGCCTGCGGGACCAGGATGGGCTGCGTACCCCCACCGGAAGGAGTTCGTCGTGTGGCAGCTCGTCGTGTTCTGCGTCGGAACGGTCGGGCTGGTCGCCGTCTCCTGGCGGTGCCTGCATGACCCCCGGTCCCACGGGTTCCCGCGGTTCTTCGCCTGGGAGGCGATCCTCGCCGTCCTGCTGCTCAACGTCGAGAGCTGGTTCGACCACCCGCTGTCCGTGACCCAGCTGATCTCGTGGGTTCTGCTGGTCGCCTCCCTGGTGTGCGCGGGGCTGGGGTTCCGGCTGCTCAGGACGATCGGCCACGAGGGGCAGCCGGGTCCCGGTCAGGACCAACAGGCCGGTCCCGGCCACCGGGAGCCGGTGGAGCCCGGCGGCGCGGACTACGCCTTCGAGAACACCAGCCGGCTGGTGGACGTCGGCCTGTACCGGTACTTGCGACACCCGCTCTACGCCTCGCTGCTCTACCTGGTCTGGGGTGCCTGTCTCAAGGACCCCTCCCTCGTCGCCGTGGGCCTCTCGGTCCTGGCCTCGGTCCTGCTGTGGCTGACGGCGCTCGCCGAGGAGCGGGAGAACGTGGTCAGGTTCGGCGAGGCATACACCGCATACGTCGCACGGACCTGGAGATTCGTGCCGTTCCTCGTCTGAACCGGTGCGGTTCGGTGCAGGATGGGACGGCGACGCCCCGGCGCGCGGTGTCTCGTGCCACCACGCTCCGGGGCGTCGTCCGGGGCCTGCCGGTCGGTGAGAGGTTCGTGAACGGTCGGTGACGGGCGTCCGCGGGCGGTGACCCGCCCCGGTCGATCAGGTCGGCCGGTCAGTTCGGCCGGAGGGTCCCGGCGAACACCTGCCAGGCGAGCAGGGACTTGGCGACGAGGGACAGCACGATGTAGGCGCGCTCCCCGTAGAGGTAGTCGCGCCATGGTCCGATCCGCCGGTACTGCAGCAGCATGTTCACCGCGAAGACGTTGAAGGCGACGAAGATCGAGACGTAGATCCAGTAGACGAACGTCGGGGCGTTCCCGGCGCCGACCAGGTAGATGGCCACCGCGACCCACGGGACCGCCCCGGCGAAGCAGCCGAAGGCGTACGAGGTCCAGTCCGCCCGGCCGGTGCGCTCGTGGTGCAGCTCCATCACCCAGCCGAACATGATCATGGTGGCGTTGAGCGCGAACAGCAGGATCAGCGCCGCGACGTCGTAGATACCGACGAGCATCCCGATCACGACCATCATCAGCGAGGACGAGACCGAGTACTCGGCCCAGCGGGCGTAGTTGGCGCCGCGTCCCAGTCGGTCGGTGTACCAGCCGAAGACCCGGGGCAGTGACACGACGAGGTGCGCGATCGCCGAGACGAACAGGAAGGCGGCCACGAGGGGGCCGATCCGGAGTTCCGCGACGGTGTCGAGGCGGGGGTCGAGGCTGTCGCTCGTGGCGTCGTAGCGGAGGAACGCGGTGGTGACGGGGAGCGCGAAGTCGTTGGACAGGGCCAGCATCAGCACGCCCTGGACGGCGTGCAGCGCCGCCATCGAGAGGTTGAACCGGCGCAGCCCTGCGAACGTGGACGATGCCTCGGACTCGCGGCGGACGGGAGCGTCGGCGGTATCGGCGGGCATGGGGGCTCCAGGGGTGACGGGGTGGTGCGACGGACGGGACGTGACGGGGACGGGGTGAGGGGGTGTGGGGGACGGGGGCGACGGGGTGTGACGGAGGTGGTGGGACGGCGCGGGAGACCGCTCGTGGGAGTGTCAGCCGAGTCTTCCAGCGTTCACCGCCTCGCGCGCCGCCTGCTCGCGGACCGGTGGCGTGTCCGCCGTGACCTCGGCCCGGGGTGCGGTCTCCGGACGGGGCTGTCCCGACCCCCTCGTCGAGCGGAGGCTCGTGGCGACGGTGATTGCGAGAACCGTGACGATCACTCCGAGGGAGAGCCCGATCGGGACCGTGACCACGTCGAGCAGCAGCATCTTCACCCCGACGAAGACGAGGATCACCGCCAGCCCGACCTTGAGGTGGACGAACCGGTGCATGAGGTCGGCGAGCAGGAAGTACATCGCCCGCAGTCCGAGGACGGCGAAGGCGTTGCTGGCGAAGACGAGGAACGGCTCCGTCGTCACCGCGAAGATCGCCGGGATGGAGTCGACGGCGAACACGAGGTCCGCGGCCTCGACCACGAGCAGCACCGTGAACAGCGGGGTCGCCACCCAGCGGCCGGCCGTGCGGACCCAGAACCGCTGGCCGTGGAACTCGTCGGTGGTGGGGACCAGGCGGTCGACGATCCGGGCCACCGGGTTGCGCGACGGGTCGACGTGCTGGTCGCGGTGCCGCACCATGCGCACCCCGGTGATGACGAGGAAGGCCCCGAACACGTACAGCACCCAGTGGAAGCGATCGATGAGCGCGGCGCCCGCCGCGATGAGGACCGCCCGGAACACCAGGGCCCCGAGGACGCCGTAGAACAGCACCCGGTGCTGGTAGGCCCTCGGCACCGCGAAGTAGCCGAAGATCATCACGATGACGAACACGTTGTCGACGGCGAGGCTCTTCTCGATGAGGTAGCCGGCGAAGTACTCGCCGCCGGCCTGCGCGCCGTAGCCGGCCCACACCACCCCGCCGAAGGCGACGCCGAGTCCGACCCAGACGGCGCTCCAGATCGCGGCCTCGCCGACGGACACCTCGTGCGCCGTGCGGTGGGCCAGGAGATCGACCGCGAGCATCGCCAGGATCACCGCGACCGTCGCGGCCCAGACCCACAGGGGAACGTCCATCACTGCCTCCGGTCACCGTCGGGATCCGGAGGTCTCCCCCGGCCGCGCCCCGGCGTCGGAGCGTCGGCCCGTCCCGCCGGGCGCGACCATCGCCGGCGCGGAGGTCGGACCGTACTGGCGACGGGACGAGGGTGGGGTACTCCCCTCCAACTAACGCAGAAAGAATGACGAATCTAAGTTCGGGTGTCAAGTGGACGGGTGACCACCGACACGTGAGACTGGCGTCGTGGCAGCGGACCGGTCGGGCTGGACCTTCCTCACCAACCACGCCCTCGTGCTGCTGTGCGTCGCCGAGGACCCGGGGAGCCGGCTCCGCGACATCGCCGACCGGGTCGGCATCACCGAACGTGCCATCCAGGCGATCGTCGCCGACCTCGTCGCCGCCGGGTACCTCGACCGCGAGCGGGTCGGCAGGCGCAACCACTACCGCGTCGACCCGGGTCGCCGGCTACGGCACCCGCTCCAGGCGGGGCACGACGTCGGCGAGCTCGTCGCCGCCCTGGGCTCCCTCGCCCGACCAGGGGAGTGAGCCGGTCACACGACCGACCAGGGGGGTGAGCCGGTCACACGACCGACCAGGGGGGTGAGCCGGTCACACGACCGACCGCGCGCCCGCGTCGCCCACCCGGCGGCACGGGGAGAATGACCGGATGCTGGGCTGGGTGCTGCTCGCAGGTGCCGCGGTGCTGCTGGTCGTCGGCGCCGAGCTGTTCGTGGAGAACGTCGCGGGGGCGGCGCGAGGGCTCGGGCTCACCGTCCTGGCCACCGGTGTCCTCCTCGCCGGTGCCGAGCCGGAGGAGATGCTCACCGGGATCCTGGCCAGCGCGGGCGGCCGCCCGGAGCTCGCCGCGGGGGACGCGGTGGGAGCCAACGTCACCATGCTCACCGTCGCCCTCGGCCTGGCCGCGGTGCTCCGTCCGCTGCCGGTCGGCCGACGGGTGCGCGGCTACGCCGTTGGAGCGGCCGCGGCCGGGCTCCTCGCCGTGTGCGCGCTCGCGGACGGGACCGTGAGCAGGTGGGACGGTGGTGGGCTGGTCGCGGTCTACGTCGGGCTGGTGACGCTGGTCTGGTGGCGGGAGCGGGAGCCTCCGGCCGTCGGGGAGCTCGCCGAGGAGGCGGGGGAGGACCGCCGGTCCCGGGCTCCCCGACGTGGGATCGCGCTCGCCGTCGTCGGGGTGGTGGTGATGGGTCTCGGTGGGAACCTGGCGATCCGCGGTGCCTCCCGGGTGGTGGACTCCCTCGGCGTGACGGACTCGGCCGTCGGGCTGACCGCCCTCGCCCTCGCCACCACGGCCGAGCTGTTCGCCCTGGCGTTCGCGGCCGTCCGGCGCGACGTCCCCGAGGTGGCGGTGGCGGGGGTCGTCGGCTCCGCCGTCTACAACGCGACGGTCAGCCTCGGGGTCGCGGCGCTCGTCCACCCGCTACGGGTGGGTGGGGTGCTGGGGGCTGCGGTCGCCGCGGCCGTCCTCCCGCTCGCCGTGGTGGTGCTGTCGGCGCGCGGCCGGCTCACCCGCCCGGCCGGGGCGGTGCTGGTCGCCGGGTACGCGGCCTTCCTCCTCGTGGTCCTCGTCGGGACGTGAGGGCGGAGCGACCGGTGGACGGCGTCCGCTGCCGGGACGGTCAGCGCACCGGCCGGACGGCGATCACCGACTGCCTGCCCGCCACCCGGGTCAGCACGATCGTCGCCTCGTTCTCCCCGTCGAGGTGCAGTTGGCGACGGAGATGATCCGGTTCGACGGCGGTGCCGCGCTTCTTGATGGTCAGCCGACCGACGTCGCGGTCCCGCAGCCAGGTGCGCAGTGCCTTGAGCTGGAACGGGAACACGTCCTCCACCGTGAAGGCCCTGGCCAGCGGGGTCCTGACCAGGGCGTCGGCGGTCACGTAGGCGATGCTGGGGTGCACCAGGCGACCGTCGACGGCCGCGGCGACCTGGCCGACGAGCCCGGCCCGGATCACGGCGCCGTCCGGCTCGTAGAGCACCGAGCCGACGGCGCCGACCTCCGGGGTCGGCATCCCGACCTCCGACACCTCGGCCGCGGTGGCCCCCTCGCCTCCGCCGGTCCCCTCGGTGAGCACCAGGGCCGAGCGGCGGATGCCGTCCCTGGCGAGGAGCCCGAACCAGAGCGACGCCTCGACGACGTCGCCGTCGACCGAGACCCATTGCGCCTCCGCGCCGTCGGGGACGAGATGGTGCGGGATCCCCGGTGCCGTCTTCATCCCGACCGCGGGCAGCCGCGCCGCGAGGTCGAGCACGAACGACAGCGGAGGTGAGCCGCGGCGGGGGTCGAGCAGCCGCTTCCCGGACGTCGTCCGCCGGGCGGGGTCGACGTAGGCCCCGGTGACGCCGGTGAGGTCGGTGCCGGTGGCGTCCTCGTTGCGGACCACCACCTCGGGCCAGTGCCGCAGGTTGACCGTGGCGACGGCCGCGGTGAGCTCGTCGATCTCGACGGCGAGCACCTCGCGGTCCAGCCCGGCGAAGGCCATCGTGTCGGCGCC
This sequence comes from Actinomycetales bacterium, assembly GCA_012719445.1. GTDB lineage: Bacteria > Actinomycetota > Actinomycetes > Actinomycetales > Kineosporiaceae > JAAYAH01. Next base: position 2,013 of record JAAYAH010000183.1, on the reverse strand, counting down.
GATGCCGCAGCCCAGGTCGGCGACCCGGTCAACCCCGGCCGAGGCGAACCGCTGGGCGTGCCGGGCGGCCACCGGCAGCCGGGTGGCCTGCTCCAGCCCGGCGGGGGTGAACAGCATGCTCGCGGCGAAGGGTCCGAACTTCGCCCGCGCCGCCGCTCGCAGCCGCGACTGGGTGAGCGCGGCGGCCACCGTCCGCGGGTCGTGTCCCGCACCGCGCAGCCGCTCGCCGAGGGCGATCGCGGTGTCCGCGTCGTAGGGCGGGAGGGACTCCAGGAGCGCCCATCCCTCCGAGGTGAGCAGCGCCGACATGCCCTCGATGTCCACGGGACGATCCTTGCACGCAGCGGGACACCCCCCGCTCCCGAGGCCACCGGCAGCCCCCTGCCACCCCTGTGCCCTCTGGGTGATCACCGCTACGGGCGAGTACGGACGGAGGAGCGGTCGTTCCAGTTCGCGGATGGCGATCACGGGGGAGGCACGCAGGTGGTGATGACAGGGCAGGTCCGCGGGTTGTGATCACAGAGGGAGCATGCGGGTGGTGATCACAGGGGGAGCGGAGGGGATCTGTCGGGATTCGCCCGGTGCGGACGGGGGCGGGGCGCCACCCGGGTGACGACGTTGGCACTCGAGTTGACCGAGTGCTAAGGCTCGCCCTAGATTCGTCACTGGCACTCTCGGTGTGAGTGTGCCAGCACGGAGACAGACCCGTCCGGCACCCGCGACGACGGTCGGCGTCCGCTCCATACCCGAAGCCAGAACGCCAACAGCGACGTTCCCGAAGGGGAGGTCAGCAAGTGTCGGTCTCCATCAAGCCGCTCGAGGACCGTATTGTCGTCAAGCCGCTCGACGCCGAGCAGACGACGGCCTCCGGCCTGGTCATCCCGGACACCGCCAAGGAGAAGCCCCAGGAGGGCGAGGTCCTCGCGGTGGGTCCGGGGCGGTTCGACGACGAGGGCGAGAAGCGCATTCCGCTCGACGTCAAGGTCGGTGACACCGTGCTCTACAGCAAGTACGGAGGTACCGAGGTCAAGTACGGCGGCGAGGAGTACCTCATCCTGTCCGCGCGCGACGTTCTCGCGATCATCGAGAAGTGACGACCGCCGGCTGAGCCGGCACGTCACCCGATGCCTCGATCCGCTCGACGGGACCGCCCCGGCCGGCCGGCACTGCTGGTGGGCCGGGGCGGTCCCGTCGAAGGGCAACAGGTCTCACCAGGAGAGGGAACAACACAGCAATGGCCAAGACTCTGGAGTTCGACGACGACGCCCGCCGGGCGCTGGAGCGTGGTGTCAACGCCCTCGCGAACGCCGTCAAGGTGACGCTCGGCCCGCGGGGTCGCAACGTCGTCATCGACAAGAAGTGGGGCGCGCCGACCATCACCAACGACGGCGTGACCATCGCGAAGGAGGTGGAACTGGAGGACCCCTACGAGAACCTCGGGGCCCAGTTCGCCAAGGAGGTCGCGACCAAGACCAACGACATCGCCGGTGACGGCACCACCACGGCGACCGTTCTCGCCCAGGCGATGGTCAGGGAGGGCCTGCGCAACGTGACCGCCGGCGCAGCCCCCGCCTCGCTCAAGCGTGGGATGGACGCCGCCGTCGAGGCCCTCAACGACCGCCTGCTCGAGGTGGCCCGCGAGGTCGACGGCAAGGACGACATCGCCCACGTGGCGACGATCTCCGCGCAGGACGCCGCGATCGGCACCCTCATCGCCGACGCCTTCGACAAGGTGGGCAAGGACGGCGTGATCACCGTCGAGGAGTCCTCGACCACGGCGCTGGAGCTCGACTTCAGCGAGGGCATGCAGTTCGACAAGGGCTACATCTCCCCGTACTTCGTCACCGACGCGGACCGGATGGAGGCCGTCCTCGAGGACGCCTACGTCCTCGTCCACCAGAACAAGATCTCGGCGGTGTCGGAGCTGCTCCCGCTGCTGGAGAAGGTGCTCCAGACGAACAAGCCGCTGTTCGTGGTGGCCGAGGACGTGGACGGCGAGGCCCTGTCCACCCT
>JAAYAH010000182.1 GCA_012719445.1 Actinomycetales bacterium | reverse complement strand
TGACCCCCAGATACGCCACCACCAGATCCCGCCGACGATGACGCGGAAAGTACAACCCGAACACCAACACACCCACCGCAACAAGATCAGAAACATACAGGACGAGCTGCGACAAGATGTCTCCTCAGGAATATCGTGGTGATGCCGCCCCCTCGTCCTCACCGGCATCCGGTCACACCGGGACAGCGATCCAGAGGGGCCGACCGTTACCTCCGGGACCTCTTCCGGAAAGAGGCGCAGGTCAACGGTGAATCGGCCCGGCTGCAGCAGAGAAAACACCGTCGCAACCGGCTTCCACGGTGACGTTCCGTCACCAGCGCACGACCGTTCGCCGATAACGCCGACCGGATTCCCCGGGGAGAGCCCACGGCATTGCCCCGCCGACGGCGAATTCATACGACATTCACAGCTCAATTCACCGCCAGCGCCCCGCGGTGGCCGTCGACACACCGGGTGTCCCGGGTCGGCGGTGTCTCCCCGACCCGGGACCCACTCCCGTCGAGAGGAGGCAGGCGGCGGGCTCTCAGGCCGGGTCGCGGCGCGCGATCCTCACCACGACGGACCGGCCCGGCTGCCGCGGCCGGAAGTCGTCCGGCCGGAGCTCGGTGACGTGGCGGACGTCGAACCGGTCCAGGAGCCGGCCCAGGTCGGTTCCCGGGTCGAGAGCGAGGACGGCGGTGCGGAAGGCGATGCCGTCCAGCCCGGGCAGCAGGTCCTCGGTGACCGCTGCCGGGAGGTTGCCCAGCAGGACGTCGAACGCCAGCGCGGGCACCACGGCCCGCGCGTCACCCTGTCCCCCGGTCGCGGCACCGGTCGACGGGACGGGTCGGGGGTTTATCCGGAGGTTCCCGGACGCCGAGAGGGCTAAGGTTGACCCTCGTGTCTATCGCCGAGAGCGTCGACGCCCACCCCCCCGAACCGTCCCCGCCCGGGGTCGCCACGAACGGCTCCGACCCGGCAACCCCCCACCCCGACCTGCCCGGACGAGGGCAGCGGGAGATCCTCGAGCACGAACAGGCCTACCTCGCCCGAGCCCGGATCCACCTCGCCCGGATGCGCGAGCGCACCGAACGCCTCCACGTCCAGGCCGGTAACGCCGTGTCGGCCGCCTACCTCGCCCAGACCGTCCACCGGCGGCTCGGATCCCTCGTCGACGACCCCTCGACGGCCCTCTTCTTCGGCCGGATCGACCGGGTGGACGGCGAACGCTGGTACGTCGGCAGGCGGCACGTCGCCGACGCCGAGGGTGACCCCGTCGTCGTCGACTGGCGGGCCGACGTCTCCCGGGCCTTCTACCGGGCCAGCCCGCAGGAGCCGATGGAGCTGCGCCTGCGCCGCCGGTTCGGCGTCGAGCAGGGCCGGCTCACCGCCTTCGAGGACGAGCCGCTCCTCGCCACCGTCGACGACGCCGCCGGGCAGACACCCGGACACGCCGCCGGGCAGGCGACCGGTGAGCCGGCGGTCAGCGCGATCCTCACCCGGGAGATCGAACGCCCGCGGGTCGGACCGATGCGGGACATCGTCGCCACCATCCAGCCGGAGCAGGACGAGATCGTCCGCGCCGACGTCGCCATCACGGTCTGCGTGCAGGGGGCGCCCGGAACCGGCAAGACGGCCGTCGGCCTGCACCGGGCGGCCTGGCTGCTGTACGCCTTCCACGACCGGCTGGCCCGGTCCGGGGTGCTCGTCGTCGGTCCCAGCTCGTCCTTCGTCGCCCACGTCGCCGCGGTGCTGCCCTCCCTCGGCGAGCTGGACGTCCGGCACACCACGCTGGAGCTGCTGCTCGCCCGCGCCACGTCGACCCCGGTGCCGGCGCGGGGCCGGGACTCCGTCGCGACGGCGACGCTCAAGGGTGACCCGAGGATGGCGGAGGTCCTCCGCCGCGCGGTCTGGTCGCACCCGCGGCCGGACACCGAACCGCTCGTCGTCCCCCGCGGGGCGAGGCGGTGGCGGGTGCCGGCGGCCGAGGTCGGCGAGATCCTCGACGGGCTGCGCTCCCGCGGCGTCCGGTACTCCGCCGCCCGCGCCATGCTGCCGCAACGCCTGGCGCACACGGTCCTGGTCCGGATGGAGGCCGCGGGCGACTCCCCCGACGACCGGGTGCAGGACGCCGTCGCACGGACGCGGGAGGTCCGTCGCCACGTGGACGCGGTGTGGCCCGCGCTGACCCCGGCCCGGGTGCTGTGGCGGCTGCTCTCCGAGGAGGCCTTCCTCGCCCGCAGCGCGGACGGTCTCCTCGACCCCGACGAGCAGCGGCTGCTGCGGTGGGACCGCCCGCCGCGGTCGGCGGGGTCGGCGCGCTGGTCCGCAGCGGACGTCGTCCTGCTCGACGAGCTCACCGACCTGCTGGAACGCACCCCGAGCCTCGGGCACGTGGTGCTCGACGAGGCGCAGGACCTCTCCCCCATGCAGCTCCGGGCCGTCGGCAGGAGGTGCAGCACCGGCTCGGCCACGGTGCTCGGCGACCTCGCCCAGGGGACGACGCCGTGGGCGACGGCGTCCTGGGCCGAGGCCCTCTCCCACCTGGGCAAGCCCGACGCCCGGCTGGAGGCCCTCGACCGGGGCTTCCGGGTCCCCGCCACCGTGATCGACTTCGCGGCCCGGCTGCTCCCGGTGATCGCCCCAGGCCTGCCGACGCCGTCCGCGGTGCGGCGGGACGCGGGGAGCCTGCGCGTCGTGCGGGTCCCCGGTCCCGGGTCGCTCCCGGCCGAGGCCGTCGCGGCGGTCCGCGACGCGCTGGCCGGGGAGGGATCGGTCGGGCTCGTCGTCCCGGACGCGTGGAGCGGCAGGTACCACGCCGCGCTCGCCGCGGCCTCCGTCGACCACCTCGTCCTCGGCGAGGAAGAGCCCGACCGGGACCTGCCCGGCGACGACCAGGAGGGCGCCGACGGCGGGGACGACCCGCCCCGGACCTCGCTCGTCCCGGCGACCCTCGCCAAGGGCCTGGAGTTCGACCACGTCGTGCTGGTCGAGCCGGCGGCTGTCGCCGAGGCCGAGCCGGACCGGCGCACCGGCCTGCGCCGGCTCTACGTCGTCCTCACCCGGGCGGTGTCCGGCCTGACCGTCCTGCACGCGGCACCGCTGCCGGCGGAACTGGCCCCGCGGTGCGTCGCCGCTGACGCGGCGGGCGGGGACCCGCTCCCGGGGCGGGGACGCTGTCCGGGTTGACCACGACCCGGTCCCTTCCGCTGATCTTCGCGTCGTAGAGCGCGGCGTCGGCGGCCTCGACCAGGGTCTCCGCGGCCAGGTCGGGCCGGGCGGACCGGACCGCGATGCCGACGCTCACGGTGAGCACCGAGGACACCGAGGACGCCGCGTGCGGGACGGCCCGGCGGGCCAGCTCGTCGCGGAACCGCGACGCCACCGCGGTGGCACCCCTGAGCCCGGCGCTGGGCAGCAGGACGGCGAACTCCTCCCCGCCGTACCGGCAGGCCAGGTCGTCCTCGTGCAGGGCGGTGCGCTCCAGGCACTCGGCCACAGTCTGGAGTGCCCGGTCCCCCTGCACGTGCCCGTAGTGGTCGTTGTACGGCTTGAACAGGTCCACGTCGATCATCAGCAACGCCACAGCTCCCCCGTTGACCGCTGCGGCCTGCCAGCACTCCTCGATCCGGCGCTGGAAGGCCAACCGGTTGGCGATCTGGGTGAGCCCGTCGAGCATGAGCGAGCGCTCCAGCCTCGCGTTCACCTCTTCGAGATCACGGGTGCGCTGGGCGACCGCCTGTTCCAGCAGGGAGGTGTACCGCTCGTTCTCCCGGGTGGTGAACACGGACTCGATGGCCCGGCTGAGGAACGCCTGCACCATGAAGTTCTTCAACCGCGTCCCGGGCACCGCCTCGAACAGCAGGTAACCCAGCTCCTTCACCCCGACCCGCAGCGCCTGGCTGGTGAGGACGTCCCGGTCCAGTTCCCCGCTCAGGACGTCGGGGAGGAGTCGGGCGACCGGGAACGTCCCGGGCGGGACCGGGTGCACCTTTCCGTCCCGGTAGTCCAGGACGAGACGTCCCGGATCCGTCCCGCCCCCCCCGTTGTCCTCGGACAGCGGCTGCTCCCTCAGCACGAGGAAGCACCGCAGGAGACCGAGCCGGGTCACGGCCGTGGCCAGCACGTCACCGACCTCCTCGACGGTGTCGCACCAGAGCAGCGAGTAGCTCATGGACAGCAGCGCGTCCTGCGCCGCGACCCGTCCGCTCGCCAGCCGGATCGCGGTCTGCTCGGCGTCGCCACCATCCCCCACGACGGCCGGAGCCCTGGTGGACCCCCGGATCACGACCCGGGAGGGGACCTGGACCGATTCCGAAACCCGTTCCCCGTCCATGACCCTCAGCAGGAGGTCGGCCGCGGCCGCGCCCTGGCCCTCCAGGTCCTGGGCGACGGTGGTCAGGCCGGGCCAGCTCAACGAGGCCACCTCGTCGTCGTCGAAGCCGGTGACCAGGACGTCGCCCGGCACCCGCAGCCCGGTGTGGGAGATGGCGTCCAGCACGCCGACGGCCGAGCGGTCGTTGAGCGCCACCACCGCGTCCACCGCCCGGTCACGCCGCAGCAGGTCGCACACCGCAGGGAAGGCGATCTCGGCGAGGAAGTGGCCGTCGACGACGAGTCCCTCCTCGACCGACAGGCCGCGACGGAGGAGCTCCTCGCGGAAGACACCCTCCCGTTCGATCGAGTCCAGCTGGTGCGGGACCCCACGGACCAGCATGAGGCGGCGGGCCCCGCAGTCGTCCAGGACATGAGCCATCAGCTCCCGCATCCCGGACACGTTGTCCCCCCGGACGCCGAGGGCACCCGGCCGGTCGTAGCCGATCAGGACGACCGGGACGCCCAGGGTCGACAGCTGGTCGAGGAGGACCTCCTCCTTGGACCGTTCGTCCATGGTCGTCACGATGATCCCGGTGGGTCGTGCGGCCCGGATCATGTCCTGGAGCCCGAACGGGAGCGGCCTGTTCCGGTCCCAACCGGTCATGTGCACGTGACAGGGGATCCCCCGCCGCTGCAGGACGGGGGCGATGCCGTCGACCAGCCGCGCCTGGTACTCGGCCCAACCGGTCACCAGGACCATCACCCGGTGCCCCGAGGGCAGGGTCATGTCAACCGCCCTCGTCCCGTCGATCACCTCGGCGCGGCGGACGCCGACTCCTCGTCACCGCTATCGGCACCGGGCGGACCCGGCTTGACCGCTGGTGGGAGGGCTCGCCACCACCCCCGCAGCACGGTCGGGACGCCGGAGCGACCGGGGCAGCACGGTCGGGACCCCGGCCCGCCCCCGTCACCGGGGCGGGCCGGGGTCCCGGCGGTCAGGCCCTCAGCCGGCGCGCACGGGCGGATCCAGGGTGTCCTCGGGATCCGCGATCAGCCCCATGCCGGTCTCCGGCGCCGTCGCCAGCTCGGCGCCCGCCGCGTCGAGGAAGGTGACCCGTCGATCGTCCTCGGAGAGGGGTGACGCCTTCTCGGCGACCGTGACCCCCTCGCCGAGCACGACCCGGCCCGTCGTCCCGGCCCCGGGGACCAGCGCGGCGGTGGCTCCCGCGGGCCCCAACAGCCCCACCAGGCCCTGCCGCGACGGCTCCGCCGTCTTGACCGGGCGCCCGAGGGCGACGGGTGAGGTGTCCAGCACCTCCTGACTCGGAGGTGTCGCGTCCCAGGCGAAGGCGAGGTCCTCGACCCGGCCGGCCGGGTACAGGGCCGTCTGGACCGGGCAGCGCCACTCGCCCGAGGGAGCCCGGCAGGCGGCGGACACGGGCAGGTACACGGCGGAGACCACGTGGCCGCCGCTCGGCGCGGTGACCGCGACGACGGCGTACTCGCTGTCGCCGCTGTGGATGCTGCCGAGCAACCGGGCCGGGGCCTTGTCGGACAGTCCCGCCACCGCCCGCGCCACCCGGACGGCCATGGCCAGCCGGTCCTGGTTGGGTGCCCGGTCGCCGTGGACGGCGGGCAGCACACCGTCGAGGATCCCGTCGGTCGGGCCCTCGGCGGACGGCAGGTACGCACCCTTCCAGACCGCCCAGCCCTGGTCCGCGAGGACCACCCCGACTGGTCCCCGGGGACGGCCGGGCAGCACCGCCGTGTACACCCCGGGCGAGCTGCTACCGACCGACACCCGCTGCCAGTCGACCGTCCCGTTCGCGGCGAGCTCCGGGCGAGCGTAGAGGTCCACGCCGGCCATCCGGCTGGTCAGACCGACGAACACCGAGCTCGCGGCGTCGGCGCCGTCGTCGAGGACCACCGGGTCGACGACGACCCAGGCCTCCCCCGTCCCCGGGCCGCCGTCCGAGGTCCGGAACCCGTCGACGGCGCCGGAACCCGCCGCGAGGGCGTCGGGACCGGCCCCCCGTGCGGCGGCGAACCAGTGGTACTCCGGGGTCGGGCTCTCCCGCCGGTACCGGGCCAGGACCAGGGCGACCCGGTAGGCCCCGACGTCGTCGGCGAACAGCACGTCGACGCTGCCCGGCTCCGGCGCGGCGATGCCCGGCTGCTCACCGTCCGGGCTCGCCAGCTCCCGCCGCCCGACCGCGGCCGCGAAGCCCCGGGTCCAGGACTCGTCGTCGGTCAACCGGCCGAGCGGCCGGTCCGGATCAAGATTGATCATCTTCTGGGACCCGGCGGGCTCGGCGGACCCGCCGAGGCTCGGCCAGGCCGTCACGGCCGACGTCGCCAGGGCCGCGACGGCGACGACGGCACCGGCCGCGCCCGTCGCCGTCCGGCGCAGTCGCCGGCCCCTCGCCCGCCGCATCCCCCGCTGGATCTCGCCCCACGGCGGCACCGTCGCGTCCAGCCCGGTCACCGCGTCGTCCAGCGTGTTGCGGACCACGTCCCGCATCTCGTTCACGGCGTTCACCGAACCGCACCCCCTTCGCATGCCACGTCCGCCTGGCAGGTCGCGTCGACCAGGCGCTCTCCTCCGGCGCTGGTCTCACCGAACCCGACCTCGGCGCGCAGGCCCGCCCGCGCCCGCAACCGGTCCAACCCCCGCGAGAGCTGGCTCTTCACCGACCCGGTCGAGCAGCCGAGCAGTTCCGCCGTCTGCTCGACCGACAGGTCCTCCCAGATCCGGAGCACGACCACCGCCCTCATCCGGGGCGGGAGGGACGACAGCTCCGACCAGACCACCTCACGCCGGGCTCGGGACTCCGCGCCGTCCGACACGGCAGAGCGGACGCTCTCCGTCACGTAGAGCGGCGTCTCGGCGACCCGGCGTCGCAGCCACCGCCGCCGCGAGATCACCTCGTGGACGATCGCCGAGCGCACGTAGGCCTCCGGCCGATCCGTCCGGACCTGCCGCCACCGGCGCCAGGTGCGTTCCAGCGCGGCCTGGACGGCGTCCTCCGCGTGACCGGCGTCCCCGGTGAGCACGTAGGCGTACCGCACCAGCGCCGGCCACCTGCTCTGCACGAACGAGCGGAACTCTCCCTCGTCCCGTGGCATGGCTCCTCCTTCCGGCGGTGCCCCAGGGCCCACCGCACCAAACGACGCCGCGGGGCGGCGGAGGAGTTGAGCGCTGCGGCAAGAGATCCCGCGGGAGGTCACCCGCCCGCGGCGCGGGGACGGAGCGGAACCCTACCCGGGCACGGCCCCGCGGCCGGATGGTTCCCGGATCCCGACCCGGTCAGCCCTCGGACGTCGACCGGTCGCCGTGCAGGGCGACGGCATGGCGCATGGCTGCCCTGGCCCGCCGCCGGTCCCCCGCCACGTCGTAGGCACAGGACAGCCGGAACCAGGCGGCCCAGTCCTCGGGAGAGACCTCCGCCTCCGCCCGGTCGACCCGTCCGCTCGGACAGCGGGGCAGGTCGTCGGGGGGCAGCCCACCACGCAGCTCCAGCTCGACGGCCAGCCGCTGGGTCGACCACCCGAAGGCCAGCTCGCGGGCGACCGCCCAGGCACCGAGCACCGGCAGCACCAGCAGCCCCAGGCCGAGGCCGACGGCGACACCCCGCCCGTCCGCGACCAGCAGGACACCCCGCCGGCCCAGGGTGACCAGGTAGAAGGCGAGCACGGCCGCGAGCAGCAGGGCGACGGTCCTGGAGCGCACGACCGACGGCGTCAGATGCCGAGGTAGTGCTCGAGCCCCACGGTCAGTCCCGGTCGGGACGCCACGGTGCGCAGGCCCAGCAGCACCCCGGGCATGAAGGACGTGCGGTCGAACGAGTCGTGCCGGAGGGTCAGCTGCTCCCCCGGCCCGCCGAGGAGCACCTCCTGGTGGGCGACGAGCCCGCGCAGCCGCACCGCGTGCACCCTGATCCCGGCCACGTCCGCGCCCCTGGCGCCGTCGGGGTCGATCGTGGTCGCGTCGGGCACCGGCGCACAGCCGGCGGCGGCGCGGGAGGCGGCGACCATCTCGGCGGTGCGCGTCGCGGTGCCGCTGGGGGCGTCGACCTTGTCCGGGTGGTGCAGCTCGACGATCTCCACCGACGCGAAGTGCGGAGCGGCGAGCTCGGCGAAGCGCATCGCCAGCACGGCCCCGACGGCGAAGTTCGGGGCGACGAGCACGCCGATCCCCTCGCGTCCGGCGAGGGCCTCCCGGAGCACCTGCAGCCGGTCCGGGGTGAACCCGCTGGTCCCGACGACGGTGTGGACGCCGAGCCGGATGCAGGCCAGCACGTGGTCCAGCGCCGTGTCGGGGGGTGAGAACACCACCGCGACGTCCGCGTCGGCGACCGTCTCGATGTCGTCGCCGAGGTCGAGGCACGGCCCGAGCTCCAGGTCGTCGGTCTCCTCGACGGCCGAGCGCACCTGGCACCCCATCCGTCCGAGGGCTCCGATCACCGCGACCCGGGTCGTCGTCCCGGTCATCAGCCTTACCTCCCGCCGAAGGTGCGATCTGGTTCGAAGGGGCCGACGACGGTGAGCGACCGCGGTCGCGACGCCAGGTCGGCCGCCAGCGCCTCGACATCGGCGGCCGTGACCGAGCGGATCCGGTCCAGCGCCTCGTCCAGCCCCACGTACTCCCCCTGGACCAGTTCGGCCTTGCCCAGCCGCGACATCCGCGAGCCGGTGTCCTCCAGGCCGAGGACCAGCCCGCCGCAGAGCTGGCCGTTGGCCCGTTGGAGCTCGCCGTCGACGAGCCCGTCGGCCGCCAGCCGGTCCAGCTCACGGTGCAGCAGCGAGACGACCTCGTCCACCTTGGCCGGCGCGCAGCCCGCGTAGAGCCCGAAGTAGCCGGAGTCGGAGTGCCCGGAGGCGAACGAGTACACCGCGTAGGCCAGCCCCCGCCGCTCCCGGATCTCCTGGAACAGCCGGCTGCTCATGCCCCCGCCGAGCACCGCGTTGAGCACGGCGAGGGCGTACCGGCGCGGATCGGTCGCTGTCAGCGCGGTGGTCCCGAGGATGACGTTGGCCTGTTCGCTCGGTCGCGGGACGACGAGCACCCGGGCGTCGGGGGCACCGACGATCTCGGAGGTGGCCCGGCGGCGCGGCAGCGGCGAGGCCTCCGCCTCCAGCGACCACCCGGCCGCCGTGAGCCGGTCGAGCACGTTCGCGCACACGGCGTCGTGGTCGAGCCCGCCCGCCGCGGTCACCACGAGCCCTGCGGGGACGTAGTGCCGGGCGTAGTGGGCGAGGATGTCGGACCGCCCCACCGCCCGGATCTTCTCCGGGGTCCCGCCGATGGGCCGGCCGAGGGGGTGGTCGCCGAGGACCACCTCGGCGAACCGCTCGTGGACGACGTCGGAGGGGTCGTCGTCGTTCATGGCGAGCTCCTCGAGGATGACCCCGCGCTCGCTCTCCACGTCGTCGGCGGCGAGCGTCGCCGCGGCGACCATCTCGCAGATGACGTCCGTCGCCATCGGCAGGTCCTCGTCGAGGACCCGCGCGTAGTAGCAGGTGTGCTCCTTGCCGGTGACCGCGTTGGCCTCGCCGCCGACGGCGTCGAAGGCCGCGGCGATGTCCATCGCCGAACGCCGCGCGGTGCCCTTGAAGAGCAGGTGCTCCAGGAAGTGGGTCGACCCGTGGTGCCCGGTGGCCTCGTCCCGGGAACCGACCCCCAGCCAGGCGCCGAAGGTCACCGACCGGAGGCCGGGCATGGCCTCGGTGAGCACCCGGATCCCGCCGGGGAGCACGCTCCGGCGGACGAGCGCCCCGCCGGCGGCTCCGGCCAGGACCTGGCCGGAGCTCGCCGGGAGGAGCGGGAGGGGGATGGCCCCCACGCCAGGGCCCACGTCAGGCGTTCGCGGGTGCCGCGGGCGTGCTGCTCCCGGGCGCCGCCTCGGCGGAGCCGTTCCCAGAGCCGTCGGCCTCCTCCAGCACCGGGATCAGGGAGAGCTTCCCGCGCGGGTCGATCTCGGAGATCTCGACCTGGACCTTCTGCCCGACGGAGAGCACGGAGTCCACGTTCTCGACCCGCTTGCCGCCGACCATCTTGCGGATCTGCGAGATGTGCAGCAGACCGTCCTTGCCGGGGAGCAGGGACACGAAGGCGCCGAAGGTCGTCGTCTTGACCACGGTGCCCATGTACCGCTCGCCGATCTCGGGCATGGTCGGGTTGGCGATGGCGTTGACCGCGGCCCGCGCCGCCTCGGCGGACCGGCCGTCGGTGGCCCCGATGTAGACGGTGCCGTCGTCCTCGATGGTGATCTCGGCGCCGGTGTCGTCCTGGATCTGGTTGATCATCTTGCCCTTGGGCCCGATCACCTCACCGATCTTGTCGACCGGGACCTTGACCGTGATCACCCGCGGGGCGTTGGGCGACATCTCGTCCGGGGCCGAGATCGCCTCGGCCATCACCCCGAGGATGTGCAGCCGGGCGTCCCTGGCCTGGGTCAGCGCCGCGGCCAGCACCGAGGCGGGGATGCCGTCGAGCTTGGTGTCGAGCTGGATCGCGGTGACGAAGTCCTTCGTCCCGGCGACCTTGAAGTCCATGTCGCCGAAGGCGTCCTCGGCGCCGAGGATGTCGGTCAGCGCCGCGTACCGGGTGGACGGGCCGTCGGGACCGTCGACCACGTCGGAGACCAGCCCCATGGCGATGCCCGCCACCGGGGCCTTCAGCGGCACCCCGGCGTTGAGCAGGGACAGGGTCGAGGCGCACACCGAGCCCATGGACGTCGAGCCGTTGGAGCCCAGCGCCTCGGAGACCTGCCGGATCGCGTAGGGGAACTCCTCGCGGGTCGGCAGCACCGGCACCAGCGCCCGCTCGGCGAGCGCGCCGTGGCCGATCTCGCGCCGCTTCGGGGAGCCGACGCGCCCGGTCTCCCCGACGCTGTAGGGCGGGAAGTTGTAGTTGTGCATGTACCGCTTGCGGGTCTCCGGGGCGAGCGTGTCGAGCATCTGCTCCATCCGGAGCATGTTCAGCGTCGTCACCCCGAGGATCTGGGTCTCGCCCCGCTCGAACAGCGCCGACCCGTGCACCCGGGGGACGACGTCGACCTCCGCCGACAGCTGCCGGATGTCGGCCAGCCCCCGTCCGTCGATGCGCACGCTGTCGCGCAGGATGCGCTGCCGGACCAGCTTCTTCGTCAGCGTCCGCAGCGCCGCCGGGACCTCGCGCTCGCGCCCGGCGAACCGCTCGGCGAGCTGCTCCTTGACCCGCTCCTTGATCTCGTCGAGCCGGCCCTCGCGCTCCTGCTTGCCCGCGATCGTCAGCGCGGGCCCCAGGTCGGCGGTCGCCAGCTCGGCGACGGCCTCGTACACGTCGTCCTCGTGGTCGGGGAACAGCGGGAACTCGGCGGTCGGCTTGGCGACGGACGTCGCGACCTCCCGCTGGGCCCGGCACAGCGCGGCGATGAACGGCTTCGCGGCCTCGAGCCCTCCGGCCACGACCTCCTCGGTCGGGGCCGGGCGGCCCTCCTCGGTGACCAGGCGCCAGGTGGACTCGGTGGACTCCGCCTCCACCATCATGATCGCGACGTCCTCGGAGCCGTCGGCCCTACTGACGATGCGCCCGGCGACGACCATGTCGAAGCAGGCGTTCTCGATCTCGGAGTGGCGCGGGAAGGCGACCCACTGGTCCTCGACGAGGGCGACCCGGACACCGCCGATCGGCCCGCTGAACGGCAGGCCGGCGAGCTGGGTGGACATCGAGGCGCCGTTGATGGCGACGACGTCGTAGAGGTCGTCCGGGTGCAGCGACAGCACCGTGATGATGACCTGGACCTCGTTGCGCAGGCCCTTGACGAAGGACGGGCGCAACGGGCGGTCGATCAGCCGGCAGGTGAGGACGGCGTCGGTGCTCGGCCGGCCCTCACGGCGGAAGAACGAGCCGGGGATCCGGCCCGCCGCGTACATCCGCTCCTCCACGTCGACGGTGAGCGGGAAGAAGTCGAGCTGCTCCTTGGGGTGCTTGCCCGCGGTCGTCGTGGACAGCAGCATCGACTCGCCGTCCAGGTAGACCGTCGCCGACCCCGCCGCCTGGCGGGCGAGCCGGCCGGTCTCGAAGCGGACGACGCGGGTGCCGAACCGTCCGTTGTCGATGACAGCCTCGGCGAAAATGATCTCGGGACCCTCCACTAGGGTCACCCTCCGTTCCTGCTGGGGCCGGACGGACGTCCGGCCTCCGGTGGTGGACGGAGCGGGGACACGACCCGGGCGTGTGTCCGGTCTTCGATCGAGGCCCTCGGGCGGGACCGCGTCCCCGATGGGCGCGGCGTCCCGGGAGCCACTACCGAGGACCGGCGCTGACGGGCCGGTCCGGCGCTCCTGCCGCGCCGTCGTCCGGACGACGCGGCGGTACAGCCATGCGCTGAGGCCGCGGCCCCCATGGGGGTCGCGGCCTCCGAGGTCACCGGCGCAGACCGAGTCGCTCGATCAGGGAGCGGTAGCGCGTGATGTCCCGGCGCTGCAGGTACTGCAGCAGCCGACGGCGCTGACCGACCAGGATGAGCAGTCCGCGGCGGCTGTGGTGGTCGTGCTTGTGTTCCTTGAGGTGCTCGGTCAGATCCTTGATCCGCCGGGTGAGCATGGCGACCTGGACCTCGGGAGAGCCGGTGTCGCCCTCGGCGGTCGCGTACTCACTCATGATCTGCTGCTTGGTGGCGGCGTCGAGTGCCACGATTCTCCCTGCTTCCAGTCGTTGCGCGGTGCTCCGGGGCACGTTCACCCGGGCTCTCTCGGTCCGCGGCCGATCAACGGCAGCCCCACGCTATCAGCGGGGTGACGCCGGAACCGAATCGGCGTCCGGCCCGTGTCCCCGCCGCGGCCACCGGTGGCGAAGCGGGGTCAGGTCAGCCCGGTGAGCCCAGGTGGCCACCGGTGGCCGTCGGGCAGAGCGAGGTGGTCGCGGGCCGGAGGGCGTCGGACCCCGTGCCGAGGACGGAGCGGCAGTCCGCGACGTCCCTCGCCATCTGGTCGAGGAGCTGCTCCACGCCGTCGAAGCGCACGGTGGGCCGCAGCCGCCGGACGAACTCCACGGTGACCACCTCCCCGTACAGGTCCAGGTCGTCGCGGTCCAACACGTAGGCCTCGAGCCTCCTGCCGGTGCCGGCGAACGTGGGGTTGGTCCCGACCGAGACCGCAGCGGGAAGCCGCTCGGCGACGGCCGCCGTCGCGGGGAGGTGCTCCACCGCGGAACGGCCGGCTCCCGCCCGGCCAGCCTCCCTGGCCTCCGGTCCGTGCCGCACCAGCCAGCCCGCGTAGACCCCGTCCGCAGGCAGCAGCCCCACGCTGTCCGGGGACAGGTTCGCGGTCGGGTAGCCGAGCGTCCTGCCCCGGTGATCACCGTGCACGACCGGCCCGGTCACCCGGTGCGGCCGGCCGAGCATCTCCGCCGCCGTCTCGACCTCGCCCTCGGCCACCAGGTCGCGCACCCAGGTCGAGGACCAGCGCTGCGCCCCCTCCGTCGCTCCGGCCGGAGCCGCGGTGTCGGCACCCTCCCGGGCCTCCGCCGGGCGGGCCGGCTCGGCGAGCCCGGTGTCCGGGACGACGACCACCTCGAACCCGTGCTCCTCGCCGAGGGCGCGCAGGGTGGTGACGTCGCCGCTGTTGCGGTGCCCGAAGCGCATGTCCCGCCCGACCACGACGGCGAGGGCCCCGAGTCGGTCGACGAGGACCTCCCGGACGAATCGCTCCGGGGCCCAGCCGGCGAGCTCGCGGGTGAAGGGGAGGACGAGGACGGCGTCCAGGCCGGTGGCGGCCAGCAGGGCGAGCCGGTACTCGAGACCGGTCAGCGGCTCCGGTGCCCGGTCGGGACGCAGCACCCGTAACGGGTGCGGGTCGAAGGTCACCGCGACCGCGACGGCCGAGGCTGCCCGCGCCCTGGTCACGGCCTCGCCGAGCACCGCCCGGTGCCCGCGGTGGACGCCGTCGAAGTTGCCGATCGAGACAACGGAGCGCTCGATCCCCGCGGGCACCTCGTCCAGGTCGTTCCACCGTCGCACGGGGACAACTCTGCCAGCCGGTGCCTCGCCGCCGCCCCCCGGGAGGTCACCCCGGCCGAAGCCTCAAGATCGCCCGCCGCTCGTCGATGCATAGCGGGAGCCACAGCAGGAGGCACGGCGTGGTGGTCCGCCACCGGGCGGGGTGTCACGGGGTCACGGTGACCCCGCGCTCGGGGATCGCGTGGCCGGAGGTCCGACGCCGAGGAGCTGACGGTGGGCGCACGGCCGACGATCGGGGTGCTGACACCCTGGATCGGGGGCCCGTACTTCGGTTCGATCTTCAAGGGCATCGCCAGGGCGGCGGCCACGGCCGGTGCCCGGGTCATCGTGAGCCAGACGGTCGACATCGACACCCTCGACTACAACCCGCCCTTCTTCCCCGACTACCACCACGAGATCTCCTGGGACCGGGTCGACGGCTGCATCGTCCTGCTCAACGCCGTCGACCCGGACTACCTCCGCGCCCTCCGGGAGGCGGGGAAGCCGCTGGTCTTCGTCAGCTCGGACACCGCCCTCGACGACTGCCCGGTGGTGCTGCCGGACAACTACGGCGGGGTACGCCGGGCGGTCCGCCATCTCGTCGACCACGGCCACCACCGCATCGCCTTCGCCGGGAACCTGCGCGAGCGCGACATCAGGGAGCGCCACACCGCGTACCTGGACGAACTCCGGGGGTGCGGCATCGAGCCCGATCCGGACCTGATGTTCGACACCGGTGGGAACGTGATCGACGGCGGGCACCGGGCGGCGCAGGCGATGCTCGACGCGGGGCTGCCGTCGACGGCCGTGATGGCCGGCACCGACCTCAACGCCGTCGGCCTGATCCAGTCCCTCGTCGCCGCCGGGCACCGGATCCCCCGGTCGCAGGCCGTCGTGGGCTTCGACGACTGCCCCTGGGCCGTCTTCCAGCGACCGGGGCTGTCCACCGTCCGCCAGCCGACGGACGGCATCGGGGTGAGAGCCGCGGAACTGGTCATGGCTCTCCTCGCCGGCGAGGAGGTGCCCACCGGGCCGGTCCACCTGCCGACCCCGTTCGTCGCCCGTCAGTCCTGCGGGTGTCCGGCCGCCTCCACCGCGCCGGGGCCGGAGGACCCCGCCCGGCCGTGGTCCCGGGAGCGGTTCGTCGCGGAACTGGGTGAGGTCTTCGACCTGGAGCGGCTGGGGAGAGGCGCACACCTCGCCGCGGTCCCCCGGATGGCCGAGGTCATCGCCGAGGCCGTCGAGGCCACCGCCCTGGGGCTCCCGCCGGTGGACCTCACCGACCTGCAGGACTGGCTGGTCGCGGTGAACCGCGGCCGCAACCGCCCGGAGTACGTGTGGGAGACCGTGCGCTGCGCCAGGGCGTACGGGATGCGACTGGTCGCCGGAGATGACCGGGCCGACGCCCTGCCCCCGGGAACCGACCCGGCGGCCGGCGGACGACCGGCCGTCGAGACCTTCGTCCAGGACCTGGCCCTCAGGCTCGCCGAGGCCCGGTCCGAGGCCCAGTACCTCGACACCCAGCTGATCGAGGAGGAGCTCTGGACCGGGTTCAGGGTGAACCTCGACCTGCTGCACAGCCACGAGAACGACCCGAAGACGCTGGGCTGGCTGCGGGACAGCCGGGTGGCTGTGGGGTGCCTCGCACTGTGGTCCGCCGACGGCCACGGGCAGGTTCTGGACGTCGTGGGGACGTACCACCGGGACGGCCGCGAGTCGGCGCCGCGACGCCGGATCTCGGCCAGGAAGTTCCCCCCGGAGGAGGTCCTCGCAGCACTCGACGCGGAACCCGGCTCGCTGGTCTTCACCGCCACCCTGAAGCAGGCCACGGTCGACCGTGGCCTGCTGGCCCTGGTGATGCCGCCGTCGACGTGGGCTCCCACCGGGTGGGACACCCTCCGGCACTGGACGGTGCTGCTCGCCACCGCTCTGGACTACGAGGAGGTCGTGGAGTCGCTGCAGCGGAGCGAGGACCTGCTGCGGCACGCGGCGCACTACGACGCGCTGACCGGTCTGCCCAACCGCAGCCTGTTCCTCGACCGACTCGACCAGGCGATCCTGCGGGCGGAGCGGCACCCCGAGCGCACCTTCGCCGTGCTGTTCCTCGACCTCGACGGGTTCAAGCACGTCAACGACAGCCTCGGCCACGGCGCGGGCGACGATCTGCTCCGGCAGGTCGCGAACCGGATCTCGTCCAGTCTGCGGGCGTCCGACACCGCGGCCCGGTTCGGCGGGGACGAGTTCGCGCTGCTGGCGAGCGACCTCGACGGGCCGGACGACCACCTCGGGATCGCCGAACGCCTGCGCCGGGTGCTGAACCGGCCCTTCACCGTCGAGGGTCAGCAGGTGACGGTCGGGGCGAGCGTCGGGATCGCCCTCGGCCGCGCGGGGAACACCCCGGAGGAGATCCTTCGGGACGCCGACACCGCCATGTACCGGGCGAAGTCGCGGGACCGGCGCTCCTCCGGCGGGCCCGACCCCGACCTGAACGACCCCGACTTGATCAATCCCGGAGGGCCCGCCCCCCACACGAACGACCCCGACAGGCCCTGCCCCGAGATCAACCCCGTCGATCCCGCGGGCGCGGCCCGGCGGCCGCGGCCGGGGGACGCGCTCCGGCGCGCCCTGGACGCCGGGGAACTGGCGATCCACCACCGGCCGCTGGTCCTGCTCGACAGCGGGGAGCCGGTGGGGGTCGAGGCGCTGGTGCGGTGGCGGCACCCCGACCGCGGGCTCGTCCCGGCCACCGAGCTCCTGCCCTCGGTCGAGGAGAGCGGACTGGTCCGGGAACTCGACGGCTGGGTGCTCGGGGAGGCGTGCCGCCAGGTGCGTGGTTGGCAGCGCGGAGCCACGGGCCCCGCGCTCCGGGTCCACGTCCCGGTGTCCTGCCGCCTGCTCCGGCCCGAGCCGCTCGTCCGGTCGGTGACCGACTGCCTGGGGTCGACCGGGCTGGACCCGGCCTGCCTCGTCCTGGAGTTCGCCGAGGACGTGGTCTCGCACGACGTCGAGGTCGCCGACCGGGTCCTCGCCGCGGTCACCGGGCTCGGCGTCGGGATCGTCCTGGCCGGGTTCGGCGCAGGGCGGTCGTCACCCGCCGCGCTGCACCGGCTGCCCGTCCGCGGCCTGAAGCTCCATCCCTCGATCGTCTCCGGGGCGACGGACCCCGCGGGCGGGGACCTGGCCCGCGCCGTCACCGCTCTGGGCAGCTGCCTGCGGCGGGAACTGATCGCCGACGGGGTCGAGACCCGGGAGCAGCGCCGACGCCTGCTCGACCTCGGCTGCACGCTCGGTCTCGGCGGCCTGTTCTCCGGCCCGCTCCCCGCAGCGGAGGCTGAGGCGTACCTGAGGTCGGCCGCAACCAGCGGGGTCTGACCGGAGGGCGGCACCGGCCCCGCGCGCCGGGGCAACCCGCCGCTGGTCCGGTCAGGCCGGGGTGAGGACGACGAGCGGTCGCGCCGTCCCGTCCCGCTCGCCGAGCAGGGCCACCAGGGTGCCGTCCGGGGCGAAGGCCGCGACCGGGCCGTCACCGAGGCCCAGCGCGGGCAGCCGGCGACCGTGCGAGAGCAGCCGGGCCTCCTCGCCGTCCAGCTCCCGTACCGGGAAGGCCGCCCGCGCCGCCTCGGCGAGGGAGAGCACCTGGAACCGCTCCTGGAGTTGGTCCAGGGTCCTGGCCACGTCCAGCCGGTACGAGCCGACCCGGGTCCGGCGCAGGGCGGTGAGGTGCCCGCCGACCCCGAGCCCCTCCCCCAGGTCCCTGGCCAGGGCCCGGACGTAGGTGCCGGAGGAGCAGGTCACCGCCACGTCCGCGTCGAGGACGCCGAGGCCCGCGTCGAGTGCCCGCCGGGTCCCGAGCAGCTCGAACCGGTGCACGGTGACCCGGCGCGGTGCCAACACGACGTCCTCACCGGCGCGGACCCGCGCGTAGGCCCGCCGACCGTCCACCTTCACCGCACTCACCCGGCTCGGGACCTGGGCGATCTCACCGCTGAGGGCGGTGATCCCTGCCCGCAGCCGGTCCTCGGTCACCGCGCCCGCGTCGCTGCGCGCGGTGACGTCGCCCTCCGCGTCGTCGGTGACGGTCGCGACCCCCAGCCGCACGGTGGCCAGGTACTCCTTGTCCGCGCCGACCAGGTGGGTGAGCAGCCGGGTGGCCCGCTCCACGCCGACCACCAGCACTCCGGTGGCCATCGGGTCCAGCGTCCCTGCGTGGCCGACCCTCCGGGTACCGGCGAGCCGGCGCACCCTGGCCACGACGTCGTGGGAGGTCCAGCCGGCCGGCTTGTCGACGACGAGCAGCCCGTCCGCAGCCCGTCCCGGCGCCTCCATCCGGTCGCCCCTCAGGCGGGGCGGCCGGGGGCGCGGCCGACCCGACCGGATGCCCCGGCACCCACGGCGGGCCCGGTGTCCCCGGCGGACCCGGCACCCGCGGCGGGACCGGCACCCCCACCGGATCCGGGCCCTGCATCCCCCGGCCCCTCGGACTCCTCGGGGTCCTCGACGGACGGCTTGCGATAGGGGTCGGCGTCACCTGCCGGGACCGCGGACGCGGCCAGCGCGGCGACGTCGGCGTCCCGGGCCGCCGCCGTGCGCAGCAGGTCCTCGATGTGTGCGGCGTTCTCCCCCACGGAGTCGGCGACGAAGTCCAGGGTCGGGGTCAGCCGCACCCCGGTGCGCCGTCCCACCTCGGAGCGCAGCACGCCCTTGGCGCTCTCCAGTGCCGCAGCCGACGCCTGCT
>JAAYAH010000022.1 GCA_012719445.1 Actinomycetales bacterium | reverse complement strand
GTCGCGACGGAGACCCCGGAGGTGCCGACCTTGCCGTAGATGTCGGGCCGCTGCGCCGGGTCCTGGCCGTAGAGGGTGACCGAGTCGAACGCGGTCGACAGCCGGGTCGCCGGCTGCCCCTCGGAGAGCAGCTTGAATCGGCGGTTGGTGCGGAACGGGTCGCCCTCGCCGGCGAACATCCGGGCCGGGTCCTCGTTGTCCCGCTTGAACGGGAAGACGCCGGCGGTGTAGGGGAAGTAGCCGGGCAGGTTCTCCTTGCGCCAGTAGCGCACCAGTGCGCCGGCCTCGTCGTATGCCGGGAGCGCCACCCTGGGGACCTTGTTGCCGGAGAGCGACTCCTTGGTGAGCGTGGTGCGCAGCTCCCTGTCGCGCACCCGGACCACCTGCTCGTCGCCGGAGTAGGACTCGACCCGGGCCGGCCAGCCCTCGATCATCTCCTGGATCTCGACAGGCACGGCGCGCCGGGCGTCCTCGAGCAGCTCGTCGACCCCGTGGTCGGTCTTGCCCGCCGCCGCGAGCTCGTCGTCGACCAGGGCCAGCCGCTCGACCCGGCGGGCGGCCTGGGCATACGTCTCGGTGTCGGCGTGGTAGCCGCGGATGGTCTCGGTGATCTCCGAGAGGTAGCGCACCCGGGTGGCCGGCACGACCTGCCGGATGCCCGAGGAGTGGCGCACGTCCACCGCCGGGAGGGTCCCATCCTGGACCGGCAGCCCCTGCTCGGCGAGCAGCGAGCGCAGCTCTTGGTAGAGCGCGGTCACGCCGTCGTCGTTGAAGGTCGCCGCGGAGGTGCCGAAGACCGGCATGTCCTCCGGCTTCTTGCCGAAGGCCTCCCGGTTGCGGACCAGCTGCCGGCCCACGTCGCGCAGGGCGTCCATCGCGCCGCGGCGCTCGAACTTGTTGATCGCCACCGCGTCGGCGAAGTCGAGCATGTCGATCTTCTCCAGCTGGGAGGCGGCGCCGAACTCCGGCGTCATGACGTAGAGCGAGACGTCCGACAACGGCACGATGCCCGCGTCGCCCTGGCCGATGCCGGGGGTCTCGACGATGACCAAGTCGAACCCGGCGGCCTTGAGGATGTCGATCGTGGCCGGCAGCGCGTCCGGGACCTCCTTGTCGCCCCGGGTCGCCATGCTGCGGAAGTAGGCGCGGTCGCCGGTGATGGCGTTCATCCGGATCCGGTCACCCAACAGGGCACCCCCGCCCTTGCGGCGCGTCGGGTCGACCGCGACCACCGCCACGCGCAGCCGGTCCTCCTGGTCCACCCGCAGCCGGCGCACCAGCTCGTCGGTCAGCGAGGACTTGCCCGAGCCGCCGGTCCCGGTGATCCCCAGAACCGGCACGGTCCGCGCGGCGGCCGCCTCGGCATACTGCCTGCGGTCCCCCTCGGGAAGGGCACCGACCTCGGCCCCGGTGATCGCGCGCGACAGGGCCGTCCGGTCCCCGTCCAGGACGGCCTGGACGTCGGCGGCGCCGGTGTCCCACAATGCGTAGTCGCAGTCCTGCAGCACCGAGGAGATCATCCCCGGCAGGCCCAGACGCTGCCCGTCCTGCGGGCTGAAGATGGTGACCCCCGACTCGCGCAGGCGCGCGATCTCGTCGGGCACGATGACCCCGCCGCCCCCGCCGACGACCTTGACGTGGCCCGCCCCGGCCGCGGCGAGCTCCTGCACCAGGTACTCGAAGTACTCCACGTGACCGCCCTGGTAGGAGGAGACCGCCACCCCGTTGGCGTCCTCGTCCAGGACCGCCTCCACGACCTCCTGCACGGACCGGTTGTGGCCGAGGTGGATGACCTCGGCCCCCTGCGACTGCATGATCCGGCGCATGATGTTGATCGACGCGTCGTGCCCGTCGAAGAGGCTCGCCGCGGTGACGATGCGGACGGGGTTCTGCAGGGTGTGCGCGGCCATGGGAAGTCCTTCGGTCGGGGGCGCCTTCCGAAATACTAGGACATCCAAGTATTACTGGCTAGTCACCGTGCTCGACATGGTCTCCGGCGCGGGCGCGCAGGTCTGCCAGGAGGGTGGTCAGCGCCCGCACCTGCTCGGGCGCGAGGCCGGGCACCTTGAAGACCTGCGCGTTCAGGCCGGCCGTGGCCTCGGCCACGACGTCGCGACCGGACTGGGTGACCGACGCGAGGACCACCCGCCCGTCCCGGGTGCTGCGCACCCGCTCCACGTGCCCCTGCCGAACCAAGCGGTCCACCGCGCTCGTCACGCTCGTGGGGTGCACCTGCAGCAACGAGCCAAGTCTTGTCATGGGCATCGCGCCGCCGGAGGTGAAGGTGAGCAGCCGCAGGATCTCGAAGCGGGCGAAGGTCAGGTCCAGCGGCCGCAGCACCGCGTCGATCCGCTCCTGGAACAGCCGGTCCACCCGCACCAGCGAGGTCACCATCGCCATGCCGTCGGCCGCGTCGTCCCAGCCGTGCCGCACCCACTGCTGGCGCGCCTCGGCGATCGGATCCCTCCCGCTGTCCATCGCCACAGGGTACGGCCAGCCCTGGTGACGCGTGGGTGAGACGGGTCACCCGGCGAGCACAGGCCTGACATCCGTCTGACGGAAGTCGCCCCCGGTGAAGAGCAGTGGCTCTCCGGTGACGATTGCTAGCGCGTAGCTGAAGCAGTCCCCGAAATTCAGTGCGGCACCCGACCCGCTGCCCCGGCCGAAACGTCGGTAGGCCTCACGAGCCACCGCAGCATGCTGGGGACTCACTGGGACCAACTCGATCTTCAGCACCTCGATCAGTCGGTCCAACCGCTGCCCATGCGCTGCAGACCGCTGGTCAGCCACGATGGAGACTTCGAGCCAGGTCGCGGTTGACATGCTGCACGGGCCCGACGCTGCCGTTCGGGCGATGACCTCACTCCCGGCCTCGTTCTCGAGAATTGCCATCAAGGCCGAGGAATCAACGATCACCGGGGCAGCCCTGTCTCGTCGTAGAGATCCTCGACCCGCCGGACGGCACGGTCCTCGAGGCCCGGATCCTGCGAGTACTCCAACGCAATGGCCCGCACGAGATCGACAGTCCGCGCAACATCCCGCTCTTGCGGGTCCACCTGATGCTCTCGGAGCAGATGTGTCAGCGCCTCCTCGATGGCTGCCGTCTGGGACTTCCCGGTGACACGCGCAGCCTCACGAGCGAGATCGTGGACTCGTTGGTTCTTGATATTCAGACCCATGGTTGCATTCTACCTTCTGAGATATCTACCCGTCTACCGTTATCCACAGGCACTCCCGTCCCTGCTGTGTGACCAGCCGCACCTGCGGCGATGGGCCGTCCGGGTGATGCTGGACCCATGCCCGCACCGCTGAGTGTCACTCCGTATGTCCGGCGCTTCGCCAACCCGTTCCTGGTCAACCTGGCTGGGCACGGCTGGTTCGTGGAGCTCGAGCACGTCGGCCGCAAGAGCGGCACCGCCTACCGCACGCCGCTGCTGGCCTTCCGGGAGGGCGACACGATCACCGTCGCGCTGACCTACGGCCCCGACGTGCAGTGGCTCAAGAACCTGCGCGCCGCCGACGGCGGTCGGATGCACTGGCGCGACAAGATGCTCTATCTCGGCCCGCCCCACGACCTGGCCACCGAGGACGGCGTCGCCCGCATGCCCCAACCGGTGCGGTCGGTCCTGGACGTCACCGGGCTGGCGACCGAGTTCGTGGAGCTGCCGATCGTGGCGGAGTTTCCGTTCCGTTAGCCGTCAGCGGGGAACCGGATCACCTGACGCACGGCCTTGCCATCGGCCAGCGTGTCCATCGCGCTGTTGAGATCCTCGAGCTCGATCACCGATGAGATCAGCTCATCCACCGGCAGCCGACCACGGCGCCACAGGTCGACGAAGACGGGGATGTCCCGCTCGGGCACCGCCGAGCCGAGGTAGCTGCCGATGATGGTGCGCCCCTCGGCCACGAGTCCCAGCGGGGAGATCGACGACCGTGCCTCGGGCGACGGCAGGCCCACGGTCACGGTCACCCCGCCCGGAGCCGTCGCCGCGACGGCCGCCTCGAATGCCCTGGCCGATCCCGCGGCCTCGATCACGACGTCCGCCCGGGTGCCCGCCTCGGTGAGCTCGGCGGGGGTGAACACCTGGTCGGCCCCCAGGCGGGTCGCCGTGTCGAGCTTGTCGCTGAGGGCGTCCACACCGATCACCGTGCAGCCCTCGAGCCCGACGGCCGTGATCAGCGCCGCCATGCCGACACCGCCCAGCCCGACGACGGCCACCGTCTGGCCGGGCTGTGGCCGGGCGGCGTTGACCAGGGCACCCCCACCGGTGAGGACCGCGCAGCCGAGCACCGCGGCCACCTCGGGCGGCACGTCGTCGTCCACCACGACCACGGAGCGACGGTCCACGACGCAGTGCGTCGCGAAGCCGGAGACCCCCAGGTGGTGCTTGACCTCAGACCCGTCCCGCAGGAGTCGGCCGCCGCCCGCGAGGAGCTCACCAGCGTTGTTCGCCACGCTCCCCGGCGCGCACGGGACCCGCCCGCCGGTCCGGCAGGGCGCACACTCACCGCACCGGGGCAGGAACGTCATGATCACCCGCTGGCCGGGCCGGATGTCCGTGACGGCGGCGCCCACCTCCTGCACCACGCCCGAGGCTTCGTGGCCGAGCAGCATCGGGACCGGGCGCACCCGGTTGCCGTCGACGACCGACAGGTCGGAGTGACAGACCCCCGCCGCCTGCACCCGCACCAGGAGCTCGGTGTCGCGCGGGCCCGCCAGCTCCAGGTGCGACACCGTGATCGGCCGCGACTCGGCATACGGCCGCGGGCGCCCGATCTCCTCGAGCACGGCTCCGGTGATCCTCACGCCAGCTCCTCGGCCGGCGAACCGTCGGGCGGCAGCAGCGTGGTCAGGGCCTCACGGATCGGGGACGGGATGGGGACGCTGCGCCTAGCCCGCGTGTCGATGTAGACGTGCACCCAGCGGCCGAGCGCCGCCAGCGTCGGCTCCGGCCCGCCCCGGAACAGGCCCAGGGCGTAGGTGACGCTGCTGTTCCCCAGCCGCTCGACGCGCAGCCCCACGACCACCAGGTCCGGGAACCCGACCTCGGCCAGGAAACGGCACGACGACTCGGCCACGACCCCTTGGACGGGCGCGTCGACGGGTGAGCCCCCGACGTGCTCGGCGAGCCACCCGTTGATCACCGTGTCGAAGAGCTGGTAGTAGACCGCGTTGTTCAGGTGGCCGTACATGTCGTTGTCGGCCCACCTGGTGGGCACCCGAACGCGCACCGGGAAGTTGTCGAGCCGGTCATCTGGAGTGCCCTCACCTGCCACGACGGCTACCCTAGCGACCTCGGCCCGCCGGTGACCCTCCCCCGAGCTCCTGCACGATCGACCGCTCGTGGTCGGTCGCAGTCAGGTGAGCCAGGGCCCCGTTGACCAGCGGCAGGTACGGCGGGACGTGCCCGCACTCCACGTCGAAGACGATCGGCACGTCCAGGTCCCCGAGCGCGTCGAGCACGGCGTCCCGCTGGGTGAACTCACCGGAGGGAGGCGCCTCCGTCCGGCCGATGAGGATCGCGTTCGCGTGCTCGAACCAGC
>JAAYAH010000181.1 GCA_012719445.1 Actinomycetales bacterium | reverse complement strand
CTGGGAGGTGTAGCGAGTCATCCCGTGCCGGGTGAACACCGAGGAGCCGTCGGCCCGGCGCAGGTCCGCGGGTTCGACCACGAGGGCCGGCGGGTCGGTGCACAGGCTCATCCCCGGGCCGGCCGCACGCTGCACCACTGCCTCAGCCAGGCGGTCCAGGTCGGCGGCGGAGACGGCGTCGAGGTGGTGTTCGGCCAGGAGTGCGGGGTCGCGCAGGGCGCGTTCGGTCTCGGCGCGCAGGTTCCACTGAGTCCAGGTCGAGCGCTCGTTCTGGACCACGTCCAGGACCCGGTGCGCCAGGTGATCGACGAGCCGGTCGTGGCCGGGGGTGCCCGGCGCTAGGGACGCCGGGCCCTCCTGGGCGGTGGCGGTGGACTCCCGGACGGGTCCCACCGCGTCGGTCACGGCCGCGAGGGCGGCGGATCCGAAGACGTCGGTCAGTTCCTGGCGCCAGGCCGCGCGCATCTGATCCAGGGAACGGACGGGGCCCTTGGCCCGGCGGGTTTCCAGGTTCGCCCGCTCGGCCAGAGCCCTGGCGGTGGCGAAGTCCGGGTCACGTCCGTGGGCGGTGCGGTACTGCGCGAGGAGGGTGTCGTAGCGGGCTTCGAGCTGGGCGCGGCGCCGGGAGAAGTGGTCGATGACCCGCTGATCGATCCCGGCGATCTCCATGATCTCCCGCTTGCCTCGGCCGGCGTGGCGGGCGGCGAACCGGGTGCCGAGGCGGTGGGTGACGTGGGCCTGCAGGCGGGTGTTGTAGTGCTCGGAGGCGGCCACGGCCAGGGCGTGCAGGCCGCGGGCGTCCAGGGCCCGCCAAATCCCGTCGACGCCTTGGACCTTGTTGGAGATCACCAGGTGGGTGTGCAGGTTCGGGTCTCCGGCGCGGGAGTCGTAGTGGGTGAACGCGACCGCAACCAGGCCGCGAGCGTCGATCTGCGCCAGGCCATCGCGGCCGGTGCGGGTGTGCGCGGCGTGGTGCTCCAGGAAGGCGAGGGTCTCGGTCATCGCGGCCTCATGGGCCATGCGGATTGCCTCGCGCACCTGGTGGCGCGGGTCCAGCGCCCACACCAGGGCCACGGACTTCACCGGGGAGAACACCAGGTCGAACCCCGCCACCGCCCCGGCCGCCCGCCGGGACTCCGCGCGCCGGATCCGGGCGATCTCCTCGGTGGTCGCGGCCCGCCCCGTCGTCTGTTCCAGGGCCCTGACGCGCTCGGTGACGCGCTCAACCAGGGGCGCCAGGGGCGTGTACTCGGCGAACTTGCGGCCGAGTTGGGCATGGCGCACGGCGGCCTCGGCCAGGGCCCGCAGTTGGGCGTCGCTCATGTCGGGGCGGGCGTGGGTACGGGTGTACTCGGTGATGATCCGCTGGGCGTCCGGGTGCAGTCCGGCGCCGAACAGGGCGCGCATCTGCTCGGCAGTGACCTCGCTCGCCGCGAGCCCCAGGGCCTGGGCTCCTCTTCCGAGCCACACGCCAGGTGGGTTGCCTCGGGTGGTGTAGTACCCGGCCGCGTCGGTCTGGGCGGCGCGGACGCCGTCGGCGTCGGCCACCGCGATGTGGCGCATGAGGTACAGGTAGCCGTCCCCGGCGGTGAGCTTGTGCAGGGTCATCACGGGCTCATCACCGCCCCCGCCGGTGGCCGGTGGCGACGACCGGGTGCTGGGCTGAACGGGTGATTCCCCTCCGGCGATCCACCGCGTCGGATGGGCTGTGGGCGCCGGGGGCGGGCGGGCGCTGCGGGGGGGCAGGCCACCGGCCTGACCGCAGTGCCTGACCTCAGGGCACGCAGGGGCCCCGGGGTCAAGGAGCCGCTCGCGGCCCGCGTAGCGGCGCCGTAGGCGTCCTTGAGGCCGGTGGGGGCGTGCCCGGACCATGACCGCCCGCCCCCGTCG
Source organism: Actinomycetales bacterium (assembly GCA_012719445.1). Classification (GTDB taxonomy): domain Bacteria; phylum Actinomycetota; class Actinomycetes; order Actinomycetales; family Kineosporiaceae; genus JAAYAH01. The sequence goes on along the minus strand of JAAYAH010000181.1, from coordinate 195 downwards.
CACTCCCGCGGACTCCCCTGAACTATCCCCCACGGAAATGAATCGCAATGATTCCTGGCGTATTCTTGTCGCACTTCCCCACCCCCTCTCAGAACCGGCTCTAATACGGCGAGAGTAGCACCGGACCATCTACTGGTAAGGGGTCGTATTCGGGGGTGACGAATGCCCTGAAGGCAGCAGTGACTCACCGCAATG
>JAAYAH010000021.1 GCA_012719445.1 Actinomycetales bacterium | reverse complement strand
GGACCCCCGCCCACCCGACGCGACAGCCGGGCCATCAACATCCGCAAAACCCAGCACGGACCCCCCACACCCCTGACGATCAAGAACCCGACCCACGGAGCAGCACTACTCGCGGATCTGGGTCTGATGTCCGAATGATCGGGTTCCGACAGCCGCAGGACTGGCGGATGACGAGCGACGCACCGGCGGTGTGCTGTCCGGGCTCCACCCGCTCACCGGCGACCATCCGCAGCGCACACCGCGCCGCCAGTTCTCCCAGACGGTCGAACCCCGGGTTGACCGTCGTCAGGGCCGGGTCCAGTTGAGCGCCCTCGTCGACGTCGTCGAACCCGATGACGGCCTGGTCGCCCGGTAGCGAGAGGCCGGCTTCCCGGAGAGTCCTCATCAGCGCTATCGCATTGCGATCCGTGGCCACGACGAGAGCGGTGGTCGGCACCCCCGCGGCCAGGATGGCCCGCGCCGCGCTCTCACCACCGAGGGACATGTTGTCGGAGGACTCGAAGTGCAGCGCAGGGTCGACGGGGATCCCGTGCTCGACCAGGGCCTGACGGTATCCCGTGAACCGTTGACGCATGTCGCTCTGGACGAGATTGCCGACGAAACCGATGCGTCGGTGCCCGTGGGCCACGAGATGGGCGACCGCCCTGCGGACGCCGTCCCGGTTGTCCGGCATGACCGAAGGGCACGAGATCCCCTCGTGCTCCTTGCAGATCGACACGACCGGTCTGCCGCTCGCCAGGAGTCGGCGCAGGTAGGCGCCCCCGACGGCCTCTGCCGCGCAGAGGAACGCGTCGCACCGGGACCAGCCCACCTCGATCGAGAATCCCTCGAGGGCACGCAGGGCGACCTCGTCCACCCCTTCCGTCTGGGCCTCGACGGTCTGAACGGCGACGACCAGCCCGCCGACCTCGGCGGTGGCCCGCACGACCCCGGCCAGGAGGGCCCCGAAGAAGAACCCGCCCGTCGCGGGAGCGATGTAGCCGATCGTCGGTCGATGCACGCGCCGCCCCCGCCTCTCCTGTCTCAGGAGCACCGGCAACCAGCAGTTCCGGGTGAGGTCTGCACCTCTGTGAGGTATCGGCAGTCGGTCGGTCGGCTTGACGCGAGCCCGGCCTCGGGTGTGCGAGCGCGACCTCGGGTGTGACGGGGGTGACGGTGCAGCGGCTGGTCACCGGGAGAACGGATCAGATCACCCGCACGTCAGGGGGCACTTCCGGTGATCGCCGGTCGACAGCTCCGGGTCGGGGAACCGGACGTCGAGCACCCGGTCCATGCAGGAGAGCGCGAGATGGGCGATCTGTGCCCCGATCCGGACGAGCCGGGCGACGATCTGCTCGGCATTGGAGATGTCCAGCTCACCGCCGATCTCGACCCGAGTCACCTCGGTGCCGGGGTGGACCGCGACGGTGGCCAGGTCCCCGGGTTCGTTCCGGTTCACGATGACACCTCCAGGGATTCGCGGCGACTCATCGGCGCACAACCAGGGACGCACCCCCGTCCCGGTCACTCCAGGCACGGACCATGAGGACGTGAAGAGGACGTGCCCAGTTTGCGAGCAGGTAGTGCCCGGGTGTTGAGGATCGACGGGCTCGGGTGAGGAGGTCCGGGGGGACTCTCGTACGGCCTCGTGGTCCCCTTCCGCAGCACCGGCGGCCACCGGCTGTACACGCGGGACGAGGTCGAGTCGCTCACGTTCGTCCGGGAGCAGATCGACGGTGGGCTGTCCGCAGCCGACGCGCACCGGCTGCTCGCCGAGCGGGTGAGCGGTGAGGCGGCCGAGCCGGGCCCCGACCGGCACGGTGAACGGCTGCTGGTGCTGCTGGGCGAGGCCGACCGGTTCGGCGGCCAGATGCAGGAGTACTTCCTGCGCACCGAGGGCTTCCAGGTGGAGATCGCCGGGGATGACGTCTCCGTCCTGGACGCGAAGGAGGCCGCGATCGAGGCGGGAGCGGACGCCTTCCTCGCGAAACCGCTGGACCCCCTCACGCTGGTGTCGACGGTCAAGGACCTGCTGGGGACCAGCGCGTTCCTCAACGCCCCTGGAGAGCAGCAGTGAGCGAACGTCCGAAGAGCGGCAACTCCCCCTCTGGACGATGTGCTGGACGGCGTCGTCGCCCAGGTCACCGAGGTGATCAGGAGACGACGTCCAGCCCGTCCCCGGTCGCCGATGCCATCGTCGAACTGTCCCTCACCACCCAGGACCGGCGCGAGGAACGCTTCCTGCGGGTGCAGAAGCTCCGCGGCAGCTCCTTCCGGTCCGGCCGGCACGCCTATCGGATCGACCGGAGCGGGCTCCAGCTCTTCCCCCGGCTGGCGGACACCTTCGCCCACGGGACCGACGACAGGGACTACCACCTCGGTGACCGGCGTGCGTCCTCCGGCATCGCCGCGGTGGACGACATGCTGGCCCAGGGGTACCGACCGGGAACCTGCACGCTGATCACCGGGCCGTCCGGGTGGGCAAGACCCTGATGGGGCTGCACTTCATCGTCAACGGCGCCCGCCAGGGTGAGCCCGGGATCATCGCGAGCCTGCAGGAGCATCCGTCACCTCAGCGAGGCGGACCGGCACTTCGCTTCACCACCCGGCAGGCGCGCAGGGTCACCCACTTGCTGACCGCTCCCTGCGGGTCGACGTCGACCCAGGTCTTGCCGTTGTAGGCGTACTCGTTGCGCCACCGACCGGAGGCGTCCCGCCGGGACAGGACCCAGTCGATCGCCGCGTGCAGCCGGGGGTCCGCCCCGTGGCCGAGTTCGCCGAGCACCTCCAGGTTCTGCAGGACGTCCGTCACGTACCCGCTGGGGAATCCGAGCTTGAACCACGAGCGGCTGGGCCTGCTGTTCCCGTAGCCCATCGGGTAGTCGGCCACCGCAGGGTCCCGGCTCAGCAGGAACCGCATTCCCTGTGCGATCGCCTCCTGCACCGTCCCGGACCGCCCCTCCACCGGGACCCTGGCCAGCGCGCCCATCGCCTTGACAGCTCCCCACGCGCACGGCAGCGCGTCGTTGGCGCCGCACCGGAACAGCGGCCCACCGCCGGCGTAGAAACGCACGGTGTCGGCTCCGGTGACGGCGCCGGCCAGCCAGTCGACCGCCCGCCGCACCCGCTCGTCGTCCAGGTACCCGAAGCCGATCAGGGCGCGGAGCAGGTTGCCGGTCAGACAGTAGGCCGCCGTGGACGGCGGCGGCGGCCGCTCGCTGCTCCCCCGCCTCACCCCGAAGCCCCCGCCGGGGGTCTGGGCGTGCGTCAGGACGTACTCGCAGGCGTTCCGGACCCGCGGGTCCGCCGCGTCGGCGCCGAGCTGGTCGAGGAAGACGACCTGCCACACGGTCCCGGTGTACTTCGGGTCGTAGCCGGCCCCGGGGTGCACCCAGTACCCGTCCGGGTGCTGCGCGTTCAGGATCGTCGAGAGCGGATCGGCGACACCCGCCGCGCGCCGAGCCGCCAGGAGCTCCCCGTCGTCCTCCGGCCGATCCAGGAGATCCCGCAGCGCCAGGTGGCGGACCCCCGGTGAGGACTCCTCCAGCAGCCACGGCAGGGGATCCTCGCCGAGCACGTCCTGCCACGGCTGACGCTCACCGGCGGACCCCGCATCGGTCGTCCTCGCACCCATCGCACCGGCCTCCCTGCTCTGTGACCCGCCTCGCCCCCTCGCCGAGGACACGGCGGCGTGACAGGACGATCTCACCACCTCCCGACAGTTCCCGGACCACCCCGGCGCGCACGGGTGTGAGACAGATTTGTGGGTGACCATGATCAGGTACCGCGGGACGCTCCGCCCCGGGGGACGCGCCGTTTCGGGAGGCGCTCCACGCCCGGTCCTGCGGTCGGCTCAGCTGCGGCCAGCCGGGATCCGGCCACGGAGATCGGTCCTGCGCAGCACCGCCACTCCCCTGGGCTGGAGAGTGACGACGCCGTCGGGTGAGGAGACGTGCCCGAGGACCACCTCACCCGGCACCGGGACGGCGACGGGCTCGGCGGTCCGGTTGACGAGGAACAGGAACGTCTCCCCCTCGCGGCCGCGCAGGGTGAGCTCCACCCGGCCACGGACCTGCGGCGGCAGTTCGCTCGTCACGCCCGCCGCCGCCAGCAGCCGGGACAACACCGGGACCAGGCCGTCCGGGCCCAGGCGGGTGGACACGTAGGTCGCGGACCCGTCGCCGACCGGCCTACGCGTGATCGCGGGCCGGCCCGCCAGGTCTCCCGAGGCGTACCGGGCGAGGACGTCCACGGACGGGTCGACGACGTCGATCCGGTCGGTCCACAGGGTGCCGGTCGCGACGACCCCTGGGGCGAGAGGGTCGCCGTCCAGCGCGACGACCTCGCCGTCGGGCAGCGGGTGGAACTCCTCGATCCGGATGCCGAGCAGCTCGCGCAGGGCACCCGGGTACCCGCCGAGCCAGACGTGGTCGTTCTCGTCGACGATGCCGGAGAAGTAGGTGGTGACCAGGTGGCCACCACCGTCGACGTGGCGCCGCAGCTCCTCCGCGCGATCCCGGGACACCACGTGCAGCATCGGAGCGACGACGACGCGGTGGCCGGCAAGGGGCGTGCCTGCCGGCACGACGTCGGCCCGCACGCCCAGGGCGAGCAGCGCCGAGTACCAGTCCAGGGCCTCGGCCCGGTAGCGCAGCCGGGAGGACGGGTGGGAGTCGAGCTCACCGGCCCACCAGGACTGCCAGTCGAACAGGACGGCGACGGGCGCCGGTACCCGGCACGCCCCTGCCACCGGGGCGAGCCGTTCGAGCACCCGGCCCAGCTCCACGACCGCGCGGTGGACGTCGCTGTCCTCGCCGGCGTGCGGGACCATCGCCGAGTGGTACTTCTCCGCCCCGGCCACGGACTGGCGCCACTGGAAGAAGCAGACCGCGTCCGCGCCGTGCGCCACGTGGGTCAGCGCGTCACGGAGCAGCTCACCCCGCAGCTTGGGCAGGTTCACCGGCTGCCAGTTGACCGCGCTGGTCGCGTGCTCCATGAGGAACCAGGGCCTGCCCCCCGCGATCCCGCTCGTCAGGTTGGCCGAGAACGACAGCTCGTCCCGTGCCTGCGGCCCGGGGACCACGTAGTGGTCGTTGGCGACGAAGTCGACCTCACCGGCCCATGCGGCGTAGTCCATGCCCTTGACCTCGCCCATCACCATGAAGTTGGTGGTGACCGGGACGTCGGGGGTGATCTTCCGCAGCAGGTCGCGTTCCGCCAGGAGGTGGTCCTTCAGCGCGTCGGAGGAGAAGCGCATGAAGTCGAGCTGCTGGGTGGGGTTCGGGTGCGACGCGGCGAGCCGGGGCGGCAGTACCTGAGCCCAGGCACCGTAGAGCTGTGACCAGAAGGCCGTCCCCCAGGCGGCGTTCAGCGCGTCGAGGGTGCCGTAGCGGTCGCGCAGCCAGGTCCGGAACGCCGCTGCGGCGTCCTCGGAGTAGTCGTAGAGGTTGTGGCAGCCGAGCTCGTTGGACACGTGCCAGGCCGCGAGGGCCGGGTGGTCGACGTAGCGCTCGGCCAGGGCACGGACCAGGCGCAGCGCGTACCGCCGGAAGACGGGCGAGGTCGGTCGCCAGTGCTGGCGGGCACCCGGCCAGACGGTCGCGCCGGTCCGGGTGACCGGCAGGATCTCGGGGTGCGCGGTGGTCAGCCACGGCGGCGGCGAGGCCGTGGCTGTGGCGAGGTCGACGGCGATCCCGCCCGCGTGCAGCAGGTCCATGACCTCGTCCAGCCAGCCGAAGTCCCAGGCGTCCGGCCGGGGCTGGATCCTCGCCCAGGAGAAGATGCCAAGGGACACGATGTTCACCCCGGCGGCCCGCATCAACCGGACGTCGTCGGCCCAGACCTCGCGCGGCCACTGCTCCGGGTTGTAGTCGGCCCCGTAGCCGAGCCGCTGCTCGGGGGACGCCGCGGGCCAGCGCAGCCAGCGGGGTGAACGGGGTTGCGGCACGGGTGCTCCTCGGGATCGGGGTGGGTTCGACCCGGGTACCGGCCGGGTGACGGTGAGTGCGCCGTCACCCGGCCGGTACTCCTGTGCGGTCGGTACTCCTGTGCGGCCGGTACTCCTGTGCGGTCAGTCGACGGTGAAACCCTGCTCCCTGCCGTAGGAGATCGAGGCGTCCTGCCAGGCCTTCAGACCGTCCTTCAGCGAGGTGTCCGAGACGTAGGCCGCGCCGACGGTGTCCTTGAAGATGCTGTTGGCGTAGACCTGGAAGGGCAGGTACGACCACCCGCTCCCCACCGTCGAGGCCGAGTGGGCGAAGACCTGGTTCGCCCTCTGACCGCCGAAGTAGGCAAAGGGGCTGTTCAGGAACGCAGCGGAGGTCAGGTCGGCCTGGGTCGCGGGGAACGCGCCCGCGCCGATCCGGGCCTTCACACCCGCCCCGACGGTGGCGTACTCGAGGAACGCGTAGGCGAGGGCCTTGTTCGTGCCGGCCGCCGGGATCGCCAGCGAGCTACCACCGTTCTCGGCGCTGACGTCCGCCCCCGCCTTCCACTGGGGCAGCGGGGCGACCCGCCACCTGCCCTTGCCCGCCGGCACCCCGGACTCGAGGTTGGCCGGCATCCAGGCCCCCGTGGCCAGCATCGCGATGGTGCCGTTGCCCAGCCCCTGGTACCACTCGTCGCTCCAGGAGCCGATGGGGGCGAGCAGGTCCTCGTCGATGAGCTTCTGCCAGGTGTCGGCGACGGCGAGGGAGCCCTCGTCCTGGAGGTTCACCGTGACCTTCGTGCCGTCCACCCGGTACGGCCTGCCGCCCGCCTGCCAGATCAGGCTGGTGGTGAAACCCGCGTCACCGGTGTCGTTGGTGATGTAGGCCTCGGGGTCGGCCGCGTGCAGGGCACGGGCGGTGGTGAGGAACTCGGCCCAGGTCGTCGGCACCCGAAGACCGTGCTTGTCGAGCAGTTCCTTGTTGTAGAACAGCGCCATCGGCCCGGAGTCCATGGGCAGGCCGTAGACCTTCCCGCCGGACCTGACGGAGGCCCACGGGCCGGGGGTGAACGTGGAGTCGAGCGAGGCCGCGCCGAGGCCGGTGAGATCGGTGAGGGACTCGCCCAGGGCGAACTGGGGCAGGGCGTAGTACTCGATCTGCGCGACGTCCGGGACGCCCTTGCCCGCGCTGATCGCGTTCTGGAGCGCGGTGTACTGGTCGTTGCCGGTGCCCGCGTTCACCAACTGGACGTCGACCTCGGGATAGGCGGTCTCCAGGTCGGCGACGACCTGCTCGAGGGTCGGCTCCCAGGCCCACACGGTGAGCGTGCCCCCGGCCTTGAGCGCCGCTGTGGTGTCGACGGCGGTGGGGTCGGCGGTGGTCGTGCTGCTCGGATCGTCCCCGTCCGAACAGGCGGCGAGGGGAAGAGTCAGGACGCCGACGAGGGCTGCCACCCGCAGCAGCGCGCACCGGCCGGGTTTGGTGGTCATGCTGGCCTCACTCTGGACAGGAACGGCGGGATGGTCGAGAACGGTGCGATGGTCGAGAACGGTGTGGCCGTGGTTGGCGGTGTGGTCGTCAGCGGTGCCGTGATCGTCGGCAGTGCCGTGATCTTGGTCATTCCTTGACGCTTCCGGCGGCCAGGCCGGACTGCCAGAAGCGCTGCAGCAGCAGGAAGGCGGCGATCAGCGGCAGGATCGTCAGCAGGGAGGCCGTGATCACCAGGTTGAAGACGGCCTCACCCCCCGCGGTCCGCGCCTGGTCGTTCCAGGCGTCCAGCCCCAGGGTCAGCGGGTACCAGTCGGGGTTCTTGAGCATGATCAACGGAAGGAAGTAGTTGTTCCAGGTCGCCACGGTGGTGAAGAGCAGCACCGTCACGATCCCCGGCGCGAGCAGGGGCAGGCTGATCCGGAGGAAGGTCCTGACCTCGCCCACCCCGTCCACCCGGGCCGCCTCCAACAGCTCGGTGGGGACGGCGTCCCCTGCGAAGATCCACATGAGGTAGAGACCGAAGGGCGAGACGAGGGACGGCACGATGACCGCCCACGGGGTGTTCGTCAGGCCGATCCGGCTGAACATGAGGAAGGTCGGGACGGCGAGGGCGGTCCCCGGCACCGCGACCGCGCCGAGTACCACCGCGAGGACGGCACGCCTGCCGGGGAAGTCGAACATCGCCAGCCCGTACCCGCCGAGCACGGCCAGCGCGGTGGCACCGCCGGCGCCGAGCACGACGTACAGGAGCGTGTTGAGCAGCCAGCGCAGGAAGATGCCGTCGTCGTAGCCGAGGGTGTCCCGGATGTTGTCCACCAGGACGACGTCGTCGGCGAACCACAACCCGAAGGAGTCGAACAGGCCCTGCTGCGACTTGGTCGCGTTGATCACCAGCCAGGCCAGCGGCACCAGCGTGTAGACCAGCCCGAGACCGGTCACGGCGGTGAGCAGCGGACTGCGCCGGGGCCGGCTGCGGCTGTACGGACGACGGGATCGGCGGAGGCGGGCCGGCTCCGCGTCCACCGGGCGACGGCGGCGGCCTGACGCCCCGGACAGGGCGGCCGCGTTCATCGCGAGCCCTCCGTCCGCAGACCTCGCAGCTGCACGAGGTAGGCGATCACGATCGTGACCAGGCCCATGACGATCGCCACGGCGGCCGAGTAGTTGTGCTGCCGGCCGGAGAACGACAGGGAGTAGGCGTAGGTGTTCGGGGTGAAGTACGTCGTGATCGCGTTGGGGGCCAGGCTCTGCAGGATGGCGGGTTCGTTGAAGAGCTGGAACGAGCCGATGACCGAGAACACCGTGGCGACGACGAGGGCCCCACGGACGGCCGGCAGCTTGATCGCCGTGACGACCCGGACCGGCCCCGCGCCGTCGAGCTCTGCCGCCTCGTAGAGCGAGGCCGGGACCACCCGCAGCGCGGAGTAGATGATCAGCATGTTGTAGCCGACGAACTCCCAGGTGACGATGTTTCCGATGGACGCGAGCACCAGCTCCGGCGACAGGGGGTCCGGCAGCGAGATCCCCAGTGCGTCGTCGAGGTTGCCGACCAGACCGAAGCGTGAGCCGTACATGAAGCCCCACATGAGCGTTGCGACAACGGCCGGGACCGCGTACGGCAGGAAGATCGCAATGCGGAAGAAGCCGGCGCCGTGGAGCCGCCCGCTGTCCAGGGCGAGCGCGGCGAGCAGGGCAAGGGCGAGCATCACCGGCACCTGCACGGCCAGGAAGAGCGACACCCGCCCGAGCGCGGACCAGAAGTGCGGGTCCGCCATGGCCTGCCGGTAGTTGTCGAGCCCGACGAAGGAGTTGCCGCCGACGAGCCTGTCCCGGAAGAGGCTGAGGTACAGCGCGTAGGCGATCGGGGCGAGGAACACCAGTGCGAAGACGGCCAGGAAGGGACTGACGAAGCCCCAGCCGACCAGGAGTCGACGGCGCCGGTACCAGTTGCCCCTCCGCCGGGCGTCCGACGCCATCGCCTCGTCTCCCTCCGGGCGGTGGACACCGGGCACCCGGTGTCCACCGGTCTCACGGATCCCACCCGTGGCTACGTAGACATGGACAGCGGCCAGAAGCTGTGTTTACGTAAACATCGGGTGCTGGGATGGTGCCCTCGGGACGCGCTCCCGTCAAGGGGCTCGACATGATCGACCCGTGGACCACTGCCCGCCGGACGGGTGCTCCGTGCGCCGGAGGTCGGCGACTGGCAGGCTCTGCGCCTGGAGGGAGGCTGCGACATGGTGGAGGGCGCCGCGCGACGGGCGGGTCGGGCACGGCCACGGCGGGTGTCGATGGCGGACGTCGCCCGACGGGCCGGGGTGTCGTCGCAGACCGTGTCCCGGGTGTCGAACGGGTACGAGGGGGTGCTCCCGGGAACACGTGAGCAGGTGCTCCGGGCGATGCGCGAGCTCGGCTACCGGCCCAACGGTGCGGCGAGGGCGCTGAAGAGCGGGGAGTTCCGCACCATCGGCGTGATCGTCTTCACCCTGTCGACCACGGGGAACATGCGCACGCTCGACGCCATCGCCACCTCGGCGGCCAGGGAGGGGTACGCGATCACGCTCATCCCCGTCGCCGTGCCCACCGCCGCCGGGGTCCGCGGGGCGTTCACCCGGCTCGAGGAACTGGCGGTCGACGGCATCATCGTGATCATGGAGGTGCGCCTGCTGGACACGGCGACGGTGTCCCTGCCGCCCGACGTCCAGGTGGTCGTCGTCGACTCGGACGCCGGTGACCGCTACAGCGTCGTCGACACCGACCAGCAGGACGGCGCCCGGCAGGCGGTCGGTCACCTCCTCTCGCTCGGACACCGCACCGTCTGGCACATCACCGGTCCGCCGGAGTCGTTCGCGAGCCGGCGCCGCGCCGAGGCGTGGCGGGCGACCCTCCAGGCCGCCGGTCGCCCGGTCCCGCCCCCGGTGCCGGGTGACTGGTCGGCGGAGTCGGGCTACCGGGCCGGGCTCGCCCTCGCCGACGAACCCGGATGTACCGCCGTCTTCGCCGCGAACGACCAGATGGCTCTCGGCCTACTGCGCGCGCTGCACGAGCGGGGCCGGACGGTACCCGGCGACGTGAGCGTCGTCGGCTTCGACGACAGCCCCGACTGCGGTTCGTTCATCCCCCCGCTGACGAGCGTGCACCAGGACTTCGGCGAGGTCGGCCGCCGGTGCGTCTCCGGCGTGCTCCGGCAGATCAGGACCGGGACCGCGGAGCGGGGCACGACACTGGTCCCCGCCCGGCTCGTCGTCCGCCGGAGCACGGCCGCCCCGAACGCCGCCGAGGCCGCCACGGCACCAGGGGCGACGTCGACCGCCTGATCCGCCGGGTTCACCCGACCAGATCAAGAATCCCGCCGGACCTGCCGAAATGGTGAGAGGCGAGTTGGACCTCACCTCCAGTCGGCGGACGGCGGAAGCGAGACGCATGGTCGAGGATGTCACGCGCCTCGTCGTCCTGGCCGCGACCGGCATCGAGGAGTACCAGGCCAGCCTCCTGCGCGGGATGAGACCGGTGCTGGACGCGCACAACCTGTCGCGGCTCGTGTACCTCGACAGTGAGGAGACGGAGGCCCTCTCCGCGAACTTTGTCCAGTTCCTCCGCCGATCCGGAGCCGTCGGGCTGCTCACGACCCAGCTCTGTCACCAGCAGCACCTCGAGGAGCTGGTCGAGCTGGCGGCGGAACTCTCCCTGCCCACGGTGGTCATCGGAGCCGAGGACGACGACCTGAGCTGCGTGCGGGGGGACAACATCACCGGGATGCGGGCCCTGATGGGTCACCTCCTCGACGAGTGCGGGGTCCGACGGCCGGTGCTGGTCCGGGGATGGGCCTTCCAGCAGGACTCCGCGGAACGGGAGGCCGTGTTCCGCGAGGAGCTGGCGGCCCGTGGCATCCCGGTCGACGAGGAGCTCGTCATCGAGGGGCGGTTCGTCTCCGACATCGCCCACCGGGCGCTGCGGACCCTGCTGCGCCGGCGTCGCGACTTCGACGCCGTGGTGGCCTGCAACGACCCGGCCGCGCACGGCTGCATCACCGCCCTGACCGAGGCCGGGCTGGAGGTACCCGACGACGTGCTGGTCACCGGGTTCGACAACAACCAGGACACCCTGCACTGGCCGGGACTGACCACCGTCGACCAGAGCCTGGCGGAGCAGGGCAGCACGGCGGCGGAGCTGCTCGTCGCCCAGCTCGAGGGACGCTCGGCGCGACCGACGGTCTGCGTCCCGTCCCGGCTCGTGGTCCGGGACTCCACCGCGGTCGAGTCGCGGACGGAACACGAGCAGCTGAACGCCGCCCTGCAGATGGTGACGTCGGCGCGGACCCGGATAGCCAACCGGGACACCTCGGCCAACTTCACCCGCACCACCCTCACCTGCCGGACGCTCGACGACGTGTTGGAGACCCTCGTCTCGTCCCTGGAGTGGTTCAAGCTCCGGCGGTGCTTCGTCGCCATCCGGGCCGACCTGTGCGGCGCTCTCCAGGACCTGCCCACCAGCCTGTTCACCGACACCACCGGGTCACCGGACGGACAACCGGCATCGGCCTCGACGGTCCGGCTGCTCCTGGACTACCGCGACGGCGTTCCCCACCCCCCGCCGCCGGATCCCTACCCTGCCCACCTGCTGCTGCCCGACTCGCTGCGCGGACAGCTGACCGAGGGCATGCTCGTCGTCAGCACCCTGGTCGTCGGACAGCGCGAGTACGGTCACCTGCTCACCGAACGGCACGACGCCGCCCTGGCGACCTACGCGACCCTGCACGTCGACCTGGCCAGGGCCCTGGACACCGTGTTCAGCAGGCGCGCCCTGGAGGCTCACGCCTCGAACCTCGAGGCCGTGGTGGACCGGCGGACCGAGGAGCTGGAGCACCGGACCGAGGAGCTGGCGCGCCGGACCAGGGACCTCCAGGCCGAGGTCATCACCAGGATGCGGGCCGAGCAGCAACTCCAGGTCGCCAACAGCGAGCTGCGCCAGACCGCCATGCGCGACGGCCTGACCGGGATCGCCAACCGGGCCGCCTTCGAGCTGCACCTCGCCCACCACTGGGAGACGCTCACCGCCGCCGGCGGCCCCCTGACGATGCTCCTGGTCGACGTCGACCGATTCAAGAACTACAACGACAACTACGGCCACATCGCCGGCGACGACACCCTGCGCGCCGTCGCCGACTGCCTGCGCCGCTCCGCCTGCCGCCCCGACGACCTCGTCGCCCGCTACGGCGGCGAGGAGTTCGCCGCCGTCCTGCCGCAGGGCAACGCCAACGCCGGTCTCACCGTCGCCATGCGGTTCCAGACCCTCCTCGCCGAGCAGGCCCTCCCGCACGCCGCCTCCGACATCGCCCCCGTGGTCACCGCCAGCGTCGGTATCGCCGTCGTCCATCCGGCCCGCCGCCCCGAGCCGACCGACCTGGTCGCCGCCGCCGACCGAGCCCTCTACCGGGCCAAGCAGCTCGGCCGGAACCGAGCGGTCCTCGTCGAGGACGACGAGACCGCCACCGACGTCGCCACCGGTCCGCAGCACCGCGCGCCCCGGCCGGAACACCCCGCACCCCGGCACCCCGCCGCCGAGCCGGAGCACAACGGACCGCAGTCCGTCTGACGATCGCGAGCAACCGCCGGCCACCGGTCGGTTCCGGAAGGTCGCCGGTCGGCCGCCATCCCTACACCGCCCTCCAGGCGCCGAGACCGACCTGGTTCCGGGGCAGGTCCTCGGGATCGAGCGGGGAAACGATCCGGTCTCCGCTGCCCGGTGACGTCGCCGTCGGGGTGGGCGAGACCGTGGCGGACAGTCGGGCACCGATCGCCGGACGGGAGGCCGGAGGCACGGACTCGTAGAGGGGAAGCCCTCCGGAGGCCGTGGCCAGGATCACCGCCGCCGCGACCGTCACCACCGCTCCCGTCGTCGTGGCGATCATCCGCAGCCGACGGCGACGGGTGCCCAGTGCCCGGATCCGCTCCGCCGAGTACAACCCCGCGGGGGTGGGCACCGACGCGTGACGGCGGAGGGCCGTCCGCAGCAGCCGGTCCTGGTCGGGAGCCGGCAGGTCGATCTCGTGGTCAGGCACCGAGAACCTCCTCCCTCGCGGAGGCGACCGTCAGGTGACGGGCCAGCGCGGCTCGTGCTCTGGACAGGCGGGCCTTGACCGTGCCAGGGGGAGCCCCGGTCTCCCGGGCCACCTGGTCGACGGAGAGGTCACACAGGTGAAACAGGACGACGGCGCGCCGCTGGTCCTCCGGCAGTTCGCGGAGCGCCGCGGCGAGAACCACATGGTCGACGCCCGGCGGGTCGACGACGGGAGGCGGGCCGTGCCGGACCCACGCGACGGCCCCGCGCCGGGTCCGCCGCCAGCGGCTGACCGCCAGCCGCCAGGCGACCGTACGGACCCATGCCTCCGGATGACCGGACCGGTCCAGCTCGCCCCGCCGGTCCCAGGCCCGGACGAACGCCTCCTGGACGACGTCCTGCGCCTCGCAGAGGTCACCGGTCATGGTGTACAGCACACCGACCAGGCGCCCGACCGAGGCGGCGTAGAACGAGTCGAACTCCTCGACATCCATCTCCCCGTCCCGACGTCTCAGCTCACCCGGTCACCGGCCGGCGACACCGACGGTGGGCACGAGCCTCTCATCGGCACTACGCCCGGGACGGGTTGGTTGGTTGCAGCTCGGGACCACAGTCAGCCACGACGCCCCGCTCACGCGGGTTCCGCAGGCCGCCGGGACACCACCTGCTGGGTCAGCCCGAGCTCCCGGCCGGGCACGGGTCGTCGGTCAGGTGTCGGAGGCCGACGCGACGGGGCGCCGGTTCACCGGATCGCGCTCACCCCACGACCACGGGTCGGCGAGGAACTCGGCGACGGTTCGCAGGTGTGCCGGGCGCAGGCCCCGGCGTGGGTCGGGGGTGACCAGGAGCAGAGGCACACCGTGACCACGGAGGCGACGCGCCAGCGGCCCGGCGAAGGGGATAGCGTCGTCGTCCGTCCAGATGAGGGGCCGCCCCTCCTCCTCGATCACGTGCAGGGCGGCCTCGACCTTGAGACCGGGAGCCTTGGCGTTGGGATCGAGGTCGAGGCCGGAGAACGCCCTGGAGAACCTCGGCAGCCGGAGCAGGGCCTCGATCTGGTCGACGTGATCGGCCCACGTGGTCGCCCAGCGGAACTCCACCGTTCCCTCACTGTGCAGCCGGCGCAGCTCCGAGACCAGCCGGGGTGACCACCTCATCTGGTAGGCGTCCTCCCCGTAGTACGCCATGCCCTGGCTCGGCGGACCGACCCAGCCCGGTTTGGACACGTTGATCACGCCGTCGACGTCGAGCAGCCACACCGGCACCCTCGACCGCCCGACGTTCGCGTCCACACCGGCGAGCCTGACGTGATCAGCCACCGCGGGGCATGGGGACACGCCGCCCGTCGCCAACATCGCCACTATGTCCGCCGGTGCCGTCCTCCGCGACGGGGACGGCGGCGATCCGGGCGGCGGAGGCCCGGCGGGACGACCCGCTGTTCGTCGATCCCTGGGCAGCGAACCTGTCCGGAACAGGCGGCGGGAACTGGCTCGACGACCGCGCGCAGAGCCCGGCACTCCAGGTCATCGCCATCCGGAGCCGGTACTTCGACGACGTCCTGCCCCGGGCCGTCACCGAGGACCGGGTCACGCAGGTGGTGCTGCTCGCCGCGGGCTACGACACCAGGGCCTTCCGGCTCCCGTTCCCCCCGACGAGCCGGGTCTTCGAACTCGACGACGCCGACACCCTGCGCCGCAAGGAGGACGTCCTCCGTACGGCAGGCGCCGAACCGGCGTGCGAACGTCGCGCCGTCCCCGCCGACCTGTGCGGAGCATGGGCCGAGGCCCTGGTCGGGGCGGGCTTCGACGCCTCCGTCCCGTCCTGCTGGGTGCTCGAGGGGATCCTGTTCTACCTCCCGCAGGAGACCGTCACCGCCGTGCTCGACAGGGTGAGCGACCTCGCGGCCACCGGAAGCCTGCTCGGGTTCGACATCGTCAACGGGACGACCCTGACCCACCCGCTGACCAGGCCGTGGATCGAGATGCAGGCCAGGCTGGGAGCACCATGGCTCGGCACCATGGACGACCCCGCCGCCGAGCTCGGCCCCCGCGGCTGGGACGTCACCGTGGTGCAGGTCGGCGAGGAACCCGCGAACCACGGCCGCTGGCCGTACCCGGTCCCGCCGCGGGACCTCCAGGGGGTGCCGCGGAACTGGTTCGTCACCGCCCGTCGCGAGTGACACCGAGCAGCCGGTGCTGCTCCCGGCGGCGCGCCCGGCGGTAATCGGCGGGCCGTCACAACGTTTCGCGCCGGACATCGCGTCTACCCGGGCAGCGAGCCTTGACCATGGTTCGCGAGCATGAGAGGACAGCGATGGCAGACGAGGACGAGGAGTTCCGGGAGTTCGTCACGACCCGCCGGAACGCGCTCCTTCGCAGCGCCTACCTGCTCACCGGGGACCACGGCAAGGCTGAGGATCTGGTGCAGACGACGCTGGAACGGACGCACCGGCGCTGGGGACGGATCCAGCACCGGGACTCCCCCGAGCGGTACGCCCGACGAGTCATGATCAATCTGACGATCAGCACATCCCGGCTCAAACGGTTCCGGGAGAGACCCCTGGAGTCGGCGCCCGAGCCCCGCACCGCGGACCCCTGCGACCGGGTCGCCGAACGGGACCTGCTCTGGTCGGCGCTCCAGCAACTGCCCGCCGGGATGCGGGCTGCCCTCGTGCTCCGGTACTACGAGGACCTCAGCCAGGAGGAGACGGCCTCCCTGCTGGGCTGCTCGGTGGGGACCGTGAAGAGCCAGACGTCCCGCGGGCTCGCCAGCCTGCGCCGGGTGTTGGGGGTCACCGCGGACGTCGACCAGGTCCCGCCGGCCACGACACCCTCCGGGCCCGATGCCCCGTCGACAGCGCCGGTCACGCCACCACTCCACGTACGCCTTGCGACCTCGGAAGGAGGCCCTCGATGAGCACCGGAGTCGAGCAGAGACTGAGCGACATGCTCCGGAACCGGGCCGACCGGGTGACGCCCGCCCCGGACCCGTGGACCAGCTTCACCACCACCGAACGGCACGGCGTCCGGGTGCGGCGGGTGCGCCAAGCGGCGCTGGGCGTCGCCGCGGCCGTTGTCGCCGCCGGGTTGACCGCCGCCGCGGTCAACGGACTGATCCCGCTGCCGTCGTCCGACGGGGACGGCACCCAGCCCGCGGCGAAGCGGATGTCGCTGCTGTGGAACGAGCCGCCGCGGGGCTCGCTGGCCGGTGACAGTGCCTGGATCACCGGCATGCGGGAGGCCGTCGTGAACGTGTCCGCCCTGGAGGACGAGACGCGGGTGGTGCTCGGCGGGGCCGGGGGCGTCCGGATCCTCTACGCGGGGGACGTCGCCGGGCACCGGGTGGCCCTGGCCGCCCTCACCGTCCGGGACAGCGAGGGCGACCACCCCCGGTTCGAGTGGTACACCGGTGAGGACGCAGCCGCCCCGGCCGCGATGTCCATCGGCAACACCGAGGCCGACGCGCTCCAGGACGTGACGGTCACCGGCAACGGTGACATGCGGAAGACCGGCTACCTCGTGGCCGTCGCGCCACGCGGTGCGACCGTCGAGGTCTCCTTCGGGGCCACCTACCGGGCGGACGGCCGACTGGACCGACGCTGGCGGACCGTCGGCTCCGACGGGACAGCAGTCGTCGAGGTGCCAGCGTTCCAAGAGAATCCGGCGATCGCCGTGCGGGCCACCCTCGACGGACGGGTCCTCGCCGGCAGTGGCCCGGCGATGCAGGGCACGTACAGCGAGCAGAGGGCGGGTGAGGATTGGGAGTTGGCGGAGGAGAGGGACCGGCGGTCCACGAACCGGGAGATCACGTCGGCGGCCCTGGCGGCCGAGGCCGACGCGGGCCTCGGCCGAGGACCGGTCGACACGGAGCTCGCGGCGGGGTACATCGCGAGCGCGTTCGACATGGCGCACCTGAGCACCAAGGGCACCCGGGTCACCATTCGCACCGGGTCGGTCGCCGGCAATCCCGGCGCGGTGGTGATCCTGACCCCCGAGGGTGGCGGCACGGTGGTCCTGGGCGAGAACGAGGGAACGGGCCACTGGAACCTGAGACTGCTGGCACCGGCCGCGGGAGCCCTGGACCGTCCGTACGCCTGGCGCTTCCTGGTGTACGACGACACCCGGGACTCGGAGCTGCTGGTCGGGTCGGAGCAGGTCGCCGTCTCGGCCCCGCCGACGACTCACCGAGCCGAGATCGTGGTCGACGGCTCGACGCGGCCCGTGACCCTCGACGCCCGGGGGTTCGGGACGGCGACGGTCCCCCTGTCCGCGGAGGCGACCGTCCGGGCCTACGCCGCCGACGGCACGCTCCTCGGCGAGTCCCCGGTGTACGACGCGTCGGCGGACGACGGTGACCTCCCCGGAGCCACCAGGACCAGCCGCCTGGTCGACTGATCACCGACTGACGGTCCGCCGACCGGGAACCCCGGCGGACCCGGAGCGGAGGGGACCCGGACGGCAGCGCGTCGTCCGGGTCCCCTCCGTCGTCGCGACACACACCCCACCGGTGGCCGTCCGGCCGGAACGGCGTGATGATCAGCGAAGCGGGTCGCCGAACGCCGTGACCGACCGGGAGAGAAGAGCCGACGCATGCGTGACCGGGTGAGCACCGGACTGACGGGATTCGACCGGGTGATCGACGATCTCCGGCTCGGGGACAACGTCGTGTGGCAGGTGGACTCGATCCTCGACTACCGGCGGATGGTCGACCCCTACGTCGCCCGGGCGAAGGCCGAGGGCAGGCGGCTGGTGTACGTCCGGTTCGGTGACCACGAGCCCGTGGTGGACGACGACCCGCGGGTCGTCGTCCACCGGGCCGACCCCACCCAGGGGTTCGAGCACTTCGCCACCGAGGTGCACAACCTCGTGGCCGGGGAGGGGAAACGGGCCTTCTACGTCTTCGACCGCCTCACCGACCTGCTGCCGTACTGGTACTCGGACCTGATGATCGGCAACTTCTTCAAGGTCACCTGCCCGTTCCTGTACGAGCTGGACACCATCGCCTACTTCGCGATCTCCCGGAACGCCCACACCCACCAGACCGTCGCCACGATCCGGGAGACCACGCAGCTCCTGCTGGACCTCTACCGGGTGGACGACAGGCTCTACGTCCACCCGCTCAAGGTCTGGCAGCGGTACTCGCCGACGATGTTCTTCCCGCACCACGTCCGCGGGGACGAGGCGGTCTGCATCACGGCCAGCTCGGAGGCCGCCGAGCTGTTCACCTCCATCCAGCGCCGGAGCGACCGCCCGGACAACTGGACGGTCGCCTTCGGCCAGGCCCGCGACGCGCTGAGCGGGTCCCCGGAGGAGCAGGAACCGGTGAAGCTGTCCCTGATGCGCATGATCATCGGCAGGCCCTCGCGGATGTTCGACCTGTGCGCCCGGTACCTCACCCTCGCCGACGTCCTCACCATCGCCTCCCGCGAGATCGGCACCGGCTTCGTCGGGGGGAAGAGCGTCGGCATGCTGCTGGCCCGGAAGATCCTCGACCGGGACGGCGGGGACCGGCTCGCCGGTCTCGTCGAGCCGCACGACTCCTTCTACATCGGGGCGGACGTCTTCTACACCTACATCGTGCAGAACGGCTGGTGGCGGTTGCGGGTGAGCCAGCGGACGCCGGAGGGGTTCTACGCCCAGGCACCCGAACTACGGGAGAAGCTCCTCGCCGGGACCTTCCCCGGGCACATCCGCGAGCAGTTCGTGGAGATGCTGGAGTACTTCGGCCAGTCACCCATCATCGTGCGATCCAGCTCCCTGCTGGAGGACGGCTTCGGCAACGCCTTCGCCGGCAAGTACGAGAGCATCTTCTGCGTCAACCAGGGCAGCCCCGAGGAGCGGTACGAGGCCTTCGAGAACGCCGTCCGGCGGGTCTACGCCAGCACCATGGACCAGGACGCGCTCGACTACCGGATGGACCGGGGGCTGGCCGACCGGGACGAGCAGATGGCGATCCTGGTCCAGCGGGTCTCCGGCGACCAGCACGAGGACGACTTCTTCCCGCACGTCGCCGGCGTCGGCAACTCCGCGAACCTCTACCTCTGGGACCCGGACATCGACGCCGAGGCGGGGATGCTGCGGCTGGTGTTCGGCCTCGGCACCCGGGCCGTCGACCGGACCGTCGGCGACTACGCCCGGATCGTGTGCCTGGACGACCCGCTGCGCCTGCCCCCCACGACCTACGGGGACGAGAAGAAGTTCTCCCAGCGTCGCGTCGACGTGCTCTCCCTGACGCAGAACGCCTGGACCACCCGGCGGCTGGAGGAGGTGCTGCCCTACGACCTCAAGACCGACACGTCGTTCTTCGCGAGCGTCGACCGCCAGGCGGTGGAGCGCATGCGGGAGATGGGACGCCGGCTCGTCGGCACGCCCCGTGTCCTGGACTTCCGCCGACTGCTCGGGGACACGGAGTTCCCCGGGCTGATGCGGGAGGTGCTCACCCTGCTGTCCACGGTGTACGAGTACCCCGTGGACGTCGAGTTCACCGCGAACATCTACTCGGGCAGCGATCTCCGGGTGAACATCCTGCAGTGCCGCCCGCTGCAGACCAGAGGGCTCGGCAGGCCCGTCGCGATGCCGGAGCCGGCGGACACCGGGGACTGTCTGCTCTGGGCCAGGGGCAACTTCATGGGCGGGAACGTGCGGATCCCCCTCGACCACATCGTCTACGTCCGCCCCCTGGAGTACCTCCGCCTCGGCGAGCAGGCCAAGCACGCCGTGGCCCGCCGGATCGGGGTGCTGAACGCCGCCCTCAGGGGCAGGGCCGTCATGCTGCTCGGCCCCGGGCGGTGGGGGACCTCCACCCCGTCCCTCGGCGTGCCGGTGCGGTTCGCCGAGCTGTCCAACATGGCGGTCATCGGCGAGATCGCCTCGAGGGACGCGGGGTTCATGCCGGAGCTGTCCTACGGCAGCCACATGTTCCAGGACCTCGTGGAGGCCGGGATCTTCTACGTCGCCGTCTTCGACGGCGAGGAGGACGTCGCCTTCCACCCCGACCGCATCCTCGGCCTGCCCAACCTGGCGGCCTCGCTGGCGCCGGGAGAGGACGGGCTCGACGACGTCGTCCACGTCGTGGACGCGACGGGCATCGAGGTGTTCTCCGACATCACCACGCAGACCGTGCTGTGCCGGTAGGACGGGGCGGCCGCCCACCCACCGGTCGGGACGGCCGTTCGCCCGCCTGCCGGGGGACGAGAGCCTCCCGCCCGTCCGCGACGACGACCCGGTCCCTGCCGAGCACCTTCGCCTGGTAGAGGGCCCGGTCGGCCATGCCGATCACCTCGGCCGACACGTCGGGTCCCCGCGACGTCGCGACGGCGATCCCGATGCTGGCCGTCAGCACGGGAGCCACGGTCGAGGCCTCGTGGGGGATGGCGGCCTCGGCGAGGAGGCGACGGAACCGCTGGGCCACGGCCGTCGCACCCGCCTTCCCGGTACCGGGGAGCACGACCGCGAACTCCTCCCCGCCGTACCGGCTCGCGAGGTCCTCGGGCTCACGTGCCGCCTGTTCCAGGCAGGCGGCAACCTCCTGCAGCGCCTCGTCCCCCCGCAGGTGCCCGTACAGGTCGTTGAAGGGCTTGAACAGGTCGACGTCGACCATGAGCAGTGCGAGCTCGGCGCGGTCGGGGACCGCCGACTCGAGGTGACGCTCCAGGTGCTCCTGGAACGCCAGCCGGTTCGCGATCTGGGTCAGCCCGTCGCGCATCAGCGACCGGCGGAGCTCCTCGTTGGCGTGCTCCAGCTCCCGGGTCCTCCGGGCGACGAGGCGTTCCAGGTTGGCGGCGTGATCGTGCAGTTCCTGGGTGCTGAACACCGTGTCGAGAGCACGACTCAGGTCGATCCGGAGCACCTCGGTCAGGGTCGCCGGCCCCCAGGTGGGCTCGAACAGCAGGTACCCGCGCTCCCGGCCCGCGATGGACAGCGGCTGGAGGGCCAGGACCCCGTCGGAGAGCTCGGACCGGAACCGCTCCGGGAGCAGCTCGTGGCGCGGGAACGGGTCTCCTGACGGTTCCTCGGCCCGTCCGTCCCTGAAGGCCAGCAGGACCCTTGCCGACTGGTCGACCGACCCCGCCGTCCCCCCCTCACCCGGGGGGTCGACGACGCCGAGGAAGCATCGTCGGACGCCCAGCTTGTCCACCCGCTCGGTCAGCACCGCGACGATGTCGCCGATGGTGCTGCAGTAGGCCAGTGCCCGGTTCATCCCCAGCACCGCGTCCTGCGCCGCCAGCAGCGCCCGGGCCGACTCGGCCATCCCGACCGCGTTGACGATCTCCTTGACGGCCCGGTCGACACTGATCGCCCAGACCCCGTCGACGAGTCTGGCGTCGGGCATGCCCCGGAGATCCGCCGGAGACCACGACCTGCCCGGGAGACGGCTCCCCCTCGGCGCCGTGGACCCGCGGACGACCAGCCGGGAGGGCACCGTCCTCTCCCGCGGTTCCGAGCTCCCGTCGTCGACCAGGGCGAGCAGCATCTCCGCCGCCGCGGCTCCCTGACGGTCGAGATCCTGGTCGACCGTGGTCAGCCCCGGCCAGGCCAGCGAGGCGGACTTGGTGTTGTCGAAGCCGGTCACCACGACGTCCTCGGGGACCCGCAGCCCGGCCTCCGTCAACGCTCCGAGGGCGCCCATCGCCGACTCGTCGTTGGCCGCGACGACCGCGTCGAGGTCCTGCCGCCGGGTCAGCAGGTCCCGCAGCACCTGGTAGCTGACGTCCTGCCGGAAATGCCCTTCGAGGACCAGGGCCTCGTCCACCGGGATCCGCCGCCTGGCGAGTGCCGTCCGGAACGCCCGTTCCCGGATCTCGGAGTCCTCCTGCGCGGCGATGCCCCTGAGCAGTGCCGGCCGGCGGATGCCCCGCTCGTCGAGCAGGTGGGCCATCAGCGCCTCCATCCCGGAGACGCTGTCGCCGCGGACGCAGGCCGCGCCGGGGTGGACCGACCCGATGTAGACGACCGGGATGCCGTACCGGTCGAGTTCCGAGCGCAGTTCCGCGTCCGGGGTCAGCGCCACCCCGGGGAGGGCGACAACGCCCCGGGGGACCCGCTGGTGGATCAACTCCAGGATCAGCGAGGAGAGGGACTCGTGCCCGAACGACTCGTTCGCGACGGCCAGCAGCGGGACCCCCCGAGAACGGAGCACCGCGTGCACCCCGCCCAGGATCCCCCACTGGTACTCGCACATGCCGGTCACGACGGCAACCACCGGACGAACGGGTGCTGTCGTCATGCTCTCTCAGCCCATCGCTCCCCTGGCAGGCAGGTCGCTCCGCAGTTCTTCATCGAGAGAACGGACGATCCACTTGAGGAGACGCCCTGCCCGGACGGACTCGACCGACTGAACGATCCAGCGGCAAACGGCGTCCTTCTGGACAGGGGCCCGTGCCGGGACCCGTACCGAGGGCCCACGATCCGGGCCGACCCGGAAGGGGTGCCGATGACCGACGACGAGGCATTCCGGGAGTTCGTGATCAACCGCTGGAACGCGCTCCTGCACCGCGCCTACCTGCTCACCGGGGACCGCGGCGCGGCGGAGGACCTGGTGCAGACCACCCTGGAACGGATGCACCGCCGCTGGGACCGGATCCGGACAAGGGACGCCCCCGAGTACTACGCCCGGCAAGTGATGATCAATCTGGTCATCAGCTCCTCCCGAGGACAGCCGGCTGCGTGAGGAGTCACTCGACACCGCTCCGGAGCCTCCCGCTGCGGACGCGTCCGCCGCGGTCGTCGACCGTGACCTGGTCAGCTCCGCCCTGCGGAGGCTGCCCCCGAGGATGCGCACCGTCCTGGTGCTGCGCTTCTACGACGACCTCAGCCAGGAGGAGACGGCCGCGCTGCTCGGCTGCGCGGTCGGCACGGTGAAGAGCCAGACGTCGCACGGTCTGGCCAGGATGCGCGAACTGCTCGGCCCGACGGCCCTCGGCTGCGACGACGCGGGGACCGGCGTCGAGGGGATCACGGCCGGACCGACGAGGACCCGCACGGCGACCCGCCCCCGCAGCGGGCCCGTCCCGGCGATGAAGGGAGAATCCCGGTGAGCACCGTGACGGAGCAGCACCTGCGCGACCTTCTCGCCCGGCAGGCTCGGCACCTCGGCGACGAACCGGACCCGTGGCAGCGGTTCGTCGCCGGGGAACGACGCCACCGCGTCGCACGACGGGCACGCCAGGGACTGCTCGCGATCACCGTGAGCGTCGCCGCCGGCTGCGGCGTCCTGCTGGGCCCGCCCGTGTGGGACGGGCTCGGGGCCGCGCACCGGCCTGCGGGTCACCCCGCGGGAACGGCAGAGCCGACCAGAGCCCCCGGGGAGCCGTGGCAGGCCGCCCTCCCGCGCCTGTGGTGGGAGCCGAGACGCGGCTCGCTGGCCGACGACCAGGCGTGGCTCTCCGACATGCACGTGGCGGCTCTCCGCGCGCTCGGGGCGGAGACCCTGTTCGAACTCACCGGCGACGGCGACGACGTCAAGATCCTCTACGCGGGGGACGTGGGGACCCAGCGGCTGGCGTTCGTGGGGTTCCGCGCCTTCCCCGTGACGGGCGGGGAGGGGGTGACGATGTTCGCCTGGTTCCGCGGGAGGCGAGGCGCCACGGCGGAGGAGCTGACGAGCCACGTCACCTTCGAGTCCGCCGAGGCGATCAGCGTGGTCCTCGAGGACCACGCGCCCGGCGCCCCGCGGTCCGACGCCTCCTGTCGTCTCGTTCTGATCACCATCGCCCGACGGACCTGGACGATCGAGACCTCGCTCACCGCCGACGGCTCGGGTGACGACCGGAGCCGGGTGTGGCAGCGCCAGGGAGCGGGCGGCGTCGCGGTGGTCGACCTTCCGCCCGCCGTCGCCCCGGGAGACGTCGCCGTCCGGTTCACAGCAGGTGGCACGGTGGTCGGCAGCGGTGCCCCGGAGTACGACGAGTGGACCCGGAACCCGGGGTGTCCCCGCCCCTGACGGTCGGCCCGGCGCGGACGTCGTCGGGCGGGGACCTGTCCGGTGAGGGACCACCCGGTGACCACCCGGTGAGGGGACGCCGATGGGTGATCCGCGTCAGGCGACGCAGAACTCGTTGCCCTCCGGATCCCGCAGGACCACCCACTCCTGGCCCATCTCGTCGTGCCGGGCGATCTCGACGGCACCGGCTGCGACGCATCTCGCGACCCGCTCCTCCCGCAGCCGGGCCCGCTCCTCCGGAGGCGTTCCCCTGGGGGCGACGTGAAGGTCCAGATGCACCCGGTTCTTGGCGGCCTTCGACTCGGGCACCTTCTGGAAGAGCACCCGCGGCCCCACACCGTCCGGGTCGACCACCGCGTAGTACGTGTCCCAGAACTCCTCGGGGATGCCCTGCTCCCCCGCCCATACCTCCCAGGTGGCGTACCCGCTCGGCGGGGGCTCCGGGATGTAGTCGAGGGCGGTCGCCCAGAACCGGGCGAGCGCATGCGTGTCGTTGGCGTCGAAGGTGACCTGGAAGGGGATAGCCATACGCGGACGCTATCCCGGGGGTCCGACAGGCTGACCCGTGTCGGCACCGCTCCAGCCGGGCCCGCGACCGGCCGAGACCACCAGCGTGGGCGCCGGACAGCGAGCACGGGTCATCGCGGCACTCGTCACCCTCGGGGCGGCCGTGGGGCTCTGCCTGATCACCCCGCCGGTCGCGACAGCCACCTCGCCACCGTCAGCCGACCGGCCACGGGACGCGGTCACGCACGGATCGTCCGGCACCGGCCGCCCCGTGGTCGCGACGGGTCCGGCGTCGGCGGCACCGACGTGGGACCCCTCGGCAACGGCCGCGACGCTCTCGGCCCTCGCGGGTGCCGGCAGGGGGTCGCCGGACCTGCCGCCCTTCCGCTCCGCCGTCCGGCGGGTCACCGCGGCCGACCTCCCCCACTCCTACCGGAGCGGATGCCCGGTGCGGCCGGCGGACCTGCGCCTGGTCGAGCTCACCTACTACGGGTTCGACGGCGCGGCCCACACCGGACGGCTCGTCGTCAACGCCGATGTCGTCGGCTCGGTCCGGAGGGTCTTCCAGAAGGCCTACGCGTCCCGGTTCCCCGTCCGTCGGATGCGACCGGTGGACGACTACCGGGGCAGCGACACCGCGTCGATGGCCGCGGACAACACCTCGGCGTTCAACTGCCGCCGAGTCACCGGGGGCACGTCGTGGTCGCGGCACTCCTACGGCCGGGCGATCGACATCAACCCGGTGCGCAACCCCTACGTCTCCGGCGACACGGTGCTGCCGGCGGCCGGGCGGGCCTACCTGGACCGGAACGACGTCCGTCCCGGGATGCTCACCCGGCACCGCACGATCACGAAGGCGTTCCTCGCCGAGGGCTGGTCCTGGGGCGGCGACTACCGCTCGC
This sequence comes from Actinomycetales bacterium, assembly GCA_012719445.1. Classification (GTDB taxonomy): domain Bacteria; phylum Actinomycetota; class Actinomycetes; order Actinomycetales; family Kineosporiaceae; genus JAAYAH01. The sequence continues at coordinate 6,065 of JAAYAH010000021.1, read as the reverse complement.
TGAAGGACTACCAGCACCTCGACCGCGCCGGCTGAGGACCGCACGCCCGCCGAGGGTCGCCTGCCGAGGGGGCTCGACCGGTCAGGACCGGTCGCCGAGAACCCGGCAGGTCCCCCACGTCCGCAGAGATCCCGACGAACCCCTCCCGATCCGGCTCCCGGTCGCATAGCTTTGCCCGGGCCGTGCGGCACGGCAGACATGAGTGATCGGGAGTTCAGAACCATGAGCAGGGTGTTCGTGACGGGATCCACCGACGGCATCGGACGGCGGACGGCGACCGACCTGGTGACGGCGGGGCACGAGGTGGTCCTCCACGGACGCACCCCGGCCCGTGCCGTCGAGGCCATGGCCGCCGTTCCGGGGGCCGCCGGGTCTCTCGTCGGCGACCTCGCCTCGATGGCGGAGACCAGGGCCCTCGCCGAGGCCGCGACCCACGCGGGTCCCTTCGACGTGGTCATCCACAACGCGGGGATCGGTGGCGGTGCTCCGGAGCGGGTGCTCACCGAGGACGGGCTGGAGCGGATCTTCCAGGTGAACGCCCTCGCCCCCTACCTGCTCACCGCGCTCATGCCCCGACCGCGTCGCCTGGTGTACCTGACCTCGGGGTTGGAGGCCGACGGGGTGATGGACCTCGACGACCTCCAGTACCGACGCAGGCCGTGGAACGGGATGCAGGCCTACAGCGACTCGAAGCTGCACGACGTCGTGCTCGCGTTCGCGGTGGCCAGGCTGTGGCCGGAGGTGCGGAGCAACGCCGTCGACCCGGGCTGGATCAGGACGAAGCTCGGCGGGCCAGCCGCCACCGACGATCTCCCCGAGGGGGCGGAGACCCAGGTGTGGCTGGCTGTCGGCGACGACCCCGCAGCCAGGGTCACCGGGCAGTACCTCAAGCGCCGCACCCCGTTGCGGGCCAACCCGGTCGCCTACGACGAGGACGTCCAGGACCGACTGCTCGCGGCCTTCGCCGCGCTCAGCGGGGTGTCCCTCCCCCGCTGAGCGCGGATCATGTCCCGGTACCAGGCGAAGCTGTCCTTGGGGGTCCTGGCCAGGGTGGCGTAGTCGATGTGCACCAGGCCGAAACGCTTGGCGTACCCGCGGGCCCACTCGAAGTTGTCCAGCAGCGACCAGTAGAAGTACCCACGGACGTCGGCGCCGTCCTCGATCGCCTGGTGCAGCGACCGGAGATGACCGTCGAGGTAGGCGATCCGGTCCTGGTCGTGGACGACGCCGTCCGCCGCGATCTCGTCCGGGCAGGCCATCCCGTTCTCGGTGATGTACACGGGCGGGAGCTCGGGGTACTCCGCCCGCAGCCGGGCCATCAGCCGACGCATGATGTCGGCCTCGACCGGCCAGCCCATCTCGGTGCGCGGCAGGTGTTCCGGCGGGGCCTCCCCGACCCCGATGTCGCCCGCCGTGCGGCGGGTCGGGTCGGGCTGGGCGTGCTCCCCCGCGACCGGGTAGGAGGGGAAGTAGGTGTTGACCCCGAGGAAGTCCAGCGGCACGCCGATGAGCCCGAGATCGCCGTCGAGCCGGAAGGCCCGGTCGGTCAGCCCCGGCCACACCTCCGCCTCGGCCTGCGGGTAGCGGTGGGCGAACAGGGGGTCGAGGAACACCCGGTTGATGAAGCCGTCGAGCCGCCGGGCCGCGGCCCTGTCCTCCGTGCTGTCGTCTGCCGGGGTGATGTCCTGCAGGTTGAGGGTGATGCCGAACCTCTCGTCACGGCGCTGCTGGTCCCGCATCGCCGTCACGGCGAGGCCGTGGGCGACGAGCAGGTGGTGTGCCGCCGCCAGGGCACCGTGGCCCTCCTTGGCTCCGGGTGCGTGCCGCCCCTCCGCGTACCCGATGAAGGCCGTGCAGAACGGCTCGTTGAAGGTCGTCCACATCGGCACCCGGTCGCCGAGGGCACCGTGCACGAGCGTGGCGTACTCGGCGAACCGCTTCGCCGTGTCCCGGACCCGCCAGCCGCCGACGTCCTCGAGAGCCTGCGGCAGGTCCCAGTGGTAGAGCGTGAGGACGGGGGTGATCCCGGCGTCCAGCAGTTCGTCGACGAGCCGGGAGTAGAACCCCATCCCGGCGGCGTTCACGGCGCCCCGCCCGGTGGGCTGGATCCGCGGCCAGGCGACCGAGAAGCGGTAGGCGCCGCCACCCAACTCCCGCAGCAGGTCGACGTCCTCCTTCCACCGGTGGTAGTGGTCGCAGGCGACGTCGCCGGTCTCACCGGTCTCGATCGCCCCCGGGGTGTGCGAGAAGGTGTCCCAGATCGATGGTCCCCTGCCGTCCTCGGAGACCGCGCCCTCGATCTGGTAGGCGGCGGTCGCCGTCCCCCAGACGAACCCTGCGGGGAAGGCGGGGAGGGGTTCCGACGCGGTCCGGGTCGGGAGGGTCATCGGGCGGCTCCGCTCTCTCGGCTCTGCTGCTGGGCTGGGTTGGACTGCTGGACTGGGCTGGACTGCCGGGCCGTCTCGGTGGCCGGCCGGACCATCCCGTCATGATCTGCTGAGGTATCGACGATTTCCAGCACCCGGACGCCGTACGCGCCGAGACGGACCTCGTCGAGGACGGCGCCGGAGTCGAGGTCCCGCAGCGCCCCGCCGTCGAGCCCCGGCCGCACCGTGCGGGCCTCGGGGTCCTGGCTGACGAACCAGGCGTACCGGCGCCCGTCGTCGTGGACGAGGGTGTCGGTGAAGACCTCCGGCTCGGTGACGACGACCGGTGGCCGGATTCCCGCGATCCGGGCCAGCGCGGCGTAGACGCGGTGGGTCGGCTCCGGGTTCACGGCCGGGGTGCACGCGGCCAGGTGCTCCAGCGGGTAGGTGCACAACACGGTCTCCCCGTCCCCGACCCGGTGCCGCAGCAGGGCCGGCCGGCCGTGCCCGTCCACGGCCACCACCCGGGCGTCCGTTGCCCGGACCGGCAGGAACGCCCTGCTGTGCTCGTTGCCCCCGACCCGGAACCGGAGCACTGTCCCGGCCGGGATCGCGCCCCAGGAGTCCCCGACGTCCTCGGTGAAGGTCAGCTCGACCTCGTCGTCGACGATCGGATCGTTGAGCCCGTACCGCAGTTGGTGCTCGATGCCGAAGGCGGCGTTCAGGCCGGGCAGCCAGGAGCACCGCTGGAAGGACGAGTCCCCCGCGCAGTAGGACAGGTAGACGACGGCGCCCCGGCGGGCGAGCTCGACCAGGCGGGTGAACGTGGGTGCGGTGAGCTGACGGGTCGACGGCAGCAGGTACAGCCGGCAGGTCTCGTCGATCCCGTCCTCCTCGCGGGTGAACCCGACCGGCAGGCCGGCCTCGCGGGCGGCGACGTAACCCTGCCGCAGCGCCGAGAAGATCAGCCGGCTGTCCTCGGGCCGGGAGAAGGGGTACCCACGCTCCAGGTAGGAGCTGACGACGAGGGCCGCCTCGACGTCCTCACGCCGGCAGCGGACGAAGTCCACGGCGTCGAGGGTCCGCGCGAAGGCGTCGAGTTCGTGCAGCGGCGCCTTCGGCGTCCCGTCGTTCGTGGTGATCCCGAAGTGCATCTCGTAGGGCCGGAACCGGTAGGGGTCCTGACCGGCGAGGTGGTCGTAGTCGGTGTTGTTCCACGCCAGCCAGCCCGTTGCACCGGCGAGCAGCGAGGTGTTCAGGGTCTGCCGGTAGTAGGTCGCCGCGTTGGCCTCGGAGACGAAGTCGGTGGTCACCCCGAACTCCTCGAGGACCACCGGCCGCCGGGCCACCGCCGCCAGCTCGCACAGGAAGGCCGCGTTGAGGTGCTGCCGGACCTGGTCGGACTCCATCCGGTAGACGTGCGGACCGACGAAGTCGACGAGGGGCGCCGTGTCGCGCACCGAGAACCCGTTGTCCTCACCGGTGACCTCGATCCCCCAGGCGCCGTCACCGAGGGAGACCGGCTGGGTGCCGCCACCGGCGCGCACCGCCTGCACCATGAGCTGGGCCCAGGACGTCACCTGGTCCCGCGGCGCCGCCGGCTGGTCGTGGAGACGGCCGTAGATCGGCATCTCGTTGCTGATCAGCCAGGCCACGACGCCGGGGTGGTCCGCCAGGCGCCGGGTGACCTGCTCCACGAACCACGCCTGCCGGGCGACCAGCCACACGTCGGCGTAGAGGTCGCGGTCCCCGCGCCAGGCCGGGCTCCAGTTCTCGCCGGACATGTGCCCGACGACGAACGTCGGGATGCTGGTCATGCCCTGTTCGACGTGGGCGTCGAGGAAGTCCTCGTACCGGTCGAGCACGGTCGCGTCGACGGCGTCGGGCGTGGGCATGACGTCGGGCCAGTAGCAGAAGGACCGGGTCTGCCGCAGGCCGTGCCGGGCGAGGACGGCGAGCTCCTCCCGGACGACGGCGGGGTCGTAGTGGTCCCGCCACATGAGCGGTCCCCCGACCCGGGACCAGAAGTTCGCCCCCAGCCACGTCACCGGCTCTCCGCCCACCCGGACCTTCGCGCTGTTCCGTCGCATGGGGCGATCCTCCCCCGGATCCACGTCGATCGTCGCTCCGGCCCTCCCGTTCAGAAAAGATCTTTCGAAAGATTTCCGAAACTATAGTGGTGTCGCAGCCGGCTTTCATATCATGCGGCGATCCGAGCACCTGCGGACGCCACCCGGTCCCCGCACCCCGCCCCCACCGCCCGGCAGTCGTCGCAGGGACGACGAGAGAACACCCGGCGCATTGTCGTGCTCGCATTCACGACCCACGCCCGACATCATTTCCGCGGGTTTGGCAAAACGTTCCACAGTGTCGAAGTAATTCCGCCACGAAACATTATCGGGGCGTGGAGTGACCCGGGTGTCACAATTCTGGTATTGACGTCGACATGGGCTCTACCTAGGCTTTTGCAGACTTCACGGGATTCACGACGTCCTGTTGTTCGCGATCGCCCGGGTCGCCGACAGAAGGCGTGAATCGATCACACATTCACCTGCCCTTGAACATCCCACAGGGCGGGACGTTCGGGTGCGACTAATGCGGGAGAGCAACACCGCGACGTGCTCCGAGAAAGAAGGGGCCGGTCGAGGACGGGGCTGACCCGCCGCGGCACCCACGGCCTCGCGGAGGGTTCACATGCGGATCAAACGACCGGCCCACGCGGTTCTCGGGGCCCTCGTCCTCTCCACCGCGGTCCTCGTGGCCGCGCCGTCGCACGCGGAGTCCAACGGCGGAGTGCGCATCATGCCGCTCGGGGACTCCATCACCGACGGGCTGACCGTGCCCGGCGGGTACCGCATCGCCCTCTGGCAGCACCTCACCGGCGCCGGGGCGACGGTCGACTTCGTGGGGTCCATGTCGAACGGCCCGGGCAACCTCGGAGACCACGACCACGAGGGGCACTCGGGCTGGACGATCAGTCAGATCGACACGAACATCGTCACCTGGCTCCGGACCTACACGCCCCGCACGGTGCTGCTGCACATCGGTACGAACGACATGATCGGCGGTAACGCCTCCACCGCCGCCACCCGCCTGTCCACACTGATCGACCGGATCCTCACCACGGCACCGGACACCTACGTGTTCGTGGCGACGATCATCCCGCTGAGCCTCGCGGACTCCCAGGTCCGCCAGTTCAACGCCGCCGTCCCCGGAATCGTGCAGGCCAGAGCCGCCGCCGGCCGGCGGGTCTACCTGGTGGACATGTACAGCGCGCTGACGATGTCGGACCTCGCGGACGGCGTCCACCCGAACGCCGGCGGGTACACGAAGATGGCCAACGCCTGGTGGGCCGCCCTGCAGCGGGTCCCGGCCAGTTACTCCTCGACGGTCCCGACCACGACCACCACGACCACGTCCACGACCCGGCCGACCACGACCACGTCCACGACCCGGCCGACCACGACCACGACCACCACGACGACCCGGCCGACCACGACCACGACGACGACCACCACGACCCGGACCACTCCGCCGACGACCACCACCACGACGACCACGTCGCAGGGGTCGGGCGGGTGCACCGCGGCCTACTCGGTGCAGAGCCAGTGGCCGGGCGGGTTCGTGGCCAACGTCAACGTCACCGCGGGCAGCTCCGCGATCAACGGCTGGCGGGTCACCATGACCCTGCCCAGCGGC